>JAUMBK010000173.1:0-2413 GCA_032115795.1 Saprospiraceae bacterium | reverse complement strand
AAAATCCCATGCGTCTATGGCCCTGCCACCCTGCTTGTATGGCTTTGTCAGCATCAGGTCCCAATGAGTTCCAAGAGCATTAACCTCCAGTTCCATGTAGGACTGCGTATCTCCTTCCGGGTCAAGAAAAACTTCAAAGTCATTCTCATGAAAAATGACCATATCATGTTTATCGTACGTTGCCCAGAGATGAGGTTCCTCCAGGACTGCTGCTATGTAAAAATAGGTGGAATCCCACGTCATTTTACAACGGGTTTGTAACCGCGGTTTCGGCTGCCTGTCGCCCTCAATATCCACAAAATAGTTAGTCCAATCGACTTGATTCCAGGCTACTTCATCCAGAACACCATCAATAGACGGCGATTTCTCTTCACCAACACTTTGGCATATGTAGACTTCAGGTTTGTACTGAAAGTCTGACACAGTTTGAGACACCCCTGGTATTTCAAAGCAAATAAAAGAGATAACCACACTCAGGATATAAATTCTCATACGCGCCCAGAATACCGGTACGAACATCATAATTCCCCCAACTTTCTAACCGGTGACATTACCGAACAATAATTTCGTCAATAAACAGCCAGGAAGGATGGCCCCCACCCTGCCGGCCTTCGGGAATGACGCCAAAGTTTACGACCTTGATGCGCATGTACCTGCCATGGGCCTGGTATGGCGTCAGTCTGACATCAGCTATTTTCGTGGAGGTATCAATGTTTTTAATTCCTGTCGCTCTTGTGTAATTGATGCCGTCCATGGACATGGAAACTTCAATTTCTTTAGGCAAATAGATCCATTGACCTTCTCCCTTAAAAAACCGGCATTCCACATTCCCGATATTTCGATCTTTGCCAAAATCGAGTGTAATCAACGCATCTGTTCCTTCAAAACCAAGCCATTCGGTCCCTCCATATTTTTCGTCGCTGCCTTTGACACCATTGATGATGCTGCCCGGTCCATTGCCGGCATAACTTGGCGACGGTGCCGGTTCAATGGCGATGGTTGCCTCGGTACCCAGGTGCAGGTCAAAGAGCAACTCCAGCGGTTTTCCGCTGCCAGCAGCATGTTTGGCAGTGAAGACGTGCTGGCCTGCAAAATCAATGGTTACTTCCTCTCCAGAGCGGATTTTATCTGCTTCGCGGCCATTGATGACATGGTGGATCACGGCATCGGATGGTACGCTAAAGCTGACACGAACCTCTTTGCCGTCACCTGCCTTCACCACAGGTTTGAGGTCATACACGTGATTGGCAACAGTGACACCTTGTGTGTTCCACCATCTTTGGTGTTGTAAAAATCGGCTTGTGAATGCACCATACTCTTTCTGTTTAGACCACAACGCTTCTGCCATGGCGATTCCACGGGCATACGCCATATACTCTACCTTACTGAACTGGGATATGTATTCTGTCCACACATTTGCCTGCCCACCCAGGATGCGCGCGTGTTTGTCCCTGGCAAGACCGGGAGGGATGGGATTCCAGTGATATACTTTTTCCAATGGAAGGTACCCGCCAATGGCCAGCGGCTCATCAGGTGATTCTGACTGATAATAATCAAAGTAGCAATACGACGTAGGTGTCATGATGACATCGTGGTCCTGGCTGGCAGCTGCCAATCCACCTTCGATACCCCGCCACGACATAACAGTTGCATTGGGTGCAAGACCTCCTTCCAGAATTTCATCCCAGCCAATGATTTGTTTGCCTTTGGAATTGATGTATTTTTCCATTCTGGTGATGAAATAGCTTTGCAAACCATGTGCATCCTTTATATTTTCCCGTTGCATCAGTTCCTTGCAAAAAGGACTGTTTTCCCAGGCAACTTTGGGGCATTCGTCACCTCCGATATGGATGTATTTACCGGGAAATATAGGTATGATCTCATCAATAACATCCTCCAGGAAGGTAAATGTAGCTTCATTAGGGCAGAAGACATCATTAAATACACCCCATTTTGTTGCCACTTCATATGGACCGGGGCCACAACCCAGTTCTGGATACGCTGCCAAAGCTGCCTGAGCATGGCCTGGCATTTCAATTTCAGGAATGACTTCAATATTTCGTTCTGCAGCATAGCGCACAATCTCCTTTGCCTCCTCCTGGGTATAATATCCACCGTACTTCTTACCATCAAACTGCTGCGGTTGATCATTGTAGTGGCCAACCAACGTTTCCTTTCGCCAGGCAGCAATCTCCTGAAGCCTGGGGTATTTTTTGATTTCAATACGCCACCCCTGGTCTTCTGTGAGGTGCCAGTGGAAGTGGGTATACTTGTAATACGCCATGAAATCCACGTATTTTTTCACATCCGTAATACTAAAAAAATGCCTGCCTACATCGAGGTGCATGCCTCTGTAAGAAAAGGCAGGAGTGTCTTCAATCAGCCCTTGTGGAAGCGGAAACCCATTGTATTG
>JAUMBK010000172.1:0-8292 GCA_032115795.1 Saprospiraceae bacterium | reverse complement strand
TTGATATATAAGTTTCATTTTCCTTCAGTGAATCAAACCACACCCACTGCCTATTTTTTAGATTGTCAAGTAGTTTGTCAGCAAGGGAGTTAGTTTCCACCAATATTTTGTTTCTTTTCAGAACTGAATTTTTTCCTGTATTCAACAACATAAACTGTTCGTACTCATCAGTGACTTCTCTTGCGTTGCCCAAAGCCATCATTTTTCCTTCATGCAACCAAAGTGCGCGATGGCAATATTCCCGAACAGCGCCCATATTGTGGGTACAAAGTAAGATTGTTTTTCCCATTTCTTTCATTTCCCGGATCCTACGATGACATTTTTGTTGAAATCGCACATCACCCACAGAAAGAATTTCGTCAGAGATCAAAATTTCAGGATCGATATGCACAGCCATCGAAAATGCCAGTCGGGAATTCATTCCTGATGAATACATACGTACCGGTTGATAAATATAGTCACCGAGTTCTGCAAATCGCAAAATGTCATCCATCTTTTCTTCCATGGCCTCTCTTCGAATTCCCTGAATTGCGCCGAGATAGAAGAGATTGTCAATCCCATTCAAATCCCTGTTGAATCCGGCACCCAATTCGAGTAACGCCGTCAATTTGCCGTGGCAGGCAAACGTACCGGTCGTTGGTGACATGACTGAGGCTAAAATTTTAAATAAGGTGGATTTGCCGCTGCCATTTTTTCCAATGATACCAAAGATTTCACCTTTGGGAATGGTGAAACTGATTGGTTCAAGGGCTGTAAAAGGGGTATGTCTCGATTTGGAAAATGGTAAGACATAGTCCAGGATCTTTTCTTTCTGGCTTTTATAAAGTTTAAAAACTTTACTCAATTCTACCACTTCAATTGCAGAATTATGTTCAGTTTGAGTGGAATTCATTTGTGTAAATTTTTAAGAACCTAATTGATTCTTTATTTAATGATTTTCGTGTTACAATTGTTACCATAAATCAGACATTTTAGCTCAATTTATGCTATTTCCAAATCAAAGTGGATATCGTGAATTAGGTATTGAAATTTTGGCCGTACAAAGCTAAATTTAAGGCCATACTTTTTGGTTGATCAGGAGATCAACTTTTTGATTGTCAATAAATACATGGTGTGCGGTTTTTTGAACTGTTTGACAAGTTTCATTTATTTCAGCCTGTGGCAGGGCTACCTTACACCAATGGTTTAACGTCATCATCACTTCGTCAAATCCAAAGAAAAGCCTCGCATGAGTTGCCCCTGTGAACCTCCCATTCAATTCGTACGCTACCAATGTGCCATCAGTATCTACCTGGCATTGAATATTCACGGGTCCTCGCCATCCTGCATTTGCCAATGATTGAACCCATTCTTTTGCCATTGGTTCCCAAGGAAGATGCGTAGATTTGGTCACTTTACTGCTCTTTCCACCCGACATGTGGTGAATGGTAATAAATGTACCCATGACAAGACCTGATGCATTAATATTGCCCTGAACGGAAATTTTTTCTTGTTCAAAGCTATAAAATAAAGGCAGTCCTTTCTCATTTAACGTTTTAGTATACTTTATAATAACTTGCTTTTCGCCAATATACCTTTGAAAGATATAGTCGCTCTTGCCAATAAAAAAATCTGCTTGTTGTCTGTCAAGCACCAAATAGACTCCTTGAGAGGCAAAACCTCGAACGGGTTTCGCTATGATAGGAAATGTAACCTGATTGAAAAATGCTTCCAGTGCCAGGATATTGTCTGATGCCAGGATAGTATCTGCATAAGGGATACGCAATTCACCACATAATGTGGCACTCTTTTCTTTATCCACCATCGCATCAGCCAGTGTTTGTGAACCACAAAGAAAAATATGTTTCCATTTTGAATTTTTTTCACTGAGCCTGGCCAGAAAATTGACATCTTCATCCCTGCATGGAATGACTAAATCGGGCAACTCTGTCACAAGAATTTGCCTTAAAAGCGCCTCAAATTCGTCTGGCTGAGTTGTAAGAGGAGGGGATAAATACACCTTGTCAAAACTGAACAGGATAGCTTCGTCAGGCTTGCTATTCGTCGCAATCAGGCGTATGTCATTTCTTCTTCCATCCAGACTCCCGAGAATATTTTGTCCAACCAAATTTCCGCCTGAAAGTAAAAGGATTGTTTTCATTTTTTACATTAGTATCCTGCCTCCTGTATTACAGCAGTTGATGAACAGTGATTTAAAAAATTCAGAATATGGGCCTTGATAATAAATGGAGTATACTAAAACCAACTACTGAAAAACAGCCCCCCAAAAGTGCCTTTTTACGCATTTTTCAATAGAGTTGAAAATGGCTCCTTATGCCCAATATTTAATGCTTCGATGGCGTTTTTGTACAAGAGGCTTGGTAAGAATGTCTCTTCCCAGTCTAACTTCAGAAAATTTTCTACAAATGGCTTGATTGGGGTGAGGGGATACGCTGAACCGAACAAGAACTTCTTTGAGAACTGCTCGAAATTTTTATTAATCGCGCGCATCCAATCTTCGTGTCCCAGATGCCAGAGATATCCTTCCGGGCTTAGCCAGATATTGTCTCTGCGCATTGCCGTGACAATGGCTTCCCTTACAAATGGGTAACAACCATGAGCACAAATGATTCTTAGACTGGGAAAGTGTTCAGCAACCATTTCAATGTGTTCCGGATGGGCATAATTTAAATATTGTCCACCTTTCAGACCTGATGTCTGGATGATTATGGTACAATCAAGCTTTTCCAGTTTTTTGTAAACCGGGAAAAGTAATTTATCCGAGGGTGTGCAACCCGGTGCCCTGCCCGGCTCAATGCCAAAAACGCGGATGTCCAGTTCATGGTAACACCGATCAATTTCGTCCAGGCAATTATGAAAGGCATTGCTGACGTCCAGCCCTGCGCAAGCAATAAATCTATGCGGATTTCGCTTTGCTACATCGGCCAGTTCATCATTGGAAGTGGTTCTGTCAGGGAATGTATATTTACCCAGCTTTGCACCCGGATTGAAACCGGATGCAGATACGGCTACAGCAATGCCAGCCTGTTCTATTTCATTGAAAAAAGAGGCTTCTGTTCCTTCAACCAAGGATTCTATTAGAGGCAATCTGCCTGATTTTGCCAATTGATTACGGAAATAGGCTGCAGATGAACCTCCAGTGTACCGGCAGCGTACATCAATTATTTTATGCATACAAACACGTAGTTAGACATTATTACTTGTTAATTTCTTTATTGAATTTGATCCGTAATTTGACGTAAATTTTCTTGAGTGATGTCAAAGTACATAGGTAAGCAAAGAATTGTACGTGAGATTTCCTCCGAAACAGGACACTCATCCGCGAATACATAAGGCAGTTTGTTTAACGTTGGATAAAAATAACGTCTGGGGAGAATGTCCGCATTGTGCATTTTAATTTCAGCAGTTAAAAGCGCTTCTTCATTTTCAAAAAGCACAGGCATGTAACTGTAGTTCCAGTCCGTGTTCTCTCTGATTTGAATTAGTTTACATTGTTTTGCCGATAAAAGATGCGTATACTGAATAAAGTGTTTCTTTCTTACTTCTATGATGGAAGGCACATACGGCAACACCGCCAACCCCATGGCCGCCTGCAGCTCGCTCATTTTTCCATTGATACCCACACCATGGAATTGCAATGGGCCGTTATGGCCAAAGTTATGGCTGTATGCAATCTGATGGTATAAGTCCGGGTCTTTACAAAACACGGCTCCTCCTTCACCCGTATGAAACAACTTGGTCGCATGAAAGCTGCAGGTGCTGACATCGCCATATTCAAAGATGCTTCTTCCTTTGTATTGCACCCCAAAACAGTGTGCTGCGTCATAAATCACTTTGAGATTATGGCGTAAGGCAATGGCTTCAATTTCTTCCACAGCACAGGGGTTGCCATACACATGGGTCGCAAGGATGCAGGTGGTCTTTTCGGTGATGGCAGCTTCAATTTTTGTTTCGTCGATTGTCAGGGTTTCCGGGTGAATGTCCACAAAAACGGGCGTGCATCCCTCCCAGACAATCGCCGCAGTGGTAGCTACATAACTGAATGGGGTCGTGATGATTTCACCCCCCTTCCCCAGAAGTTTTACGGCAATCTGGAGTGGCAGGGTGCCATTCGTCATACACAATATCTTTGATTCCTGCAAAGACAGAAAGGAAGTCAGTTTTTGTTCCAGCTCCTTTACCAGCTCACCCCGGTTGGTCAGCCAGCCGTTCTGGTATGCACGAGCTACCTGGGCAGTGTATTCTTCGAGGGGAGGGAGGAAGGATTTTGTTACGGGGATCTGGATCACAGGGAGCGGAATTGATAAACAGTTACATTGTTTTTATGATACACCGGGGCGTATTGTATTGAATCCAGTGTTTGCTCCATCCGGGTAGGCAAAACGGATTTCAGGCTACGGACTTTTTTGTCACGCAGTAAAATCAAGATGGGTGGGTTTTCTTCAGACTTATGTAGCCAAGATTTGACAATTTGTGTGTGTTTTGGATTATCCGTCGGCATTCTGAAAGATACCCTGGAGGGCAAGGAAGTGTCTGTCAGGTAATAATACAACCACGCAGAACGGCCATAGAAAAGCACTTTACTCTTTGGATTCGCCTGTTGTATTGAGTCAATTACAGAAAGGTTGTACTCTATACTTTTTTTTCGATGTTTACTTGTCTTTAAACCTACCAGTTTGGGATGTGCCACGGTAGCTGTCAATGACGAAAAAGGGGCATCCTCGTATGCTGAGCCCCAGCCAAACTGAGCAATCAAGATTCCAGATAAAATCGCCAGGGCAATCGGTTTTGCAAATTGAAATACTTCCGTTTGGATTTGATTTTTAAGATTCAAAAGCAATACCGGAAGAAAAGGCAAAAGAACAGCTCCCATTTTCCACAAACCAGTATTGGAGCCGAGGGGATGGATGCACGCAAAACTTAGGATAAGTAGCAACCATAGTATATTGCGGCCTGGAAATACTTTCCAATGATATAGAATCATACACATGACGCTGATCCAAAAGGCACAATAAGACAGGTTTAAAACTCCATTGGTCCTTAGAACGGAGGCAAGTCCTACAGTGGATGAAAAAAGTAGCAATGGAATAGCTTGAAGGAGCTTGAACTTTGATGATTTTTTTTTAAATTTGATATAGATCAGAATATTCCCCAGACAAAACAGGGTCAATAACATAGTTTTTATCACATCCTTAGCGTAAAGTTTGAGTAGTTTGTCCGTTTCATAGGAATCATTCATTCCTTGCTGGTTTTTTACAGCAGTAAAGAAGAAGGGTGCAATTCCCCCGGAATCAAACATCTTTTGGAAGCCAAAATGTGCTAAGAGCAAGGCTACATAACCCAATCCAAAAGAACCAATCAATAACCCAATGGAGCCGAATAATTTCTTTTTTGGTAGGTTATCATCGGTGCCAATAAAATAAATAAAGGCACTTAACGGGATAACAGTGAGGAATTCCGGCAGACGGAGGCCTGTATTGACTGCGGATAGAATACCAACAAGAACCAATGGGGTATATTTCTTAGTATTTATCCAGCGATGCATTAACAGGAGTATGATTACCTGAACGAAAAGAGAGCTGTTGTACTGGTTGAATCCATGATTTTGAAGCCTGACTGTCAGAAAGAGACTTACAGAAGCCCAAAATACTCCCTCCATTTTTGACATTGTGTCTTTAAAAAAATACCAAATGGGCAAAATGCAACAAAGTACTTTGACTATATACCCCAGAATTCGAAAGGAAATGAGTGTATCCGGAAAGAAGAAATGCCAAAATTTGCCTGTGTAGGGATATACAAACCGAATGACATCCGTTTGGGCCAGATCCATGTAATACATCATGTGAAAGGGCTCATCAGTAAAATTTATACCAAAAAAACTTGAATAAAAAGTAATGGTTAACGTACATATACTGAAGATCAATATGGCCAAATTATATATAGTCAGGTTTTGATTCATTTGAATAGTTTTACGTAGAGCACACTCCATGTGTTTGTATCAGTTAGCCACAAGGAATCTTTCATGAGCCAACTACTCACTGTGGTTTTTGCGTGAATGATTTTTTTACTCATGGCGATTTTATGGCGTAAAGAGAATGATTTTTTCAACAATATACTGTTGCTCTTCTGATTTTAAATCAGGATACAAGGGAAGTCTGACCAGACAATTGGAATATTTTTCTGCTTCCGGAAGAGGAATTCCTTCATAAAGAGGCTTGTAATATGAGCTGTTGTGTAGACTCTGATAGTGAAATGTGGTTTGGATTCCTGCCCCTGACAGATATTTCATAAAGAGATTTCTCATTTCCTGTGATGGAAAAACAAGGTAAAAAAGATGGCTGTTATGATTGGCGTAATCCGGTACACCAGGCAAAGAAACACCCAGCCCCTCAGCCCATCCGCGTATATTTTGGTAATAATACTGCCAGATTTCGGACCTTCTTTGCTGAATTTGTTCCAATTGCTGCAGCTGGGCATACAGAAATGCTGCATTCAATTCAGACGGTAAAAAGCTAGATCCAGTATCTACCCAGCCATACTTGTCCACTTGTCCCTGAAAAAAGGCAGTCCTGTTTGTTCCTTTTTCCCAGATAATTTCTGCCCGTTCAATAAACTGGGCATCCTGTATGATTAATAAGCCTCCTTCTCCACAGTGGATATTTTTCGTTTCATGGAAAGACATTGCTCCAAGATGGCTAATGGTTCCCAGCTTTTGTGTAATGCCGTCTTCAGACTTGTAGGAAGCACCTATGCACTGGGCTGCATCCTCAACCACAATCAATTTGTGTGTTTTGGCCAAATCCATAATCCTGGCCATATTGCAGGCTACTCCTGCATAATGTACTACGACAATCGCCTTTGTTTTAGGTGAAAGTAGCTCTATAATTTTTTCTTCATCCATTCCGGGATGGTCAGCTCTGCTATCAACAAACCGAATTCTCGCACCCTGCCTGACAAAGGCAAGGGCACTGCTCACAAATGAATAGGAGGGGCAAATGATTTCATCTCCAGGCTGGATATTGATCAGCAGACTGGCCATTTCAAGTGCATCCGTACATGATGTGGTAAGCAATGTTCGGGGCACTTGTAGGTGTTTTTGGAAAAAATCCTGGCACTCGGCTGTATATTTACCATTCCCAGCCAGTCTTCTGCTCAAGATGGCATCCCGAATACAATTCTCTTCCTTTCCAGTAATATAAGCTTTGTGGAATGGAATCATAATGTGTTTGTCTCGTTTAGAAAACTGAAAATGCCTTTACCATTCACGGTTATAGAAAATTACCGGTATTGACTTCATCTCTGATAATGAATACTTTCTTCGACTCAGTTTGTGGGAACATGCGTTGTAAATATTCGCCAATGAGGCTGGTAGCTACGAGTTGCAATGAACCAAAACCGATGATGGCCAGCATAGTGGATGTCCATCCCGTGACACCTGTTCCCCAGATCATTTTTTTTACTATTAACAATGCTGCAATCACAACGCTTATCAAAAAAATGGAAACACCAATCATTCGCAAAATGCGCATTAGAAGGGTCGAATTACCAAAAACCAAGTGGCTAAAAATACGTAACCGTTTAAAAAACGAATAACCGGAATTTCCCTCCATTCGGCTGTAATGTGGAATGTTTACATTGCAAACATCCCGGGTTACATACAAAATGAGTGCATTCATGTATGGTTTGATTGAGTGCATGGCACAAACTTCGTCCACCACATACCGCTTCATCAACCGGAAAGCACTCATCTCCACCCCTTTTGGCTTACCCAGGAGAAATGTATCGAAATAATTCCTGATTTGGCTTGTAAGACGTTCTGCAACAGGAGATTTTCTATTTTTTCTCAGACCAATGACAACATCATGCTCCGATTGTTGAAACAACGTGACTATGTCAGCCGGATGGTGCTGCATGTCATCATCCATCGTAACCACATATTCACCTGATGCATACCGGAATCCGCACAAAGTAGCTGCATACTGGCCAAAGTTGCGGCTTAATTTGATACCCTTTACCCAATAGAATTCTTCTGACAGACGCCTGATTGCTCGGAAAGTAGCCGGATTTTTGCTCGCGTCATCAACGAAAATAACCTCTGTAATGCGAAATGGGGCAGTTGGATTAAGTTTGTCCAACTCATGAACAATGGTTCTCAAACTTTCTGCACTATTGTAGACAGGAATGACAACACTGAGAGTAGGCGAGCTTTCCCGAATATTCTCTAAGTGGCCTGCTGCTGTTTCTATATCTCTTAGTTTTGGCTCAGACATCTCTGATGACTTTACAAGGGTT
>JAUMBK010000171.1:0-9847 GCA_032115795.1 Saprospiraceae bacterium | reverse complement strand
CAGTAAAAAAAACCTGGCCACACAGAAAAAAGTGGTCGTGGAAGAATTCAAGGAAACCTGCCTGGAAGAACCGTACGGCGATATGTGGCACCACCTCAGCAAGCTGGCATATACGTCCCATCCCTACCGGTGGCCGACCATCGGCAGTGAGATGAGCCACATTGCCAATGCGACATTGGAACAGGTAGAAGACTTCTTTTTTACCTATTATCGGCCGAGCAATGCAGTGATTGTCCTTGCAGGGAATATCAGCCCGGAGAAGGGATTTTCTCTTGTAGAAAAATGGTTTGGAGACATTCCTGCAGGCGTTGTCAATCATACTGTCTTTCCTCCCGAACCCGTCCAGACAGGGTTTCGCCAGGAAATTCTCCGACAGGATGTACCGCATGATGCCGTTTTCCAGGGCTTCCACATGGCAGGGAGACTCAGCCAAAGCTACTACGCCACCGATCTGTTGTCTGACGTGCTCGCCAACGGCAGGTCGTCGAGGTTTTACCAGCGATTATATAAGGAAAAACAATTGTTCAGCACGATTGATGCCTTTATTTCCGGCACGATTGACCCCGGATTATTCATTGTAGAAGGCAAAACAATGCCTGAAGTAAGCCTGGATGCAGCTAAGAAAGCTATCTGGCAAGAGTTGCAGGAAGTGGCTGATCAACGTATATCCGATAAGGAACTGACAAAATTGAAAAATAGCGTCACCAGCAGCCTGGCTTTTTCCGAAGCCAGTGTGTTGAATAAGGCAATCAGCTTTGCCTACTTTGAAATCCTCGGCAATGCCAATCTGATCAATGAGGAAGCAGAAAAATATATGGCTGTTTCTGCAGATGATATCCGCGACGTGGCCTCCTCGATTTTCCGCGAGGAGAATTGTAATGAGATTATCTATGTAAAAAAGTAGTACTTATAATAGAGACATTTTCACTCTAAAAATGGTTAAATTTAGGGTGCATTTTGTAGCAATTGTTTTTATTAACTGTAAAATAAACGCCTATAGAATATATCGACTTGTCTCTTAAATACCTACTTATTATTGACTTATTGTCACCTTATTCTGTTGATTTGATTGTTTTTCCGTATTTTTGTGCTTTGAAATACGCTACAACCTATATTTGTGAAAAAGACAAACACTACACCTCATGACCAGTTTATTCGGGCTTTATTGAGCGACAGGCAGGCAGCCATTGATTTTTTACACGAATGTTTGCCAGAAAAAGTTTTGTCATTGTTGCAAATGGATAGTTTGAAATATGAAGCAACCAGTTACATAACAAATAAATTGCAAGCATTTTATTCGGATCTGGTTTTGCACTTTCAATTGAAAGAAACAAACTATGATTGTGAGATAAGCATATTGCTGGAACACAAATCACATTTGGATAAATATGCCGGTATTCAGATTCTTGCTTATCTCGGTAACGCATATTTGCAACAGGTACGTAGTAGAAAACCACTTCATCTGATTATACCGGTGATTTATTATCATGGTAAAGAGCGTTGGCCTGACACAATCATGGAACACATATTTCCGCATCACTCAGCTAGCTTGAAGTCATATATCCCTGATTTTAAAATAGAAGTCTTTGACCTGATGAGATTATCGGCAGACCAGATTGAAAATGTAGCCAATGTTATGTTACGGTCTGCTTTCTTAATCCAGCGTGGTCGATATGATCTATTGGATTCGATTGACCATTTTGTACGCATTTTTAACACATTGGCTCCACTCATGGACAGGAACTTTCAAAAACAATTATTTGTTTACAGCATGAAAATCAATAATTTTGACCAAGGAAAAATACACGAGATCATGACAAAATTATCACCAGATATGCAACAGGAATGGAAGTCAACGTATGATCAGATAATTGAAAAAGGCCTTGAAAAAGGCCTCGAAAAGGGATTGGAAAAGGCCAAAATTGATTTTGTCATTCGGGGCTTGAATAACAATTTCTCTTTGACTGATATATGCCTGTTCACTGAATTGACAGAACAAGAGGTAATCGAAATCAGCCGAAAAGCTAGTTTGGGTGAATTGTAAATTGGCCTACTCAATATCCAAAACAAAGTCACTCCCGAACCAGCTCGAGCATACTTATTTGCTCAGCGACCCTGCCCATTTTGGCTTCGGCATTGATGTACCTGATGTTATGTGTATTCACAAACACTGACATCGAACCATCATCCACGGGATTGGGGTTTTGAAGTACTACATTATACCTCTTTGAAAAGAAATCCATAAAGTCTTCCCGCTGCGTGACGATAAAAAATTCACTGTTGTTAATCCTGGGATTGATGTAGATGTCTTCACACGACTTATTGCTGTCACTGGCATAATCAGACCGCATGACATAGGAGGTAATATTGAACGATTCGGCAAATGTCTGGTACCAGAAGAACCAGTAATGCTGGTTCATGGGCGGCGTGTTTTTATTATTGTGAATAGCCACAATCAGAGGGAATGAGGAAATTTCATGCCAGATGCTGTCTGCCAGACTTCTGACCATATTTCTGACTTCCGGCGTCACTTTCCCCCTTCCCTTTACAATACGTATGCTTGAGTCAAGAACAGAATCATTGGGTGTATATATTCTGTTTGGGTCAAACTCATACATAGTTTGTTTGTGTTTAAAACGGACATTCCTGTTAAAAGGCCTGTTTGGGGTATGAGCCAGTGTCACAAGCTTGCCACCGTTTCTTTCCAGCATCAGCCTTCCTGCAGCCAAGGCCGCTTCTTCGTTTTCATGCACATGAAGATAAACCCTGTTTCTGCCCGGTTTTGAATAAACCTTGATGCGGACAGAATCTTCTCCCAACCGGATCGTTTTTGTCAGAGAATCTAACACATTCGTATTTTCCTGACAGCCTGGTCTCTGAAAGGGAAACAAACAACAAATAAGGGCAATACAGGTGGTATAGGGAAGTTGCATAAAGGCACTCATAGATTCAGTTTGCCGCAAAAGTAAGCAGGAATTCTATTCCAAATGATGAATCTATTCAGTTTCAGTCAGATTCCAAGATAGAAAATCTCTGTCCAATAGTAAATCGAAATCCTGAGTCTACTCCAAAACACCCAACACCATTCTCCTTCCCCAACCTGATTTTGCCTATCTTTGTCTGCCCTGAAAGCGGAATTACGGGGTCTGTTTAATCATAAATACATCATAAGATGGTAATTCTCACCGGTGCAGCTGGGTTTATTGGTTCCTGCTTGCTGACAGCACTCAACAACCATGGATACGAAGGACAGGTCATGATTGTGGATGATTTTTCCGACAACAGGAAATCAGACAACCTGGAAGGAAAACCAATCCATAGCAGGTATGACCGTGACCAATTCCTCGAATGGTTTGAAACAACGGATCAACCGGTTTCATTCGTGTTGCATATCGGTGCCCGGACAGACACTGCCCTGCTCGATGTGGATGTATTCAACAAACTGAACCTGCACTACACCCAAAAGATCTGGCAAATCTGTGCCCAAAAGCACATTCCACTGATTTATGCCTCAAGTGCTGCCACCTATGGAGATGGGGCAAACGGTTTTCATGATGGCCATGACCTGATAAATCAACTCAGGCCCCTCAATCCGTATGGGGAGAGCAAACACCAATTTGATATCTGGGCCTTGCGTCAGACCGAAGCTCCCCCATTTTGGATGGGGTGTAAGTTTTTTAATGTGTATGGTCCGAATGAATACCACAAGGGAAGAATGGCATCGGTCATTTTTCATACTTTCCATCAAATTCTGCAGACCGGAAAGATGAAGTTGTTTAAATCCCACAGACCTGGCATTGCAGATGGCCACCAAAGCCGCGATTTTGTCTCTGTCATGGATGTCATGGACATGCTTCTTTTTGCCATGGACAATCACGGCCAAATGCCATCGGGCATCTATAACGTCGGATCGGGCCAGGCGCGCACGTTTCTCGATTTGGCCACGCTGACATTCCAGGCAATGGATCTCGAACCCCGGATTGAATTTATAGATACGCCGGTCGATATACGGGATGCTTACCAGTATTTTACGGAGGCAGACATGTCAAAGATGGCAAGTGCCGGGTACGACAGGACAACGACAAGCCTGGAGGAAGGCATTGACCAGTACGTCAGAAATTACCTTGCAAAACAACAGTATTATTAATAAAAAAACCCGCCAGTATGTACTGCCGGGTTTTTTATATTTTAGATAAAAAGAGTCCTTTATCAGGCTTTTTCTTCTGTTTTTTCGTCAGCAGAAGGGGTCTCTTCCGATTGGCTTTGCCTTTCTTTGCTGTGTTCGATCTGTTCTTCAATTTTATCACTCAGCGTATCCAGAGAGTCTTCAATTTTCTCTGCAACGGAACTGGCAAAGGACGCCGCTTTCTCCAGCATGGATTCCACAGATTCCTTGACGTTATTGGAAGTGTCTTCCCACTTCTCTTCCGCCACTTCCGCCACAGCTTTGACCGTGTCTACTGCATCCTGAATTCGAAATTCAGCTTCTTCACCCATGTCCTGCAAGGCGGTAGCTGCTTTTTTACCTCTGGTTTTGATTTCAGTGGCTGCCTTTTCCAGTTTATCTGACATTTTGTCCAGCTCTTTGGCTGTTTCAGAAATGGAATCCGCTATTTTCTGTTTGACCGTCTCTTTTGCCTCCTCTATTTTTTCCTGCTTTTCGACCTTGGCCGCCTTCTTTTTTTCCTTTTCCAGCTTGGACTCAAGTTCCTTCTTGGTCAGGTTCATGTCATCGAGTTTCTCCTGCTTAGATTTCACTCTTTCTTCAATCATGCGAATTTTTGCCTGTCTGAGTTGAGATTCAAGCTGCCCATCGCTATCCGCTACCCGTTTATTTTGGAAATCGAGTTCTTTTTGGTCAAAATCGATTGATTTCTGCATTTTTTGAATGGCTGCGATCAATCCTGTATAGCGCGCATCCAGCCTGGCGAAGTTGCTGGCTTGTGCCGCACTACCCGCAGCACCTCGTTTTTCTTTCAGCTTTTTAAAGGTCTCATCAATTTTTGCCCATACTTCATTGCGGTCATCTTTTGTGAATTTCACATCCCGGATTCTTGCCTGGATTTTCTTTAAATCTTCAAACAAGGGAGCCAATCCGAGACCTTTGTTTATTTTTTCTTCAATTTCATTCAATTCAGCTTGAAATTGCTGAACAAATTGCTTTGAATTCGATTCAAATTCACCTTCGAGCACTTTTTTCAGCTCTTTCAATTTGTCAAACAGGTAATTGGTCTTCTCACGCAGGGCGGCACCGTGCTCACGGAACAAATTTTTATCGTTGACCTGACCCTGTACCTTATTCCAGAAGGTGCGCAACTCTTCCCATATGCCATTGTCATAATCTCCCAGCTTTTCGATTTTGTCTTTCAGTTCTTCCAGTTCTGATTTATACAATCCATACAATTTGGAAGACAACACGACAAAATGCCACTCTGCCTGCGCCCGGGTAATCAGTTCAGGTCTTTCTACCCTGATTTCATCGGGGAGAATGCTGTCTGATACAGACAATTTTCTTTCAATTTTGGCAAATCCTGCCGGAAATTCTACTTCTGTGTCATCCTTCCATTTCTCTGACAAATCCTTATACAGAGTTTCAGTGGCAATATTCTCAGGGAAAGTGTAGATGTTGACTACATTTTCTTTTTCCAGAAGTTCGAGGGCTACAAGTAACTTTTCTTCTTTTTCATTGGAACCCCACAGTACTAATTTACGTCTCATGATACAAGCGGTTAAACATCAATAAATCAATAGGTAATACAAGTCATTTATACAAGTGTACTAAAATTACGTAGAAATCAGATTGTTTTCGATCAGATACGATGCAATCTGAATTGCATTGGTAGCGGCGCCCTTTCGGAGATTGTCCGCTACAATCCATAAATTCAGGCCGTGCTGCACGGATTCGTCTCTGCGAATGCGGCCCACAAAAACGTCATTCTTGTTTTTTGCAAACAAGGGCATTGGGTACGAAAAATGTGCCAGATCATCCTGCACAACAATGCCTGGAGTTTTTTCCAAGAGAGACCTGACCGAATTCAGGTCAAACGAAGTTTCAAATTCCACATTGATCGATTCGGAATGGCCTCCGTTTACCGGAATTCTGACGGCGGTTGCTGTAATCTGAATGGATTCATCCCCAAGAATTTTCCTGGTCTCATGGACCAGTTTCATTTCCTCTTTTGTATAGCCATTATCCAGAAAGACATCACACTGAGGAATCGCATTTTCAAAGATAGGGTAGTGGTAAGCCATCTGATCTGCGGACAGGGAAATACCGGCTTTTTCAGCCTCGTATTGCGCGACCGCCTTTGCACCTGTTCCTGTAAAGGACTGGTACGTTGAAATCACCAGTCGCTTCATCCTGAATGCCCTGTGCAGTGGAGCCAGCGCCATGACCATCTGGATGGTCGAACAATTTGGGTTGGCGATGATTTTATCTTTAGCTGTGAGCAAAGAGGCATTGATTTCCGGCACGACCAGCCTGATTGCCGGATCCATGCGCCATGCACTGGAATTGTCAATGACCGTTGTGCCGACGTCTGCAAATGCAGGAGCCCAGTTGAGTGATACCATCCCACCTGCTGAAAAGATAGCAATCTGCGGTTTCAAGGCGATCGCTTCCTCCACCGTAACCACCGGATATGTTTTTCCTTTAAACTCAATCAAAGAGCCCCTGGATTTTGCAGATGCAACAGGGATAAATTCAGAAACCGGGAATCCGCTTTCCTCCAATACCTGCAACATCATATTGCCAACCAATCCTGTTACACCGACAACAGCCAGTTTCATCGACTCTAATTTTAAATCATCACGCTCTGCGCAATGGATTGTTTAAAACACAATGCATTCACACGCGAAAGGGTCATTCCTGTTTCGTGCGTTTGCACAAGATGGAATATGCCCCTTTTGCAATGATGGTGCAAATGACAAAGGCACATCAACTACCGGGACCCAACCTTGGCAACATTCATGTCCTCCTGATTGGATTGCCCGAATCGATTTTACCGAAAAATCAGTGCATTTTTAAGAATTAAAAAAGAAAGCGATAATTTTGCCTCTGAAAACAACTGCATGCCTGGATTTTGCCATCCTGACTGCTGCGATATTGAAAAACAATTACCTAACTAAATTAATTTCTCTTCAAATGTTCCGCAAAGATAGACTTTCAGCGTGTATTCATGCTTTACACAGGGCAAGTTATTTTCTGTTTTTCCATTTGCTCGTTTTTCCCTTCTGTTCAAGCGCGCAATTTACAGACAGTTTTCCTCCCGGACAAGCCTTGCATCAAAACTGGTCCGGTGATATTGGTCATTTTCTGGTTTCCGGTGCAGGGGAATTGCAATTGCAAGCACCTGCAGCCGGCAGTAGCACGTTGTTGCGCAGGTTTGCTCTTCCAACAGATAGCCTGCAAATCCAGGTTTATTTCAGACTGGCATTTGCTCCTTCCACAGAAAATGCCTTGAAACTCTATCTAGGGACAAACCACAGGGATGAATCAAAAGCCTCCGGATTGTATCTTTCCATCGGCGAAAATGGGCAGCAGGATGCGATTCACCTGTGGCAAATGACCCAGGGAGTCCATCGGCGTATCGGCTCCTGCCGCGCCGGAGGTGTCAGCCAGGACCCGGCACTTGCGCGGCTTTCCATTACACTGGTTCCCAACCAGCCAGGCATCATCACATGTGACTACACTGGCGGCAACTGGCTGGAGGAAGAACTCCTTTTTCCTTACCAGCCGATTCCCGCTTCAGATTCACTCTGGTTTGGGCTCAAATGCATTTACACAACCAGCAGGAAGTCAAACTTCTTTTTTGATGACATTTCAGTCATTTCCTACACAAAAGATGCCCTTCCATTGAAAATCACCCGGGTAAGGGCAACAGACAGCCACACCCTGCATCTCCGTTTTTCGGAGCTTCCCGATGACAGACAAGTAAAAAAGGCATCATGTTATTTTCTGGACAACGGCATGGGGCAGCCAGATTCAGTCATCTATCCCATGGCTATGCCAGGTCAGGCAGCGCTGGTTTTTGGAAAGCCAATGGATAGCGAACACGTCTACACATTGCGGGTGGACAATCTGCCTGATGTCAATGGCAACCAAATGCTCCAGCATCTTTCGTTTGTGTATGCTGCAGTCCCCACCCGGGGCGATCTGGCAATCTCTGAAATTCTGTGTTATCCTGAGACTGGTGGCGCTGATTTTGTCGAAATAGCCAATATTTCTGCCAGGTACTGTTCGCTGAATCACCTCTCCCTCAGCAATGCCCAAACCCAACCGGGTGTATTTTTACCCTCGGATTTGCTATTGCCCCCGGGCGGTTATGCTGCATTTTCAAAAGACGTTGCCTTTCTGAAACAACGGTATGCGCCACCTGATTCAGCAGTGCTGTACACACTCTCTCTTCCTTCATTTCCGTCTGCTGAGGGTTCCGTTTTTCTTCGTCTGTCCAATCAAACGAGTGTCATCACCCTGGATTCATTGGAGTATAATGAAGAAATGCATTCACCCGCAATCACCAGGACACAGGGTGT
Organism: Saprospiraceae bacterium; assembly: GCA_032115795.1. Lineage (GTDB taxonomy): Bacteria > Bacteroidota > Bacteroidia > Chitinophagales > Saprospiraceae > OLB9. The sequence continues at coordinate 1,312 of JAUMBK010000171.1, read as the reverse complement.
CAGCCTGGAGAGAATGCACTTTTCCGTGAGTGGAAACCCGGCGTCAGCCTGGCACTCTGCCTCTGCACCGGTGGGCTATGCCACTCCCGGATATAAAAATTCCGTGCAGCACAAGTCAAAGCACGACAGTGAATCGGATTCCTTTCTGACCATTTTCCCCGAGGTCATTTCGCCCAATGGCGATGGGAAAAATGATTTTGCCTCCATTGCCATGCACATGCCCAAGCCTGGATTCCTGGCTACTGTCTTTCTTGCCGATGCCGAAGGATATCCTGTCATCACATTGTTGAACAATGTGTTACTGGGCGTAGAAAATCAGTTTGTCTGGGATGGTCAAACAGACGCGGGAGGCCCCGCGCAAAGGGGTTGTTATGTCCTGGTAAGCCGGGTATTTCATCCCGATGGCGACACTTTTTGGGCCCGAAAACCCATTGCTGTGGTGAAGTAGTCTTCCTGACAGGGAGCTGGTTCAACTTTTCGCACGGCAAATGGGTTTATCTGGTATAATTCAACGTTGTGCAACCATCATTTACCATTTCCTATTTTGACGATTTGTCCCTTTCTGAATTGTATGAAATCATGCAATTACGACAGGAAGTCTTTGTCGTCGAACAGGATTGTCCCTACCTTGATGCAGACGGCAAAGACCTCAAAGCTCATCACCTGTTGGGACGGAATGATGTCGGAAAGATCATATGCTATGCCAGATTACTTGATGCAGGAGTATCCTATCCGGGCTTTTGTTCCATAGGCAGGGTCATCAATGCTCGGGATGTCAGGAGACAGGGTTTAGGCAAAGAGCTGATGACACAGGCCATGAAGCACATTCAGGCACTTTACCCGCAAAGGCCTGTCAAAATCAGCGCTCAAAGCTACCTTAAATCGTTTTATGAAGGATTTGGATTTGTGGATACGGGACATCATTACATGGAAGATGGCATCCCACACATGGAAATGGTTTTTCAGAAGGGTGAATGGTCGTTGTAAATAAAAAAAAGCCCCCTGCTTTCAGAAGGCTTCTTTTCTTCGCTAAAGATTTTTTTCAATGAAATTTGAAAAGAATATCAATCTAGAGACTTAGGGTCTCTGAAATCATAGAGTCCATAAGTGACTCAAACGCTGCCTGAAAGTTGCTATTTTTTTATAAATAAATTATAAAGCACACATTATCAATTTATTGTAAAAAAGTTTTTTTTCAAAAAAACCACATTTTTGGGGAAGATGGCAGGGTTGTGTTTATATTCTGTTAGCGATGCAGTCTGGAAAGTCCTGTCAAAAAGTGGAAAAAGCCCGTGCGAGTCTTATCTCCAGA
>JAUMBK010000170.1:11416-13116 GCA_032115795.1 Saprospiraceae bacterium | reverse complement strand
GGAGATGGTGATGAAGATGTCATCGCCGGTAACAAGGGTGCAAACCAGGTGTACTCGAAGGGTTTACGCATGTTTATGTATGATTTTGACAACAATGGTACAACGGAGCAAATTGTCTGTCAGGCAGACCAGGGAAAATACTACCCCATTCATGATTTGGATGAACTTTTTTCGCAGTTGCCAATCCTTCGTAAACGTTTTATAAAATACAACCAATGTGCAAGGGCAGATATGGACATGTTATTTGGTCCTGAAATTCTCGCCTCAGCGGCCATTTTCGACCTTGACGAACTTTTATCGGGAGCTTATCTGCAAGAGAAAGGTGTGTGGAAATGGGTGAGATTTCCTGCAGAATTGCAGTATTCTTCCATACATGCCTTACATAGCAGCCGAAAGGGCAGGACTTGTCACTTGTTGGCCGGAGGGAATGACTACAGGGTGAAGCCGCAGTTTGGCAGGCAGGATGCTTCTCAGGGGTGGCGAATAAATTGTGGTGTAGAAAAGGGAAGACTGGCATTTACGAAACCAACTCCTTTATTTATTCAGGGTGAAATCCGGGATATTGTATCTTTGGGCTCGTCCAGTGTCGTTTTTGGATTGAATAACAAAGCGTTGCAAACGTGTAAAATTGAGTGATATGAAACAAGTTGTTTCCCTGGTTTTTTTTCTATTTCTTATGACATTCTGGATGGCATGTAAATCGGATTATGCTTCGTATGTAGAAAGAGAAAAACAAACAGGAATACGCAATGACAGCCTGATCTTTGGCATGTACATTGGCCAGACAAGAAAAGATTTTTTTGAGGTTTGCTGGCAGTTGAACAAGCAGAAGCTTATCAGCCAGGGAACGGGCAACCGGACTGCAAAATATGTAGAGCCGTATGACAGTTTGGCAAACCAGTCGCGGAGGAAGGAACTCCTTTTTTACGGTATGTTTGATGAAAAGGATGTTATGCGGGGCATGGATATGACATACAGCTATACAAGCTGGGCTCCGTGGAATCACGATTTGTATTCAACGCACCTTTTGGAAGAATTGAAACAGTTTTATCTGAAGAATTATGAAAAAAATCCTTTTATTGAAATTGATTTGGGACTGTCAGAATACAAAGCGTTTGTCAAAATAGATGGCAACAGGCAAATACTACTTTATCCCAAAAACAAAAAAGATGTCGTTGTAAAGATCGAAGAGGTTGACTTCCGTTTGGCACAAAGTCAGAAAAAGCCGGGTTGATAGTAGAATGTATTATGAATGGGAGACGTGCACATTTGGAGCCCAGTCAACCAGTCAACGATTTTTTGATTTTTTCATGCAAACGCCATACAGCAACCGAAACAAGTCATCTTGCTGGTGACAAACAACAAAAAATATGAAATCCGTCTATTTTGTCCTATTATCCTTTTTTATATTGTTTTCATGCAAGAAAGATGCAAGCAAAGAACCGTTGTTTGAATTGACTGATAATGCCACGACGGGTTTGGTTTTTACCAATTCACTGACGGACACACCCGAATTCAATGTCTATAAATACCGAAATTATTACAACGGCGGAGGCGTCGCCATAGGCGATATCAATAATGATGGCCTTTCGGATGTCTATATGGTGTCCAACCAGGGCGAGAACCAGCTTTTCTTGAACAAAGGGGGTTGGAAGTTTGAGAACATTACAAAAAGGGCTGGATCCGGCGGGACAAGAGCT
>JAUMBK010000170.1:0-11406 GCA_032115795.1 Saprospiraceae bacterium | reverse complement strand
TGACTATGGCTGATGTGAATGGCGATGGCTTGCTGGATATTTATGTCTGTAATTCCGGTGATGTCAAGGGCGACAATAAAGAAAATGAGTTATTTATCAACAATGGCAATTTGACATTTACAGAATCTGCTGCTGCCTATAATCTGAACGACAGAGGGTTTTCCACGCATGCGTCCTTTTTTGATTATGACAAGGATGGTGACCTGGATTGTTACCTGTTAAACAATTCTTTCCAGGCAATCGGCAGTTTTAACCTTCGGAAAAATGAGCGTCCTGTACGAGATTACATGGGAGGTGACAAGTTGATGCAAAACCAGAATGGTAAATTTGTAGATGTAAGCGAGCAGGCCGGAATTTATGGGAGCGTGATAGGCTTTGGGCTCGGAATTACAGTTGGTGATGTAAACAATGATGGCTGGGAGGATATCTATATTTCCAATGATTTCTTTGAGCGTGATTACCTGTACATAAACCAGAAAAACGGGACATTTTCTGAGGAGCTTGTACAGCAAATGCCGTCCATCAGCGCAGCTTCAATGGGTGCTGATATTGCTGACATCAACAATGATGGATTTAACGATATTTTTGTGACAGAAATGTTGCCTTCTGATTATGAACGATTGAAAACAGTGACTACGTTTGAGGACTGGGACAGGTATCAATATGGTGTGGCGAATGGGTATCACCACCAGTTTACGCGAAATACGTTGCAGTTGAACAACGGCAATGGAACCTTCAGTGAAATCAGTCGCCTCGCTGGCGTCCAGGCATCCGACTGGAGCTGGGGAGCTTTGCTTTTTGATATGGATAATGACGGAAACAGGGATTTGTTTATTGCAAATGGCATCTACCGCGATCTGACCAACCAGGATTATCTGCAATATGTGGCCAATGAATCTGTCATGGCTTCCATGATTCAGGAAAACGGCGTTGATTATAAAAAACTCATAGATATTATCCCATCCCAACCAGTGCCAAATCATGTGTTTAAGAATGAGGGTGGTCTTCAATTTTCAGACTGGCGTCAGAGTGGATTGCAAACACCCGGCTTTTCAAACGGGAGTGCGTATGGCGATCTCGATAATGATGGTGATCTGGATTTGATTGTGAACAATGTCAATATGCCTTGTTTTGTGTATCGGAATCAGAGCGAAACCATCGCAAAAAATAAGTTTATTACACTTCTCTTGCAAGGGGAGGGTGAGAATACGATGGCTGTTGGCAGTCGGGTCAACATTCGAAGCAATGGAGGACAGTGGTACTCTGAGAATCAGCCAGCGCGGGGATTTCAGTCTTCCATGGACCGGCGCATTACAGTGGGTGTAGGGAAAGCAGAAAAAGTGGATATTGAGGTAGTATGGCCTTCAGGTAAAGTGACAAGGAGGAAACAGGTAGCAACGAATCAGTTTCTTACTTTGGCAGAGAAAGACGGGCAAGGACCGGAAGTGGAGCAAATATTGCCTGCAAAAGCAGGGTGGATAAAATTAAAGTCAGATGTTTTTCCGTATACGCACAAAGAAAATGCCTATGTTGATTTCAACAGGGAAAGACTGAATTACCACATGATGAGTACAAGGGGACCATGTGTTTCTGTAGGAGATATCAATGGTGACCAGCTGGATGATGTATTGATTCCCGGTCCAAAAGGCGTACCTACTGAAATCATGTTGCAGCAAAAAAGTGGGTTGTTTATCTCTGGCCCAGTACAGCCCGCATTCAATGCGGTAAGTGAAGCTGAACATGTGATATCTGAACTTTTTGATGCTGATGGTGATGGTGATTTGGACGTCTATCTGGGAAGCGGCGGAGTGGAATTGTCGGAGTATTCGGATTACTTGTATGATGGGCTGTTTTTGAATGACGGGAAAGGGCAATTTCAAAATTCGGGCCAGCAACTCCCGGCAGAGGGAGTCCGGATGAGCACAGCTACGGTGACACATGCAGACTTTGACAAGGATGGAGACATGGATCTTTTTGTGGGTGAGCGAGTGAAAATAGGGCAATATGGGGCACCTTGTTCAGGCTATCTTTTGGCAAATGATGGCAAAGGAAAGTTTACTGACATTACGGCAAAGTGGGCACCAATGCTCAAGAACATCGGTATGATTACTGATGCTTCGTTTGTTGATATTGACAAAGACGGAAAGCAGGACCTTGTCATTTGTGGTGAGTTTATGGCTGTGACCGTGTTAAAAAACAACGGGGCATTGTTTGAAAAAGTGGATATAGGAGATGATTTGGCTGGCTGGTGGAATGTGATGACTTCAGCCGACGTTGATCATGACGGAGATGAAGATCTGATTTTGGGCAATCACGGACTGAACAGTCGGTTTAAAGCCAGCAAGGAACATCCTGTACGGTTGTACTTCAGTGATTTTGATGAGAATGGTTCGGCAGAGGCCATATTTACGCTCAACGGGGAGGATGGCAGGGACTATCCGTATGCGTTACGTCATAACCTGATGGCGCGGCTGCCTGGTTTAAAAAAGAAATTTCCCAACTTTGATTCCTTCAAAAAGGCGTCAGTCAATGATATTTTTGATGAGGCTACCTTAAAGAAATCGGTTGTTTTGGAGGCAACAGACCTGGAGTCAGTAGTTCTGCTCAATATGGGTAATTTTACATTTCAAAAGAGGCCGTTGCCAGCACAAGCCCAGTTTAGTCCTGTTTACGCGATTTCAGTAATGGATGTTGACGGAGATCAATTTGAGGATATCATCCTGGGAGGCAATCTATATGGTGTACAACCAGAAATGGGACGATATGATGCCTCTTATGGACATGTATTGATCAATCAGCGGAACGGAAATTTCAAAGATAAATCAATTGACTATGGCTTTTCTGTGCCTGGCGAGATCAGGGACGTAAAGAAAATAGGAAGGAATGTATTTGTGTTCAGAAACAATGATACTGTTGCAGGTTTTCAAATAAATAAGAATGAATAATACGTATGCTGCCCTCCTGGCAATCCTCGGGCTGAGTGCTTGTGCCAATCCATCCTCTGACGAAGGCCAAAACCAGGTTTTCAGATCCCTTGACGCGCAGAAAACGGGCATTGCCTTTTCAAACGATTTGCAGGATACTCCTTCACAAAACATTATAGAATATCTGTATTACTACAATGGCGGAGGAGTGGCTGTCGGAGATATCAACAATGATGGTTTGGATGATGTGTATTTCTGTGCAAATCAGAAAGAAGACAAATTGTATGTAAACAAAGGCAATCTTAGGTTTGAGGACGTGTCTGACAAAGCCGGTATTTCTGCTGAGAAGTCCTGGTCGACTGGTGTAGCCATGGATGATGTCAATGGAGACGGTTTTGTGGACATTTATGTCTGTAAGGTTAGCATGCTGTCTGAAGGGAGCACTGTGCATAATCAACTGTATATCAATGACGGAAAGGGTCATTTTTCTGAAAAAGCAGCAGAGTATGGTTTGGATTTTCAGGGATATTCCACGCATGCTTCTTTCTTCGATTATGACCATGACGGTGATTTGGACATGTACTTGCTTAACCACAACGTACATACTATAAACAGCTATGGCAGTATTGAAAAAAGAAAGGAGAAAGACAACAGGGCAGGAGATATTCTGTTTGAAAACCGGCTAAAGGAGGAGGGTAAATTTGTTGATGTATCAACTGCTGCGGGCATATATTCCAGTCCACTGGGTTATGGACTTGCTGTATCAATTTCTGATGTAAATAATGATGGCTGGGAAGATGTGTATGTGGGGAATGATTTTCATGAAAATGATTATTTGTATCTGAATAACGGAGATAAAACATTTACAGAATCTATAGGAAAATCAATGGCACACACTACGCAATTCAGTATGGGTGTCGACATTGCCGATGTCAATAATGACGGGTGGAATGATGTATTTACTACTGACATGATGCCATACGATGAGGAAGTAGCGCTGGTGTCTGCTGGTGAAGATTCAGATCAGATAAAAATGATAAAGAAAGATTTTGGGTTTTACCTACAAAATGCACGAAACCATTTTCAGATCAACCAGGGTGATGGCACTTTTTCTGATGTGGCCTATATGACGCGCACTTTTGCTACGGATTGGAGCTGGTCTGTATTGATGCAGGATTTTGACAATGACCTGTATGCAGATATATTCATCTGTAATGGCATCGTAAAACGCCCGAATGACCTCGACTACATCAATTTTTTAAATGAGCTGGACAATAAAAACCCCAACGGAGCAAAAGACAGGACAGCCAACCTCATTGAAAAAATGCCATCGCAGCCGTTGCGCAATGTGTTATTCAGGCATACTGGTGAGCTTACCTATACTTCTTTGGCCTCTTCTTTCGTAGGCAAGCCCACGTTTTCTACTGGTGCTGCCTATGCTGACTTTGATTTGGATGGGGACCTTGATTTAGTGACAAATAACATCAATCAGAGGGCCGCGATTTTGGAAAATACAACAACAAAAAGCAACTACATCGCCTTTCGGTTAAAGGGGAATGCGGCCAATCAGGTAGTCAAAGGATCAAAAATTACTGTTTTTGCCGGGAAAACACAGATTTCAAAAGAGCTTCAGACAACGAGAGGCTTTATGTCTTCCAGCACAGCGATGGTCTACACGGGTCTTTCCTCGATACAAAAGGTAGATTCGGTTCACATCATTTGGCCCGGCAATGCCGTTCAGACTTTGGTTTCCCCGGAGTTGAACAAGGTACATCTGCTCACGCGGCCCGTGAATCTGAAGCAAAGAACTTCCTTTCCAAAGGAAGGCGCAACGACAAGAGCAGTGCAAGTATTGACAGTCAAGCATGAGGAAAATAAATATTTTGATGAAAACACAGAAAAATTAATTCCGCAAAGGCTTGCTTATGAGGGACCGGCCATGGTATATGAAGACATGAATGGCGACGGACTTACGGATTTATACATTGGCGGTGCCAGAAATCAGGCAGCACAGTTCTACTTTGGAACGGCAAACGGATCGTTTACAAAAAAGGAAACTCCAGATTTTGAAAATGATGCGAGGTATGAGGATGTGGATGCGGCAACGATAGATTTTGACGGGGACGGCGACAGGGATTTGTATGTGGTCAGCGGAGGAAACGACAACAAGGAGTTGGACAAAATTTTGGAAGACAGGCTATACCTGAACAACGGCAATGGTGTGTTCCGGCGTATACCGATTTCATTGCCGCATACAAATGGAAGTTGTGTTTCTGTGGGAGATTTTGACAACGATGGCTTTGAAGACTTGTTTATTGGTGGCAGGTCCATCCCTGGTTCCTATGGCTTGTCTCCGTATAGTTTTGTATTGCGAAACAAGCAAGGCCAGGGGGTGGAGATTGCCTACAAGGTTCGGTTTGGAATGGTAACTGATGCGCAGTGGGTCGATTTGGAAGGAGACAAGGATTTAGATTTAGTGATTTGTGGTGAATGGATGGGTATCACCCTGCTGGAAAATCTGGGAAATGGAAAGCTGGAAGACGCCTCGGTAGCGAAAGGTACAGGCAATTGTATGGGCTTATGGAATGGATTAGCCACATATGATTTCAATGGAGATGGGAAGATGGATATCCTCGCCGGTAATTCCGGATTGAATTTTAAATGGACAGCCAGTGATTCTTTGCCTGTAAAAATGTATGTTGGTGACTTTGATGGAAATGGGGCATCCGAACCTTTGATATTCTATCATTATGTTCACAGGTACATGCCGTTTGCCAGTCTTGACAGGCTTGGATCCCAGCTAAGTATATTAAAGAAGAATTTTCGGTCATACGCTGAATTTAAAGGCACTACGGGTATAGCGCAGTTGTTTGATGCATATACAGAAAAGCTGGTTGAGGAGAAAAAATTGACGGAGCTCCGATCTGTGCTGTTTTTGTCAGAGGGCGCGGGATATAAGGTGATGCCTCTGGCTTTGCAAGAACAGGTCAGCGACATCCAGGATTTGGCCGTTCTGCCGGATGGACGTGTTTTTTACGTGGGAAATTATGCAAATTATGTTGCTGAATTAGGACCTACCCTGGCAAATCCCGGTAGGATTTTAGGGCCATTTGATAAAGTTAAAGGTACATTCGGGCCTTCAGCAAGGGTGCCTTTTCCCGTGGGCATGAATGCCAGGAAAGTGCGTTTTGATAAGAAGGGCCGTTGTATTGTTGCTGCCAATGACAGCTACTTGTATGTGGTTTCACCGGCAGAAATAAGGTAAGTTGTCTTGTTAATTCAGGGCAGATGTATCGAAAATCAGTGTTGAAAGATCTGTGTTTCGAATGTTTTTACCGACAGCCTGTCCTAATTTCATTCCTTCAAAACAATCCAGAGGATAGTGTACTCCCAGGTAGATTCTGGATGCTGCGTTTTCTTTCGCCATTTCGGAAAGAGAAGTATAGTGTCTGGGCATGCCTAAAAATTCGACACGTCCAATGTGGCTTTTGTCTGAGAAGGAGATGTTTTCACCAAAATATGGTTGTAGGATTGATGTGGCGGCATACCCTATGGTTGCATGGCCAGAGGGATAGGATGGGAAGGAAGGGTCTTCGTGTAAGGGTTTCCAGGAGGGCTCAAAATGCGTCTTGATTTTTACTGACGGCCTTTCAATGGCATGCATATATTTAAATTTCCAGCACAATGTAATGGCGTCATTTAGTCCAATGCCTACTTTTGCATACATGTCAAACAAGTGTGATATGGGCATTGGTTGTTTTGCGGTGAGCTGGTTGGTAATGGATAACCATCTGCCTGCGGGAGAAAAAGTAAGCCCTCTGATATCATCACTCCAAAATTCGGCGATCCATTTTTTTTCGTCTGAAAGCTGTTGTGATGTATAATATACTGTGAGGGCTTCCTCCACAAGCCGTCGCTGGTCGCGGCCGTCATTTACAAAGGGTGACCGAACCTGGAGGCGGCTGTTTTCATGTAAAAAGACAGGCTGGTGCTGCCATCCAGGCAAGATGGATTTGTTCGTGTCAACAGAGATTTGCCTGTTTATTTGCGCTTCCGTTCCGGCACAATCAGAGCTTTTAGTTGGCCATTTTGGTGACAACTCTTCCAGTTTATTGAGCACCCAAAGGCTGTTGGCAGCTATATTCTGACGTTCATCAGGTGTCTTTATGCCTGTTGAAAGCTGTCTTTTCTGATTTTCAATCATGGCAACCCATGCCGGGTTGCTGCAATAAAAGTTTGTCAACAGCGCGGCATACACATTGTGCAGCAGGAGCAATGCATTTGGATTTTCCAGTTCAATATCCTTGGCGTGTGTCTTGTATACCAGAATACCTGCAATCCCAAGTTGAGCAGCTCTTCGGGCAGCTACAGGGGGATATGCTTCAAGGTCTTTTTGCTCCAGTATCAGATGGAGATTGTACCATTGTATTACGGCATCATTGATCTGACGTTCAAACGACTGTGGGCCAAATTGGGATATGTTAAACGAAGTGGTGACTATGCAAAACAGCATTCCTGCAACGCACAGGATGGCATTATTTCGATATTTTTTATTGTTGAAAAAAACTCCTTTCATACTTCGCCATTTTGTTGGTTTAAGAAAGAATGCGTAAAAAATATAGAAAAAATATTTCCATTCCCCTCATTTGCCTGGATTGTCAAGCGGGCATTGTGAAGATGTATTATCGAATGAACCAATGAAAGACCAATTCCACTTCCCTGCACGTTTTTGGCTTGTTCCGTTCTGTAAAATGGTTTAAAAATCCATTCTTTTTCCTGTTGGCTTAATGTATGTGCTGTATCAATGATCTGAATGCAGACTTCGCGATCATTTTCTTCAAATACGGAAATAAAGGCGGTATGATCGGGAGAGAACTTGCATGCATTATCCAATAAATTGATGAAGGCTGATTTTAACAAAGCCTCATTTCCAATGATATTGAAGACCCGTTCATCTGTGGGGAACCGGGAATCATCAAACTTAAAATGAAAATCGGGATGTAATTTTCTGACTGTTGCTTTGGCTTGCCAGACGACTTCATCAAGGCGCACATTTTGAAGCATCAGAGGGTTGGTTTTGGCCGTCAAGCGGGCCAGTTCCATCAATTGAAAGGATGTATTTTCCAATTCGAGGGCTTCCTGCAAAATGGCATGCAGTGATTGTTTGTAGTCATCTGTTTTTCTTTCTCGGGAAAGACTTAGCTGGATGTTGGCGATGATTGATCCGATGGGGTTGCGGACTTCGTGCGAAAAGTTGGATAAAAATCCTTTTTGAATACGGAACGCTTCTTCAATCTGATCCAGCAGGCGATTGAACGTGAGTGCAAGGCGGTGCATTTCGTCGTTGTTCTCCCCAATTTTCAGTCGTTTGGATAAGTCAGTTGGTTTTATACTGTCTATTTCATTCATTGTCTGATTAATGGGGTGCAAGACACTTCCTGAAAAATAATAGCCTGTCACAGAAAGAATAATAACAAAGACAATAAATGTGATAATCAAAATTCGGGACAACCATGCAAGTTCGGCCGAATCACAATTTCCGGCAGCAATGATCAGCCATTTTTGTCCATTGCTTGCAACGTACTGGATGCCAATATAATCCGTGTCTTCATATGTAAAGCGGTATTCCTTATTCTGTCTGATTTTGTCCAGATGTTGTGAAGGGATATCTTTTCCATTGGAGATAGAAAACAATCTTTCCCCTGACAGGTTGTAAACGAGGATATTTTCTTCTTCGGGAAGAAGACTGTAATTTTCTGATTGCGTCACGGGCGTCCGGAATCCCGGATTGTTTTTTTCAAGCATGACAATTGCCATGACTGCCCGGGTTTTGAGATTGTTGAAATACGCATTTTCGGTGTGCGTAAAAAAGAGAGTATAAATAAACAAAAGTGATCCAAGCAATAAAAATGCTGTCAGGGCGGAAAACCAAAGAGTAATTCTAGTTCGGATTTGCATGAGTTTATTTCGGATTGAAAATATAACCCAAACCAAAACGGGTGTGTATTAGTTTTTTTTCAAACCCTCGGTCGAGTTTATTTCGCAGGTAATTTACATAGACCTCTACTATATTGGTTCCTGTATCAAAATCGACGTCCCAGACTTTTTCCGCAATTTCATTTTTTGAGAGCAACTTACCTTCATTTTGTACAAAAAATTCCAATAATCGAAATTCTTTTTTAGTTAGGTCCAGCGGTATTGAATGTCTCATGGCAGATCGCGAATCAAAATCAATGACGAGGTCGTCAATGATCACAGCATTTTTCTTGTAATATTCTTGGGAGACACGCCTGATCAAGGCTTTTAGCCTGGCCAAAAACTCATTCAGGTCAAAGGGCTTTGCCAGATAATCGTCAGCCCCGGCATCTAACCCGGCTATTTTGTCCTCCACGGAGTCCATGGCGGAAAACAGTAAAATAGGGGTGGTTTTCCCTTGTTTTCTTAACGATTGGCAAATATCAATGCCACTCATTCCGGGCATGATAACGTCCATTAAAATTGCCTGGTACGGGTTTTTTTGTGCCAATTCGAATCCCACTATACCATTGCTGGCAATATCAACCTGAAAGTCGTTTTCAAGCAGGAATTGATTTAAAGAAACCAGCATACCCGGTTGATCTTCTACCAGCAAAATATACACAAAGCAACCATTTTTAAAGAAAAGTAAAGGTATCAATAAATAGTTAAGCCTTTTGTAAGGAGATTGAATCTAATTATTTTCTAATTTTCAAAGCAACTCGAGAATTCTAATGAAATTTTAAGCCAGATTGATTCATTACAATTAGTGCGCACCCTAATTTTGCACTAAAATTCGAAAACATGTCTCTTCCAAAAACTCCGATTTTCGTTTTTGTCTTGTTTGCTTTGGTTTTGTTATCATGTTCGAGCGAAAACAAGAATGACCATTCAGACAGTCAATTTAAGCTAGTATCTGAATACGATTACAAGGTTGTTCATGACTGGAATGAAGTATTTTTACAAATAGAGAAAAATTCATTGGGATACAGGCCGGGTCCGGCACCCAGAGCTGTGGCGTATTTAGGGCTATCGGCGTACGAGGCTGTCGTGCCAGGCATGCCAGCATTCAATTCATTTGACGGATATTGGCCAGGATTTTCAATACCTGATATAAGTTTTGGGAAAGAGTATTGCTGGCCCCTCGTTGTGAATGCATCCTATGCCTATCTGCTGCCGAAGTTTTTTGGCAAGGCGACGCAGGAACAAGTTTCTTTGATCCAGACTACAACGCGGAAGATTGAGGAACAATACCGTGGTCAGGTTTCTGATGATGTATTTCAGCGATCAATCAACAGGGGTCGTGAGGTAGCAGAGGCCGTTTGGCAATGGTCCACCACAGATAAAGTAGGTCACGATCATTATCTTGACCCATTTCAGGGATATGATTGGGAAGATCACTATAAAAAACATGGGGATTGGCAGCCGACATTTCCAGGGCCTGGTGGAGCGATGGGTGGAATTTGGGGCGGAGCCCGTACGTTTGCATTGAAAAGTGACCAGAAGTTGTGCAGAAACCCCATCCCATACAGTGAGGATCCCAAATCACACTTGTATGCCCAGGCGATTGAGGTGTATTCTCAAAATACGCCCACTTTGTCTTATGAGGCAGAATGGGTGGGTGAATTTTGGAGTGACGATCTGATGAACCTAACATTTAGCCCGGGCGTTCGTTTTTTGGCAATTGGTGACCAGGCCCTGGCACAGGAGGAAAGCAATCTGGAAACCGCTGTCTGGATGACGGCTCTTGTAGGCCTGGCGAGCAATGATTCAGGTATTGCGTGCTGGCATTCAAAGTATTTCTACAATGTCGAAAGACCAGAATCGTACATTCGAAGAGTGATTGATCCTAGCTGGGAACCAGCGCTGGAAAATCCGCTTACCGGAGACCGAGGTATATCGCCTTCTTTCCCGGCCTATCCTTCCGGGCATTCCACGATGGGTGCTGCCGGAGCAGAAGCTTTGTCTCACATCTTTGGCTACAGCTATGGCATGACCGACAAGTGTCATCAATATCAAACCCTGTTTGAGGGCACACCCAGGACATTCTCGAGCTTAAACGAGATGGCTGATGAAAATGCATGGTCGAGAGTACCCCTGGGAGTTCATTTCCGAATGGATTGCGAGGAGGGTGTACGTTTTGGTAGGGAAATTGCCAGATCGGTCATTCGATTGCCTTGGAAAAAGTAAGCCCTTGCTGCAGTATATAAAAAAGGGTGATATATCCCTTTTTTAGGAGCCTGGATCATTATGCGGAACCGGATTAATTTAGGATATTTGTATCCTAATCAAAGAAAGCCATGTCCTCATTTCCAAGCGATATAGAAATTGCGCAAAATGCTTCAATTCAACATATTAGCAAAATTGCATCCCGTTTAGGCATCCAGGAAGACGACCTCGAATATTATGGTCGGTACAAGGCCAAGTTACCCCTTTCATTACAAAATGGAGCCCCTTCTGGCAAGCT
>JAUMBK010000169.1:0-27880 GCA_032115795.1 Saprospiraceae bacterium | reverse complement strand
GCAAATTCCATCAAAGAAATTCGCCGCGCTCTTGTATCTGCAGACGTGAATTACAAAATTGCCAAGGAGTTTACGGATAAGGTGAAGGAAAAGGCAATGGGTACGGAAAACGTCCTGTCGTCTGTGAAGCCGGGAGAACTCATGGTCAAAATTGTGCAGGATGAGATGACCGAGCTGATGGGAGGCCAAGCTGCGGGCATCAATATCAAAGGAAATCCGGGAATTGTTCTCGTTTCGGGGTTGCAGGGATCAGGAAAAACGACATTTTCAGGCAAATTAGCCAAATATCTTAAAGAAAAAAAAGCAAAAAATCCACTGCTGGTCGCGTGTGACGTCTACCGACCTGCTGCAGTAGATCAGCTTTCTGTTCTTGCAGAGCAGGTAGGTGTATCCATATTTAAGGAACCAGATAGCAAAGACCCGGTTTCCATATCCCAAAATGCCATTGCCTGGGCAAAAAGCAACAGCCATGATGTTGTCATCATCGACACCGCAGGCCGCTTGTCCGTCGATGAGGATATGATGGCTGAAATTGAGCGTATCAAGCGTGCCATCCAACCCAGTGAAATCCTGTTTGTTGTCGACTCTATGACGGGCCAGGATGCAGTGAATACAGCCATGGTTTTCAATGAGCGCCTTGATTTTGATGGTGTCGTACTGACAAAACTGGATGGCGATACACGTGGTGGTGCCGCTTTGTCAATAAAGTATTCAGTAGGCAAGCCAATTAAGTTTGTCAGCTCGGGTGAAAAGTTGGAAACGCTGGATATTTTTTATCCGGAAAGGATGGCCCAGCGAATCCTGGGTATGGGAGACATCGTTTCCTTTGTCGAGCGGGCGCAGGAGCAGTTTGACGAAAAAGAAGCAGAGAGACTCGAAAAGAAAATTCGTAAAAATAAATTTGATTTTAATGATTTTCTGGGCCAGTTGAATCAAATCAAGCGAATGGGTGACATGAAGTCTCTGATCAATATGATCCCGGGTATGAGCAAGCTCACAAAAGACCTGGATATTGATGACAAGGCGTTTGTCAGAGTGGAAGCCATCATTCAGTCCATGACTCCCAAAGAAAGGGCAAACCCGGATTTGTTAAACTTGTCCAGGAAGAAGCGAATAGCAACGGGCAGTGGTCGAAATCTGAATGAGATCAATATGTTTATCAAGCAGTTTGATCAAATGCGGAAAATGTTGCAGGTAATGAGCAAAGGCAAGGGCATGGATAAGTTTATGCAGGGAATGCCCAATATTCCAGGGAAACGATAATCTGTTGGTTTTCAGCGGTATCGATGTTTCAGAATCAATCAATGTGAAAGTTTAGGAATATTCTGCCATACGATGGCTTACCCTAATTTAAATTTTTTTATCTTCTTTCATTCCACCTAAGCGAGGAAAGTGTTACTTTGTGTCAAATTATTATTTCACAACAAACACTTTTTAGAATGAAGAGATTTTTACTCCTTTTGACGGTGGTTTGTGCCAGCTTTGCAACGGGTTTTAGTCAGTTGCCAAATGGTACGCCTGCCCCAGGTTTCAACCTGCAAGATCTCAATGGCAATTTCCACGATTTGTATGGGGACTACCTCAACCAAGGCGTGCATGTTGTTATAGATTTTTCTGCCACCTGGTGTGGACCATGCTGGTCATACCACAACAGCAATACCTTAAAGAATTTTTACAATGCATACGGTCCAAATGGTACCGGTGATGCAATGGTGTTTTTTATTGAAGGCGATTTAAATACCAATGAGGCCTGCCTGTATGGTCCAACCGGATGTGCTGGTGGTACACAGGGCAACTGGGTTTCCGGTACGCCTTACCCAATCATCAACACAACCAGCACCAATGGTCCTTCCACTGCTTCACAGTGGTCAATTGCATTCTGGCCTACTGTGTATATGGTTTCTGCCCAGAATGGTCGGGTGTACAGAGAAGGTACTCCTTCCGCAACCACACTCAATCAATGGGTGTTAGGTTCCTTTGAAATGGAGGCAACTGCCAATATTACGGATGCAGTTTGTGGTGGAGATGGTGAAATTAATCTAAACGTGACAGCCGGCTATGGTTCGAAAACGTATGCATGGAGCAATGGACGTACTACTCAAAACATCAACGGTCTTCAGCCGGGTGTGTATATCTGTACTGTTACAGATGCACATAGCTATTCCATTGTAACTGATCCGTTTGTCGTAGGAGGTACAATTGCCGGATTGGAATTGAACGCTGTTGCAACGCAGCAGCCAAGTTGCTTCGGTTCTACAAACGGTGCAGCAGCAGCAAATGGCTTCTTTGGTAATGGTGGATATTCTTATGTATGGAGTAATGGTCAGACAACTTCTGCCATTACAGGATTATCTGCAGGTGAATATTTTGTAACGGTTACAGATGCTTTGGGATGTACATCAGATGGTTCAGTCACATTGACTCAACCTGATGCCATGCAAGCTTCGGCTGTAGCCCCTGAGATACCTTGCAATCAGACAACAGGGACAGCAACAATCAACGCTTCTGGAGGAACAGCACCCTATACGTACAATTTAGGTAGTGGTGCACAAACATCAAATGTATTTCCAAACCTGGCTCCGAATACTTACAATTACACAGTATTGGATTCAAAGGGATGTAATTTTGCCAACTCCTTTACTTTGACAGCACAAGTAGCTCCAACAGCTGCCGCAGCTGCACAGGGTAACATTACTTGCGCAGCAACCCAGGTTCAGGTTTCCGGTACCGGATCTTCTTCAGGAAACAATATTTCCTATGCATGGTCAACTACAAATGGTACAATTATTTCAGGCCAAAATGAAGCCGTAGCTACCGTGGGTGCAGCAGGAACGTATACTCTTCAGGTAACAAATACGGCGAATGGTTGCTCAGCAGCAGCCTCAACCAATGTTTCCGCTAATACAACGCCACCAGTAGCTACAGTGAATAACGGTCAGCTTACCTGCGCAATTACGTCGGTTCAACTTTGTGTCGATTCAGATCCTGCCAACACAGTTGTGTGGACCATCGGTGGGCAAAACATCACAGCTAGCTGTACCACTGTCAATGCTGCCGGAAGTTACCAGGCACAGGTGACAGGAACCAATGGGTGTACTACAGGCGTTACTTCAACAGTGACCGCATCTGGTGATGTTCCGGTAATCGCAGTGCAAACTCCTGCATCTCTCACTTGCGCAACCACAGAAGTAACACTTCAGGGAAGCGTAAGCGGCAATCAGGGTGACTTCACTATTCAGTGGTCAACATCAAATGGAAACATCGTTTCAGGTGGATCAAGTCTGAATCCAGTGGTAAATCAGGCAGGATCATACACAATGACAGCAACAAACAATAGCAATGGTTGTACTTCCAGTACGCAAGTATCAGTAAGTGCAGTGCCAAACACACTTGCCATGCAGGATGTAAGCATTGTCAATGATGCCAATAATCAAAATTTAGGTGCAGTCAATCTGAATGTCACAGGGGGTACAACTCCGCTGACTTTCCTTTGGTCGAATGGACAGACAAGCCAAAACCTGAGCGGTATCGGTGCTGGAACTTATTCCTGCGTTGTAACCGATGGCAATGGTTGTACAAAAGCATTTGGTCCGTTTGAAGTAGCCAATGTGTCAGGTGCGAATGACCTTACCTACATTAGCCAGTTTGGTGTTTATCCAAACCCTGCAAAACAGCTTGTAAACATCGATATTCGCTTGGTAAATCAGGGAAATGTCAAAGTTAGTTTGGTAAATAGCCTGGGCGCTCAGATGATGAGCAAAACATACACTGGAAATGTAGCGGATCAAATCGATTTGACTACCTTTCCTTCTGGCGTATATCAAGTCGTACTTGAAGGAGCTGGATTTGTAAGTTCCCGAAAAGTCGTTGTATTAAAATAATACAGTAGTCTCATGTAAAAGAGGGAGGATGTGCTTGGACATATCCTCCCTCTTTTTTTAGCCACCATACCCAGACATTTAAAACGGCATAGCATCATTTTGCATGGCAATATTGTATCTTTGGACAAGAAAATAGGAATATGGCAGCACTGGGAAGGAAGGCAACCTTGCAAATCAATAGAAGAACCGATTTTGGATTTTATCTGGATGGGGGTGATTTGGGAGAAATCCTGATGCCGAAACGTTACATAACACCCTCTATGGCCATAGGTGATTTTGTGGATGTATTTGTGTTTTTGGATGGCGAAGAAAGATTGGTGGCCACCACCGAAACCCCTCTGGCGCAGGTTGGTGAATTTGGTTACATGAAAGTATCCAAATTGGAAAAAGTAGGCGCATTCCTGGACTGGGGCGTGAGTAAGGAATTACTGGTGCCCTTCAGTGAACAGAAAGTAAAAATGGAAGAAGGGAAAAGCTATGTGGTATATGTATATATAGACCCACTGACAGATAGAATTGTAGGTACGATGAAGTTGGAAAAGTTCTTCTCAAAAGAGAAACCTACCTATACTTCAGGTGAAGCGGTGCAGACAATGGTGTGGGTGCAGACGGACCTTGGTTACAAAGGAATTGTAGATGGGAAATTTGTGGGCTTGCTTTATAAAAATGAAGTTTTTCGAAAACTGAGGACTGGTGAGACATTGACTGCTTACGTTAAAAAAGTTCGGGACGATGGAAAAATCGATTTGCACCTCGAAAAGCCAGGTCATGCAAGAGTGCACCCCCATGAGCAAAAAGTACTTGATTTACTCGAAAAGGCAGGAGGATTTCTGCCTTATGGTGACAAGACTGACCCTGATGTAATATACAGAATCTTTGGCATAAGTAAAAAAATGTTTAAACAACTTATCGGAAGTTTGTTCAAACAAAAGCGAATCTTAATTACACCGGAAGGTATCAAAAAGGCAGGGTAATTATTTCTGGCTTCCCCTAAACTGGTCAGTCATCTCCTTGGAAATGGCACCTGTAACGACTTTGATGTACATTTTGTTCTCCACCTCCAGAGTAATAGCGTTGTCTTCAATTTTGTTTATCTGGCCGATAATGCCGCTGGTGGTGACTACTTCATCCCCTTTTTTCAAGGAGGAAGAAAACGCATTCTGTTCTTTTTGCTTTTTCATCTGTGGCCGTATGAAAAAGAAATAGAAAAACGCCAGCATCAATGCTGGAAATAGAATTGATGAAAACATACTTGATCCTGATTGAAGGAATACTAAGGTGAAAAGACTCATGTCATTGCAATTTGTGCAAAGATAAATTTATTTGCCATTTCCTTTCTGTATTGGAAGGGTGAATTACGGAAATACTCGAAATTTCAAATACTTTTGCATTTTCAAGTATAGTTTCTGTCAATGACCCATATGCAGGAAGATTTGATTCTGTGGCGAAAGCTTAAAGAAGGCGATGAGAATGCTTTTCAGCAGATCTATAGCAGGCATATTCGACAACTCTCCCTGTATTGTCGTCGTTTTACGGTGGATCAGGAGATGATCGAAGATGCTCTTCATGATATCTTTGTGCAACTTTGGACACGACGTGACGCATTGGGGGATACTGATTCCATCATCAAATATCTCACGGTGACGGTGCGGAGGGAGATGGTGCGGCGGGTACAACAAAGCTACAAGTACACAGGATTTGAAAATGCTGAAAATGTGGATTTGGACTTTACTATGTCTGCGGAAGATGCCATCATATTTTCAGAACTCAGCGAAGAAAATAAGCGAAAATTGTCCGCGGCCATGGATTTATTGAGCGCCCGACAGAAAGAAGCACTGTATCTTCGGTATTTTGAGGAATGTAGTTATGACGAAATCTGCGAGGCGATGGATATTAATTATCAATCTGTCCGAAATTTAATATCAAGGGCAATCATGGATATGCGCAAATTCCTTATTGTGCTAACCTTGTTAATCTTTTCTTATTTTTTTTAAGGATTATGAGTACAAACCCAGTACAACAGCCTTACATTATAGGTATTCATAAAATCATACGATGAGCCAGGATTTACATACGATTTGCCAAATGTTGCTGGAGGATTCCTCTTTTGTTCGTTGGGTTACATCTGATTTTGAAGAAGATGATGCCAAGTGGACCGAATACATTGACACCCATCCTGCACATATAGACGAGATGAACACGGCCATTCGTATCATTCAATCGTTTCAACTGGCCGATAATGCCATTCTGGATGAGGGAGCACTTTGGAATCGTATCCGCTCCGACGTACGTTTGTCAGAAAATACAAACAGACGTTCTGGGTTTATTTACTCCATGAACCCCAAATGGATTTGGTTTACTGCCGCTTGTTTCCTGTTTGTATGCATCGCTTTTTGGGCGTTGCCTGGTACAAAAACGATGGAAACTTCGAATGGGGAAGAATTGACGTTTACCCTGCCTGATGGTTCTACCGTCCATCTTGGAGCGGCATCCACCGTTCACTACACACCCGATGAATGGAAACACAGTCGTCAACTTACCTTAAATGGATTTGCCTTCTTTGAAGTAAAAAAAGGGTCTTCGTTTGAAGTCCAGACCGAACGAGGAAAAGTAAGTGTTCTTGGTACCAGTTTTAGTGTACAAAGCAGAAATGCCTTCTTTGAGGTAATTTGCAGAACCGGCAAGGTGCGTGTGACAAACAGTCAAGGACAGATGCAATTGTTATTGCCAGGTGAGAAGACGCAGGTTGACGAAACAACCGGGGCGTTGTCGAAAAGTAACATTGAAGAGATAAAGGCAGATATACCCTGGTTGGAGGGGGTGTACACGTTTGAAAATGCGCTTTTGAAGGATGTGGCTAATGAAATCGAATTTCAGTACAATGTAGAAATCCAGCTTGATGAAACACTTGCCGAGCGAAGATATACCGGTTTTTTTAAGAGGGGTAACCTGGAAACAGCGCTGCAAAGTGTTTTTTGGCCATTAAATCTTACGTATACAATGGATGGGGAAAATATCCGGGTGTATACTCAAAATAAATAACAACATAGGTAGTTGAAAGACCTGTTTTTCCTTACTATATTTATTTGCCTGTATAGCGTGGTTTTCTGTGGTCAATTGCACGCCCAGAAAGGGGATGTATTGGTTTTCTCATTGCAAGAGGGAAAACCTTGCTCTAGTGCTCTGGAAGATTTTCGTTCCCTTTTCAGTATCCGTGTTGCTTTCGACCCGGCTTTACGAGCCCATACATCACCTTTTTCCATCACCTTACGTGGAAACACACCGGAGGAGGTCTTTGCCAAATTGTGTGAAGTATACAGGCTTGAATATATCTTTTCAGACAAGTTTTCGTATTTGGTGAGGTCTACTTTTCATGATGTTTCTGCCAGTAAAATGCAGGTACATCATATTCATATCAAAGAGATGCGGGATGGTTCTCCGGTTGCTTTTGCTACAATTTTCGACAATGAAAAAAATTTTATTGGTTTTACCGATGCGTTTGGTGATTGCATTATTCATTTGCCGGACACCGTTTCCGGCAAAACACTGATTGTCCATTCACTGGCGCACGTAGACAAAGAGATTCGAATAGGGGGTGGGACTACGCAGCAAAATCTATCTCTGGCAGATGATCCGGTTATTGTAACGCCAGTCAAAGTCACGTCTGCCAGAAAGCAATTGAGTACCCTGGCCAATCAGTCAACGGGAGTTTCATCAAAATTGCTTGATGTGATTATGCTATCTTCTGTATTCCCCTCCGATGTTGCTCGGAGTATTCAGCTATTACCCGGAGTGAAGGCCATCGACGATGCAAAATCCGGCATACGCATCAGAGGGTCAAACGAAGAGGCCACCTTACTGATGCTGGATCAAATGCCGGTTTATAAAGCAGATCATTTTTTTGGACTTTTTGGTGCATTTAATGCGCGGTATGTACACTATCTTCAATTGTATAAAAATAATATTCCTGTTGAATTTGGGGGAAGAACAAGTGGGATGCTCTACCTTGAAAGTGACGCCGCAGCATCAGTGACAGATGTAAAAGTAGAGGCTAATTTGTTGTATTCCTCAGTCACAGCCAACGTGCCTCTTTCCAAAAGGTGGCTGTTTAAGGTGGCTGGCCGCAAATCGTATACGAATCTCGCAAAAGGTGGCTTGTATGATTTGACGCAGCGCAACAATATAGGAGGTGAAAATTTGCCTCCAAATCTTCAGAATCTGATTACCTCCCGCCCTTCGTTTGACTTTTTTGATGGAAACGCAAGGCTTCTTTATCAAAATGGAAAGCATCAGGCGGACCTGAATTATTTCGGTAGCGGTGATCATTTCAGCGATCAGTTTTCAAGCACGTACAAAATACGCCAGAATACCATCAGCGACGAAACGTTTTCACAGTCGAATTCCTGGCAAAATACGGTAGTCGGCCTCAATTATAAGTACACAGATGCGCTTTTTGAGGTTAAGGCGACCAGTTATTTTTCGCGCAATGCCAGTCAATACGATATTGCCAGTTTTCTTTTCCGAAAAGAACCAGGGATATTACTCAGAGATACTGTCGAAGTATACAATCAAAATACGATATCCGATGCGGGGATGAAAGCCTCCATTCACTTTGGGAAGGAGCGGAACATGTACGCTGGTGTTGAATATGTGCATCACACAAATTACCTGTTTATTGAAAATGAACGATTCCCAATCTTCGAAATTAATAGAACCGGCGATGAGTCCAGTATCTGGGGTGGTATGCGAATGGGACGAAAAACTGCATTTTTTGCAGATCCGGCTATCAGGTTGACACGATTGCATCCATTTGGCAAATTTTATTTTCTCCCACAAATCTACCTTAGTCAGTCGCTGGGCGATGGATGGTTAGCCAAGGCGTCTGCAGGCAGGCATTTACAGTTTGTTCGGCAGTTTGACCATGAAAATCCACTTGGACAAAAACAGCAGTTTTTTGTGTTGAGCAATGGCACAACAGTCCCTGTCGCCATTGGTGAAAATACGATGCTTGGTATATGGAAAAGCCTTGGAAATTTTGTTATTGATATTGAAGGGTATTATCGGTGGCTAAATGGTAGCACAATGCATGCTGCGCAAATGCCCGGTCTGCGTCTTCCGGGCAATGCACCCTTGGTTCAGGGCTTTAAATTGTATCAGGGCCAGGCCAGGACGGCAGGTATTGATATATCCCTGATTTACGAAAAATCCAATGTGTTCTCCATGTTTACTTACACGCTGAGTAAAACAGAGAACCGGTTTGATGGCGTTTTTGGCAGGCAATGGTTTCCTGCTACGGAAGACAGCCGACATCAGCTGAAATGGGTGAATGCATATACTTATGCAAAGATGGACGTGAATTTTACCTACATTGGCGCAACCGGGCGACCATACATCGATTTGAGTTCCCTGGATAAATCTGTAGACAGAAGTACACTGGATCCTACGAAATATGTAAAAAAATTGACAGACTATCACCGGTTTGATGTAGGCATGACATATCATCTCAACATCCTGGGCATGAAGGCCAGGCTGGGCTGCTCAGTTTTTAATGTATTCAACAGGACCAATGTGAAATACAGGCAGTTTTTTTTCCGGCTTCCTCCCGGCGGCGATCCGGGGAATCCCGGCAGTGCATTGACCTCCATCGGCTCAGATGTGTCACAGCTCGAGCGGACCTTTAATGTATCACTTTTATTGCACTTCACGCCCTAAGCCATTGCCCAAAATAATTGTCTGAGAAGATGAGCCAGCAAACTTTCTTAGGTCAGCCTAACCTCTATTTTTCCTTCAAATACTTTTACAGCAGGGCCCTCCAGCCAGATATTCGTGAATGAACCGTCCTGGTGGTGTTGCGCACGCACAGTAAGAGTGCCCCCTTTTGTTTGAATGGCTTGCTCAATTTGTCCAAATTGGGCTTGCATGGCGCTGAATGCCAATGCTGCAGCCGTTACTCCAGTGCCGCAAGAATAGGTCTCATCTTCCACGCCGCGTTCATACGTTGCTACCTCAATACAGGTTGGTGATGGATGTACAAAATTAACATTGATTCCCTCATGTTGATACCTTTCATTGTATCTGATTGCCGCCCCGGCGGATTTTATATCAGTAGGAATGTTGCCAAAACGAACAAAATGGGGAGATCCCGTATTTACTTCAAAGGTGACATTGTCAATTTGTGCAATGTGTTGAACATCAATCATTTCTAAACGAACCAGTCCCGCAATCGTTACTTCGCCCTGATGCAGACCGTCCATGGCTTCAAAGGTGGTACTGTGATCAAAAATACCCTTACTGTAGGCAAACTGGACCAGACACCTTCCCCCATTGCCACACATTGTGCTTTGTCTGCCATCTGAGTTGAAATAGACCATACGAAAATCAGCCAGTGTGGATTTTTCAAGCAAAATCAGTCCATCTGCCCCGATCCCAAATCGCCTGTCACAAAGTTGCGCAATCAAAGCCCGGTCAGCGTGTTTGATCACTGACGCATCACGGTGATCTATAAGAATGAAGTCATTGCCCGTACCCTGATACTTTTCAAAGGTGAGTGTTTTCTGCATTAACAATGGTTTGAAGTGGCGCAATCGCCAGCCAAAAGTACGCCATTTATGCAGTATTCTAACTTTTTACGGTCGAACAGCTGCGCTGAAGAGCAATTTTTGAGTCGACTGGCATTCCAATGAGCTTCGGTACCTGTGGAAACGATCGATGGTTACATTTTCTTTTATTGCCATTCACTTTGAATTTCATCAGTGGATGATGTTTGTTTTTCTGAACATGATGTGCGTATATGGAGTTATACTTACGTAACAAACAACTCGTCTTGGAATTCGGGAAATATCGTCACTGGATTTACACTTGCATGCTGTCCTTCATTGTGTCAGCAACTGTGTTGTGCGTTTACCATTTTTTTCTTGCAAAGGAGGGGGATTATTTTAATAAAATGGTTTCTGATGCAAAAGCCGTTGCTGAGAAAGAAATTTCCCTTTCAGGGCGGTATGCATCCAGATTACGTACTGCCGAGACGACTGACCTGATGTATGCTGCATCGAGTGCTGCGAAGGCGGTGGTGGCAATCAGAGTCGCAGTGGATCCTGCAAACCCAGAGGAGGATGCCTCTCCACAGCATGGATCGGGTGTAGTCATTAGCAGTGACGGCTTGATCATGACCAATTACCATGTGATACAAAATGCAAATAAAATCGAAATTACGCTTTCCGATAACCGCCAGTTTGCCGCTGAAGTAAAGGGATATGATGTGTACACTGATCTCGCTTTACTCAAGGTGGAGGCGGCATCTCTGCCATTCCTGTTATTTGGCAATTCTGATTCGCTGACGGTGGGTGAATGGGTACTGGCAGTAGGAAATCCATTTCGACTGCAATCCACTGCTACGGCGGGCATCATCAGCGCAAAAGCGCGCCAGATTCAACTTCTGGACAGAGAGGGCATCGAGTCATTTATTCAGACGGATGCAGCCATTAATCCGGGAAATAGTGGGGGGGCGCTTGTCAATACAGCCGGTGAATTGGTGGGGATTTCAACTGCGGTGATGAGTGAATCTGGCCGTTATGAGGGATTTTCCTTTGCTATTCCATCAAATATTGTCCAAAAAGTGGCCGCTGATATTACCCGGTATGGCTCTGTTCAGCGTGGATGGTTGGGCGTGGAATGTGTCAGTGTTGATCAGGAGATCGCCCGCGAATCTGGACTTCCTTTCGTATCGGGCGTCAGGATACAAACCGTACAAAAGGAAGGGGCTGGTGCAAACGCCGGATTGCTCGAAGGTGATATAATCACTGCAGTAGATCAGCTGGAGATTCAATCGTATCCGCAATTTATTGCCCTCCTTGCCACAAAGCGTCCTGGTGATCAGCTCAATATCCAGTTTTTCAGGAATAAAAAAAGGAATAGCCGGACAGCCATCCTTAAAAATCAATCTAATACACATGAGCGTCTGGCGGTATTGAATACAGGCATTCTCCAAAAACTGGGCTTGGAGATCAGGGATGTCACATCGCGTGAAAAAACGCTGATTTCAGGAGCGGGAGCAGTGATTTTGTCTGTAAAAAAAATGTCTCAAGCCAGCTTGGTACACCTGCAACCAGGCTATGTAGTGATTCGCTGTAATAAGTTACCAGTGTATTCTGCCCGTCAGCTGGCAGACGCGTTTGAAGAGAATATTGGCCAAACCATCCGTTTGGAAGGGTATTATCCGGGCTTTCCGGGTAAGTATCCTTATGAATTTGTCATCGCCGGAGAAAAGTAAAGAAAAGATAAATACCCAACGTAAAACCATCAACCAGCCTATGAAACCAACCGAACTTGAATTCAATAAAAATAAGGATGCAATGTGGCTCTCCGTCAGTCAAATGCAGCACCGTTTGGATCTAATTGCTTTAGGAGGGGGAACAGCCAAAATCGATAAGCAACATAAGGAGGGGAAAATGACCGCCAGAGAGCGAATACACGCTTTGCTGGACAAAGGGAAACCAGTCTTTGAAATTGGTGCTTTTGCCGCTTTTGAAATGTATGAGGAACACGGCGGTTGCCCGGCAGCAGGCGTTGTGACTGTGCTGGGATACATTCATGACCGTTTGGTTGTCGTAGTTGCCAATGATGCCACTGTGAAGGCGGGTGCCTGGTTTCCTATGACTGGGAAGAAGAATCTGCGGGCCCAGGAAATCGCCATGGAAAACAGAATCCCCATCATTTATCTTGTGGACAGTGCGGGTGTGTATTTGCCCATGCAGGATGAAATTTTTCCGGATAAAGAGCATTTTGGCCGGATTTTCCGAAACAATGCCCGTCTCTCATCCATGGGTGTTACACAAATTGCAGCTGTGATGGGAAGTTGCGTTGCGGGAGGGGCATACCTTCCTATTATGTCTGATGAAGCCTTGATTGTCGATAAGACTGGTTCGATTTTTCTTGCAGGCCCCTACCTGGTCAAGGCGGCGATAGGAGAATCCACTGACCAGGAAACACTCGGTGGCGCCAAAACACATTGCCAGATTTCCGGAGTGACGGATTATAGAATGCCGAATGACAAAACCTGCCTTGAAACAATCCGTACCCTTGTTTCTACAATAGGGAAATCGCCTCGGGCAGGGTTTGATCGCTGCAAAGCCATGAATCCTTTACATCCAGCCTCCGATATACCTGGGATTTACCCTTCTCATGTGCCAAAGCCGTACGATATGATCGATATCCTGAAGTGCATCGTGGATAATTCTGAGCTGCTGCAGTACAAAGAGGAGTATGGGCAATCAATGATTTGCGCCTATGCCCGCATTGATGGTTGGGCCGTTGGCATCGTGGCAAACCAACGCCAGGTGATTAAAAACGGGGTAGGTGAGATGCAGTTTGGTGGAGTAATCTACTCGGATGCGGCAGATAAAGCCGCTCGTTTCATCATGAATTGCAACCAAAAGAAGATACCACTGGTCTTTTTTCATGATGTGACAGGCTTTATGGTGGGTAAAAGATCTGAGCACGGAGGCATCATCAAAGATGGGGCGAAAATGGTGAATGCGGTGGCAAATTCGACCGTACCTAAGTTTAGCGTCATCATTGGAAATTCCTTTGGGGCGGGCAACTACGCTATGTGTGGCAAGGCCTATGATCCACGTCTGATTGTGGCGTGGCCTACTGCCAAAATTGCCGTCATGGGAGGAGACCAGGCTGCGCGCGTCCTTGCCCAGATTCAAATGGCTACGCTGAAGAAAAGTGGCCAGGATCATGATCCGTCAGCCGAGAAGAAGCTGATTGATGAGATTAAGGCGAAATATGATTCGCAGACAACGCCCTATTATGCAGCTGCCCGTTTGTGGGTCGATGCCATCATCGATCCGAGACAAACACGGGATTGGATTTCAGCAGGCATTGAAATGGCAGACCACGGCGTTGTAGAAACCTTTAATCCAGGAGTGCTCCAAACATGAACCACTATGTAAATCGGATTTTCTTCTCCAGTGATTATTTACTGGATACGAGATGCACTTGCTTCCTGCAACACTTCCAGTAATATGCCGGATGCTGGACCTGGGGCATTGGCATCTAGAATGAGGCCATCTTTTCCAATCAGCACATACCTAGGAATAGATGTGACCATGTAGTCTTTCTTTTTCTGCTTTGCATTTTCACCACTGGCACGCAATTGAATACCCGGAAGTTTATTCTCTTTTAGAGTTGACTTCCACAGTCTTTCATCCCGGTCCAAAGAAACACACACGAAGACCACCTCCCTGTTTTTCTTTAATTTCTCCTGTATGTCTTCCAAGGCAGTCATTTCTTCAAAACAGCGACTACAACCCGTCTCCCAGAGGCTAAGATACAATACTTTTCCTTTCCAATTTCTGAGGCTTGTTTTGCCACCTTCCAGCGTAAAAAAAGACAAATCTGGGGCTTCACTGCCCGGAAGCAAATGTTGTCTTTGGTCAATCATCTCCTGCATCGTTTTCCTGTATTCGGGACTGTAAACTCGTCTCATAAAATCCGGAAAAAGCGCAAATGCATCATTCAAAGAGGTTTGTAACGCATTCACCATCAGACTGTAATAAGCGTATTCCCGTACAGGACCGGATTGAAACACGCCTTCGACAAAAGCAAATTTTTTCTTAAGCGCAGATGTGGTTAGATTAGAAGTGTCACCTGCAATTTTGTATGATAAATAGACCTCTATAAATTCCTGGTATGCAGGTATCATGAGGTTGTCTTCATTGTCAATTTCGATATTTTGTAAAAAGCTGTCATACGTATCCGAAATCGTGGGTACAGTATCCTTTGTCAACCGATATTGAATGAGCGGATATTGCATTTTCATGATAGCGGCATTGTATGACAATTCTTCAGACATGAGCGTTGCAAAATCACTTTCAAAGGCGCCTTTTTCTTTTTGCCAGTCTTGCTGGTTTGATAGAAGATTGGCAAGGTGTTGTTCGATAGCACTTGTATAGGTTGTCTCTTCCATATTGGCTATGGAATCAGCGGAATACCAGCTTGGGCCGTTTTTTTGTTTGATGTATTCGTTCAGGTAGTTGTTTTCATTGGAAAGATCTCCTGAAAAAACCGCATTTCGTTCCAGCTGAGGGTAGGATGCAGCCAATTGGATGCGTTTGCCAGGGACGATGTAGACAAACAACGTTTGACCTCCTGTAACCAGTCTGTAAATGCCTGCTTTATCCAGCGTGGCAGATATATTGAAATGGCCTGCGGAGTCGATTGTGGAAGAAAGTGTATTATCCCCTTTGAGTTGGATAAATGGAATTGTTGCATCATCTACAATACCCTCAATGACGGTGGGGGTGGGTAGGTAGGTTCTCGTCCGCTGTTTGCACCCTGAACCTGACCAGGCCATAAAGGCAACAACAAGAAAGAATGTAAAGATTAGACGCATGCAAGTGGCACTAAATACTTGCCAAAAGTAGGACATTCATTACTGATTCCAAACATGATTGCGATTGCTTCACAAGCATTAACAAAGATTAACACAAACACCGATGACGTATTATCCGTGTTGTGCCAGCGTCAAGGCCACTAAACCTGCCGTCTCTGTTCGGAGCCGGGAAATTCCAAGTGAAATCGTCTTTGCACCATGCCCAGTAAAGCTCCGGATTTCCTCAGGCGTAAAATCACCTTCCGGGCCAATGACAACAAGTACATCTTTGGTTTTGTCGTGCACTTCGCTGAACAGGACCGCTTTTTCCTCGCAATAGCCCACAAATACTTGCGCATAAGTCGCTGTCAGCGTATCCATAAACTGACTCATTTGCGGAAAGTAGGACAATCGAGGTTTATGGATGTTGCCGGATTGTTTCATCGCTGAAAGTATAATTTTTTCAAGCCTTTGCGTGTTGGTAGATTTTTTTTCAGCTCTTGCTGACTGGTAAATCAGAATGTCGCTTATCCCAATTTCGACTGCCTTTTCAACAAACCATTCGAGGCGTGATGGATTTTTTGTTGGGGTAATGGCAATTCCAATCCGGCGCGGCGGCCCAGGTTTTTGTTCCACCGTTAAAATGACACATTCTGTTTTTGCCTTTCCAATTTCCAGTATTCGGCATAAGTAAAGTGCTCCGGACCCATCAATGGTGTATATTTCATCTCCAATCCGGTGGCGTAGTGTCTTTGTGCAGTGTATATGCTCCTCATTCTCAAGAAACAGGATGCTCTCGCCGATGGATTGGGAAAAAAACAGCTGCATTACTCAATATTTGTGCGCAAAGGTAGCAAGTTTTTGCTTTGGCATGGCGCTGAAATAAGGCGATATATGTCGTTTGGATTTTCATGGCTGCGTTATTCTATGTAAATTTGCCACTATGTGAAACAATCTGGCGTAAGATGTCGTTGTAAACAATCGAATTCATTTTTATTCATCTCAACGTAAAATATGGAAAATCTTTATCTGGCTCTCCAGATGATTCTAAGTTTGTCGATATTAGTGGTCCTGCACGAGTTCGGGCATTATCTGCCAGCAAAATTGTTTAAGACGAGAGTCGAAAAATTCTACTTATTCTTTGATCCGTATTTTTCATTGTTTAAAAAGAAAATTGGGGAAACAGAATGGGGCATAGGCTGGATTCCATTTGGCGGATATGTGAAAATATCAGGCATGATTGATGAAAGCATGGATAAGGAGCAAATGCAACAGCCTCCGCAACCCTGGGAATTCAGGTCCAAAAAAGCATGGCAAAGGCTAATCATCATGGTGGGTGGTGTTTCTGTAAATTTTCTTTTGGGTATTTTCATTTTTTCCATGATTGTCTTCTACTGGGGTGAGTCCTACGTGAAAAACGAAAATGTGGCGTATGGAATGGCAGTCGATACAATGGGCATGAAACTTGGCTTGCAGGATGGGGATAAAGTGTTGAAAGTGGGGGGAGTTGCCATTGAAAAATTCAACCCCAATCTTGTTTCAAAAGAGATCATCATCAACCAGGCCAGGACAATGGAGGTACTCCGAAATGATCAGGTTGTCACTGTTGATGTACCGGAGTCCATGGTGTCTGAAATGACAAAATATGAAAACAAAGAAAAGGCGTTGTTTTATCCTCGTTTCAAAATGAATATCAATGTGGTTGAGCCGGGCAGCAATGCAGAAAAGGCGGGACTGAAAAAGGGAGATGATGTCATCGCTGTAGATTCCACTCCGATTGCCTTTCAACACGAATTCAAGCGTGCCTTACAACAGGCAAAAGGAGAGGTCGTGACTGTCTATGTAAAGGCGGCCAATGATACACTCGTTAAAAAGGTACAGGTGACAGATAAAGGCACAATCGGCATTGCTATGTCTAATGAAGGTCAAATGACACCCTCTGTCGAAAAATTTGGATTAGGTACCTCTTTTGCCAAGGGAAGTACCCTTGCGGTAGGATTTCTGGGTGATCAGCTAAAGGCCTTCGGACAGATATTCAGCGGTAAAATAAAAGCCAAAGACTCCCTCGGCAGTGTGTTTTCGATTGCCACTATGTTTGATGCCTCCTGGAATTGGCGCGTATTTTGGAATATCACAGCCAGCTTGTCGATTTTGCTCGCATTTTTCAATTTGCTTCCAATACCTGCGTTGGACGGTGGCTATGTGGTTTTCTTGTTATGGGAAGTGATCACAGGGAAGGTACCCAGCGACAAATTTATGGAAGTGGTCAATTATGCAGGATTCATACTGCTGATGGGCTTGATGATATTTGCGCTTGGACTTGATATCTCTCGGTGGTTTTGACACAAAGAAACAAGTCTTGAAGTGCATATGTTGGAGGCCAATTATTTTGATTTGTTTGGATTGCCTGTTTCCTTCCGTCCGGATGCACAGGCATTGAAAAAGTCGTATTACAAATTAAGCAGGCAATATCATCCCGACTTTCATACCGATGCCGGAGCGGAAGAACAGGACCGTGTGGCATCCATGGCTGAACATATCAATACCGGTTTTCAAACCTTATCCGATCAGGCATCGTGCATGAAATATATCCTTGAGATGAAAGGATTGTTGAGTGATGTAGGCGCCCAGTCCTTGCCACAGAATTTTCTTTTTGATATGATGGAACTCAATGAGGAAATCGACTCTTTGCAGCCGGAAATGACGGGTGATCAAGTTGAACGGATACGCTCTAAGGTGTCTTTGTTTGACAATGCGTTGGAGGAAAATTTGGATCATTGGATCAACCAGTTTGAATCAGGACAGAACAGGGAAGAAGCTCTGCAAGAAATAAAGATATTGTATTTAAAATCAAAATATTTATTGCGTATTCGGGAAAATATTTCTACTTTTGCCGCACCTTAAAACGCCGAAGTGGTGGAATTGGTAGACACGCTGGACTCAAAATCCAGTGCTAGCAATAGTGTGCGGGTTCGAGTCCCGCCTTCGGTACAAAAAAGCCCCGTTCACTTGTGTGTATGGGGCTTTTTTAATTTGGCGAGACGGGAAAGTTTGCCTTGAGTTCTCAGGTTTGCTGTATCTGTTTTAATAGTTCATCCACATCCTTCGATAAGCCTTTGTTGTGTTGTTATTTTTAGATAAACAACAGATATGAGCGTATTACATTCATTGCAATGTGGTCTGAGACAGGCTCCATTTTTAATTCGATAACTGTTGACTTTCATAAGCCGTGATGATTTGCTGTAATTCACTCATGACAGCTTCTTTGTTATGATTATGCTTTGCCTAAAAATGGTTGCTTATAAAAACGTTTGCCGGTCGCCTTGTAAAGTGCATTGGCGAGCGCACCAATCACCGGAGGCAAGGGCGGTTCGCCCAATCCAGTGGGTGCTATACCATTTTCCACAAAATATACCTCGATTTCCTTTGGTGCTTCCCGGTGTCGGGTCAGCCGGTAAGTATTGAAATTGCTATGTTCCGGCACACCATCTGCAAACGTGAGATTGCCATACAACGCATGTCCAATACCATCTACGATGCCTCCTTCAGTCATATTGACAGCGGCAGTCTGGTTGATGACAATTCCACAATCTACGGCAGCAGTGACTTTTTTTACAATAGGTGTGTCATCGTTCATTTCAACATCCACGACCTGAGCAACGTAAGAGTTGTGGCAAAAATAAGCAGCAACCCCTCTGCCTGAATTCTGATTGGTAGGAGACCAATTGGCTTTTTCCTGTACCAGTTTCAAAACACCTGCATACCTGACAGGATCATAATCATTGTCTTTTCCCACAGGAGAGGCTTGGGCCTTTTCAAGCAATGTCAGCCGGAAAGCAATGGGATCCTGATTCATATATTCAGCCACTTCGTCCAAAAAACTTTGTTCTGCACCCGCAATGAAATTCGACCTGGGTGCGCGCCAGGCGCCTACGCTGATATTCGATGGAACGGACCATTCTTCTGCTAGGTAATTGTCGATTGCACCGGCAGGAAAGCGGTTTGCTGAGAGCGGACTTTCCGGCACACCTCCTGCGCGAACATGAAATGCCGTCAATTTTTTGTCTGCATCAAATGCGGCCCGATAGGTCACCCTGTACGCGGGTCTGTAGATGCCACTAGTCATATCGTCTTCCCGGGTATAAAGGAGTTTTACGGGAGCCTTTACCATTTGTGAAATCACCGCTGCTTCCACCAGAAAGTGTCCGTACAACCTGCGTCCGAAGCCTCCTCCCATGCGCGTCATCTGGATGTCGATGTTTTCAACAGGGATGCCCAGTCTTTCTGAAACCGACTTTTCCATGATCTCCGGCGTTTGTATCGGTCCGACAAGTGTAGCGTGCGTTTCCGTAACATCCGCAAAAAAATTCATTGGCTCCAGCGTATTGTGAGGAAGGAAGGGGGCCTCATATGTTCGTTCCAATACATGTGTCGCCTGCCCAAAAGCTGTTTCAGGGTCACCGTCTTTACGTACCACTTTAAAGGCAGTCTTAGCGGCCTCGTCCATCTTTTGAAGGTGGGACGCTGTGCTTTCAAGACCTGACGGTATAATGACATCGATTGTTCTGTCGAAAAGTGCCCTTTTTTCTACATATTCAGGCATAGGCTTCCATTCCGCTTGAACCGCTTTTTTTCCCTGCATCACTTCCCAGGTCGTTTTACCAACGATAGCAATCAACTCATTAAAGGATGTATTGTCAAAGGCACTCTTGGCTATTCCTTCATTGTATGTCTTAAAAGTGAATGCATCAACGATACCGGGCATCTTTTTGGCCTGCGTTAGATCCGCTGATTTTAATTTTAGCCCAAATGCAGGCGGATGCACAATCATCGCCATTCGCATGCCCTCCTTTTTGTAGTCTATTCCAAATAAAGGCTTTCCAGTGACAATACTTATCCCATCCACATTTTGACGGGATGTCCCAATAATATGGAAATCTTTTTCTGACTTAAGAGTCACTTCTGCAGGAATGGGTAGGACGGCTGCTTTTGAAGCAATTTCTCCGTAGCCAATTGATTTTCCTGAGGGAATATGCAGAACATGACCTTCCTTTGTACTCAATTCATGTATGGGTACATTCCACAATTGGGCTGTCGCCGATTTTAGCATTTCGCGTGCAGAAGCCCCTGCCATTCGTAAACTTTGCCATCCCTGCCGAATGGATTGGCTGCCTCCTGCAAGCTGCCTCTTGAAAATCGCAGTGTTTAGTGGAGCTTGTTCAACAATAATTTTAGACCAGTCAGCATCAAGTTCATCCGCCACGATCATGGGCATGGATGTTTTTACATTTTGGCCAATTTCAGGATTGGGGGATTGAATTGTGATTTGTCCTGTTGGGGAAATCTTCAAAAAGCCATTGAATTTAAACCATTCTTCTGGTACTTCAAATGCCTGATCAGACATTGGGATTCCTGCAGCAGCCCAATGAAAACCAATTAGCATGCCTCCCCCAGCCAGGGCTGTGCTTTTGAGAAAGCTACGTCTGTTAAAACTTGTCCTTATCGTTTGCAACATGGTTGAGTTAAGATGAAACTATTTATTCTTTGATGATTGTAGCTGCCGTTTTTACAGCCTGTTTGATTCGCAGATACGTTCCGCACCTACATATATTACCAGACATAGCCCGTTCTATCTGTGCATCAGTGGGTGAGGGATTTTGGTGCAACAAGGCCGCTGCAGACATGATTTGACCTGCCTGGCAATAACCACACTGAGCAACATCAATCTCAAGCCAGGCACGCTGAACCGGATGACTGGCATCTGAAGAAAGCCCCTCAATTGTGGTGATTTTTTTGCCTGCTGCTTCGCTGACAGGAAATACACATGACCGCATCGCTGCCCCGTCAATATGCACCGTACAGGCACCACAAGAGGCAATGCCACAGCCAAATTTAGTTCCTTCGAGTCCTAAGTGATCGCGTATAACCCATAACAATGGCGTTGCAGGATCGATGTTGAGAGAATGCATTATTCCATTGACTTCAAGAGTAACGAGTGCCATAATTTCTATTTTAAATTTAAAGCATCTTTGTAAGGAGAATAAAACGCGGTTAGTCCACAAATATACATGAAAAATGCCTGATTGTCAAAGGAATATAGTTTTGGAATGAATCTAAATTAGGAGGGTGCATGCCTCAATTAGGATGGGCTAATTACTCTAACGCCTTGTAATCCAGCCAGGTGTCAATGTCTGTTACGCCTCGCGGAAAATCAACTACTGCCACATCGTCTGGATATTGAAGAAATAGCTTTTTACCCCCGGCATCTCCAGAGAGAGCAAGTAGTTTTGGAAAATAGATTTTATCAATCAATGAGGGAGGTCCTGTCAATAATTTAGTGTAACTGCAATGGACTAAGGGTTGTTTGGTAGACTTGTAGGTGCTAACCAGTTGGCATAAAATGTCCGAGGTCAGGTAAGGCTGGTCGCAAAGGCAAAGGATAACAGCTTCAAGGCCTGGCATGTCCGATAGTACCTTTTTTAGCCCAGCTATAATGGACGTCGACATACCAGCGGCATAGTGGGGGTTAAAAACACAGGTGACGGGAAAGTCGGTGATTTTTTCTTCAATCTGTGCATTATGGGCACCTGTTATGACATAAACTTGCCCAATTTCACTGAACAACGCCAGCTGAACTGTATGTTCAATTAGAGTTTTATTGTGCCAAGGAAGCAATTGTTTTGGTCTTCCAAGTCTGGAAGAGGTGCCGGCTGCAAGAACGATAATGGGTATTTCCAACGAGATCTATGATCGTAATTCGGTATTTTGAATCAATCTTATATCTTTTTGGCCAACGTTTCGTTTACTTCCTCAGCGATTTCTGTGGCTATTTCAACCATATCGCTTTCGGAAAGAGGTACATTGAATGCCAGCATGAAACCATAATTTGCACCCAGGTTCCAGTGAAACCGGGACATTTTATAGGAATAGGCACCTTTAATATCACCAATCATAAATTCCTTAAACTTGTTTGGTGAATCAGCATCTACTTCCATACTACCATCTTTCAACAGACCCTGAACGAAGGCGGGGATATTGTCCAGCTGATGTTCATAAACTTGATTCGTATGTACCTGAAGCATGATGCCTGCAAAATTAAGGGCAGGATCATCCCATCTGAAAAAGCACGAACGCAATCCCTTTTGCTCAGGATTTGATGCATCTTTCATAGACAAAGTAAATTTCCCCACTTTCAGCAACTTTTTTACCGTTGCTTCTGAAATCAGTTCACAGGCACTGGGCACTTGCAGACTGTCAGGATGCATGATACGCATTTTCTTTACCGATTGCACAGATTGACTTGAAGAAAGTGTCGATCCGTCGGTCTTGCATGAAAAGATAGAAAAAGTCAGGAGAAGCAAAAATAAAATTCGCATAATGGTTCATTTATTGATCATGTATAAAAACAAATACAAAAGTAGGTATAAATGAAAATAAATTCTAATATGAAATTTGGAAATTGCAATAAAATCGAAAAATAATAGTCAGGCCTGGTAGTTTGTTGTTTTTTTATTCATTGATTGCGAGTCTGATAGAGGCAAGTCGTTCAAGTAATCCCTGAAGTTGGTCAAGAGGCAACATATTGGCTCCATCTGACTTTGCTTCAGCCGGGTTGGGGTGTGTTTCAATAAAAAGGCCATCTGCACCAACAGCAATGGCTGCTTTGGCAATGGTACTGATGAGGCCTGGTTTACCTCCGGTAATTCCGGATGGCTGGTTGGGCTGCTGTAGCGAATGAGTGCAATCCATTATTACGGGCACACCAAACGATTGCATAACGGGGATGCCCCGGAAGTCAACTACCAGATCCTGGTATCCAAAGGTGGTGCCTCTTTCTGTCAGCATGACTTTTTCATTTCCGCATTCCCGCACTTTGGTGACGGCATGCGCCATGGATTCAGGACTCATAAACTGTCCTTTTTTTATGTTGACAATCTTGCCGGTTTCAGCCGCTGCTTGTATCAGAGAAGTTTGCCTGCACAAAAAGGCGGGTATTTGTAAAATGTCGACATATTCCGCTGCCATCGAAGCTTCCTGTTCACTATGAATGTCGGTCGTTACTGGAAGGTCGAAGGTTTCAGCCACTTTGCGCAGAATTTTCAGTGCTTTTTCATCTCCGAT
This sequence comes from Saprospiraceae bacterium, assembly GCA_032115795.1. Lineage (GTDB taxonomy): Bacteria > Bacteroidota > Bacteroidia > Chitinophagales > Saprospiraceae > OLB9. The sequence goes on along the minus strand of JAUMBK010000169.1, from coordinate 4,501 downwards.
GCCTGTAAATGAGTGTATGGAGGAGCGATTCGCTTTCTTATAGGACCCTTTAAAAACATAGGGGATTTTCAGGTCGGAGGTGATGCGTTTTACTTTTTCCGCAATCTCCAGAGCCATGGATTCAGACTCGATGGCACAAGGACCTGCCAGTAGAAAAAATTGCCTCGATGTGCGGTGTGAAATGTTTTTAATTGAAGGAACTAATGAATAGGGTTGCATAATGTATGAATCAATGAAGTGTATAAATGATTAAGAATTCCCAAACACGTATTGGACGATGTTGGCACCCATGCGCAATGCTTTCATGCGCACTTCATCCGAATCTTTGTGTACTTCCTTGTCTTCCCATCCATCCCCGAGGTCGCACTCATATGAGTAGAAGCAAACTAATCTACCTTCCCATATAAGGCCAAAACCCTGGGCTGGTTTGTCGTCGTGTTTGTGAATTTTTGGCAAGCCGTTTTCAAACCTGAATTTTTGATTGTAGATTGGATGATTGAACGGAAGCTCAATAAACTGCAGCTCTGGAAATACCTTTTTCATCGCTATGCGGGCAAAGGCATCGAGGCCATAATTATCGTCGATGTGCAGAAAACCACCGGCGAGCAAATAACTACGCAGGTTTTTTGCATCGGCATCTGTAAATACGACATTGCCGTGTCCCGTCATGTGTACCAAGGGATAATTGAACAACTCTACACTTCCGGCATCTACCACAGCATATTCAGGATCCAGGTTTGTACCCAGATATTTATTACAAAATGCAGAGAGGTTGGTCAACGAGGTCGGGTTGGAATACCAGTCACCTCCGCCACTGTACTTTAATAGTCCTATTTTGACTGAGGGGCCAATTTCCATCGAATGAAGAAAGGTAGGAGGTATTGTCCCACGCTCATGTGCCATCAATGGGCAGGTTAGCAGGAAGCAGAGGAGGAGGGTGAAGCATTTGCTCGTCATGACTGTATCGTGTTGCGGTTTTAGAATGCAAGAATATAACGAATTCCTGTAAAATTCGTTCACAAACGTATAAAAAACGATTATACTCGTTTGTAAATGTTTGAGAACGCATCCAAGGGAATGAAAAGGTGCACTTTTGTATGCTGAGAGGCCAAGATGCCTCGCATATTTAATTTAGAATTGAAAAAAAATAGAAAAATGGCTGCAAAGGATGACATGACAATGCCGGTATTTCCCGGGTTTTATTATCATATTTTTAACCGTGGAAACAATCGCGGACAAATTTTTTTTACAGAGGAAAATTACCGGTTTTTTCTTGCTTCCTTTCGGGACAAATGTTCAGGTTATGTTGATACTCTGGGCTATTGCCTGCTGGCAAATCACTTCCATTTTCTGGTTAAAATTCGGTCGTCAGACGAGATTCTGGTTCAGGCTTTGAAAGATCAAATGGAAGGCCGAAGTGGAAGAATAACAGGGGATGGAAAGGCGGGTTTGTTGGTGTCTGATTTGGCAAGAATGGTTGGTGGAGATTCGTCAAAATCTGGTGTTTTGGGTACATCTTCTTCAGGTGCTTCAATAGATATGACATATTTTAAAAATATGTCATATCTATTGAACACACAAACAAATACTTACATCCAAAAACTTTGCGCCGCCATCGTTTCTGAAAAATTCAGAGCCCTCTTCGTCAGCTATTCCAAAGCCGTCAACAAACAGCAGGAGAGAACAGGCAGCCTCCTCCAACGGCCCTTTCGCAGAAAATGCATCTCCACACCAGGTGATCTCAAATACGTCCTCACCTACATCCACCATAATCCAATCCATCATGGCCTGACAAACCAATTTGCAGATTACAACTGGAGCTCATTCAATCCCCTTATGTATGACCCTAAGACATGGTTGCATGAAAATGAAGTCCTCAACCTTTTTGGGTCAAAAGTGAATTTTTATCATTTCCACAATGCATTTCAAAATCAGAAAAATGAAAACATCAAACCAAATTTTGACATTCCATTTCCAGAAGAAATTCGTTCTGCAGTTCCTGTTCTTTCTTTGTGATATTGTATTTTGTTCGATTAGCCTATTTATAATTTCTTAAACAATTCAGCCCAAATCTTCATTACTAATCATAATTTTGTACCAACCCAATTTGTATGCAATTTCTTCACCCTTCCTTTTTATGGGCACTCCTGGCACTGGCTATTCCAGTCCTGATACACCTGTTTTACTTCAGACGATTCAAACGGGTCTATTTTACGAATGTCAGGTTTCTAAAGGAAATTAAAGAAGAAACATCCAATCGCAACAAACTCAAAAACCTACTGGTGCTCCTCACCAGAATGTTGGCACTAGCCTGCCTTGTTCTGGCATTTGCACAACCCTTTCTGCCCACAGGAGCAACCGTAAAGTCGGGAGTTAGTCACGTATCTGTCTTTGTCGACAATTCATTTTCGATGACTGCAAGCCAAAATGACATCCCTTTACTTGATCTTGCAAAAGAGAAGGCAAGGAATATCATCCAGGCATACAACGATGATGACCGGTTTCAGGTGCTTACGCACGACTTCGAAGGCCGCCACCAACGCTTCCTTTCCAAGGAGGATGCCATCACCTACATCGATGATATTGGCATTACACCCTCCGTGCAAACAATGGAAAATATACTGAACAGACAATATCAACTGCTTCAGTCGGGTGCAACAAACCGTATTTCCTACGTGATTTCAGATTTTCAAAAAAGCATGGTAAACTTCCAATTCTTTCAGGATACAACCATGGAAATCAACCTTTTGCCACTGCAGTCTTCTGTAAATAAAAACCTCTCTGTCGACAGTGTCTGGTTTGATGCACCCGTCCCCATGGCCAATCAAAACAACCGTCTCATCATTCGCTTGCGCAACGGAAGTACGGAAGATGCTGAGCAGGTGGAGCTTTCCTTTCGAAAAGATGGCCAGGACAAGCCCATTGGCATCGTTGATGTGCCCGCTGCATCCACCGCTGTCGATACAGTGGTGGTCAAAGACAGCAAAACAGGATGGCAACATGCCGTTGTCGCTATTAACGATTATCCCGTCCAGTTTGATGATGAATACCACATCAGCTACTTTGTGCCCGACACACTGCATACCTTGCTGATTCACGAAAATGTATCAAACAGGTATCTTGAAGCCTTGCTGCGCGGACTTCCCGCTTTTTCTCTTACGCAACAACAAGCTGGGCAATTGCAATACCAGACATTCCGCCAATACGACCTCATCCTCCTCAACGATCTAAGTACCATTTCAAGTGGACTGGCAGGCGAACTCGCGCAATATCTTCGTGATGGAGGGAAAGTATTGCTCTTCCCTGCAATGAACGCCTCCCTTCAGGATATTAACCGCTTCTTAGCAAATTGCAATGCCGGACAGCTTGGCACCGCAATGAAAACCAAGAGAGAAGTGTCACTCATCAATACCGAGTCTTTCCTTTTTTCTGAGGTCTATCTTCCCAGCAGGCAAAATCTGAAATTACCCGTAACAAACCTTTCTTTTCCCCTTTCCTCCAGTGCTACCATAAGCCAGGAAAACCTGCTGACATACCGCGATGGAGGGGCATGCCTCGCCGGTTTTAGGGTGGGGGAAGGCCAATTGTTTGTTTTTACAGCACCACTCGCTGCAGAATTCAATGATTTGTCTACAAATGCAGAAGTGTTTGTCCCCATGGTCTATAAAATGGCTATTTCTCGTTCCCATCAGACTCCGCTGGCATATTTCATTGGAAACAACATGGTCGTCGAAACAAACAAACCTACTAAAACAGGGGATTTTGTATACAAAGTGACAAATGGAACCGATGAATTCATCCCGGCACTAGTTCCTGCAGGCAATCTCGTCATGCTGGATTTGGGCAACCAGATACGCAAGGCAGGGATCTACGATATCCTGCTCGATAATCCCGTGGCAAAAGCAGCTTTCAATTACAACCGACTGGAATCCGATATGACCATGCTGGCAGAAGCGGAATTATCCAGCGTCAATCCGTCAAATCCAGCCATTCGCGTTCTCTCTTCTGCGTTGCAGGCCAATATCACAGGCACCATCAATGAAAAGGACAGGGGCATCGTCCTTTGGAAATGGTTTGTCATCGGTGCCCTGCTTTTTCTGGCCATGGAAACAGCCCTGATTCGATTTGTAAAATCATAACAACCACATGGAGCTTTTAATCAAAAATGCCACTATCCTCTGTTCTTCCTCGCCTTATCACGGAAGAAAAACTGATCTCTGGATTGTTGATGGTGAAATACGAAAAATAGGTGATTGCAACAATCAAACGGCTGACCGAACCGTCGAAGAAAACAATACCTATGTGACAATCGGGCTCTGTGACATAGGCACACAGGGTGGGGAACCAGGTCTGGAACACAGAGAAACGATGGACAGCCTTACTATGGCTGCTCTTGCAGGTGGCTACACGGAAATTGTCCTCATGCCCAACCTCAAACCTGTCACCCAGCACAAAGCACAGGTGGATTTTTTGACCAGGCATGCAAATCGAAATGGCGTAA
>JAUMBK010000168.1:0-28226 GCA_032115795.1 Saprospiraceae bacterium | reverse complement strand
TGGAAACAGAATATTTATAAGAAGGAAAAGAGTGTTGAAATGGAGCGGACGAACTCAACCGTTTATTTCAAATACATGGATGATGAAGCTGAATATCTGTCTGAAACAGATAGTGACAAAGACAATCTGACTACAAAAGTCAAATGGGTTTCGTTCAAACAGCAATATTTCAATACCACACTGAGTAAAAGTACCAAAACATAGATCCCCGCAAGCAGGAGGATGCCCTCTTGCTTACCCACGGCAATGTGTTCATCCACCATCAATTGGATGAGAAATGGCTGAGCAATTGAAAAAGGTGTGACTACAATCGCTAGGATAATGGACAACCAGAAATGATAGCTGTATGGGCGCGCCACTGCCAGCACCCTGAAGAGCAATGCCAGATCATTTCGCTTGCCTTTGTCCATATTTGTTTTTTTGGTTAACGTGAGCCACAAAACAATTGTTCTGTGTCTTGAAATTCATGGTGAGAAAATCAGTGAATCACATGGATTCCTGCGTTTTTCTGACTCATTACAGAAGTGTCTTGTCTACAAGCCCCCACAGCACATCGTTGTCGGGCAGCGGCGCTTCGTATTGGTGTTCTTTTCCGGTAAATGGATGCCTGAATGCCAATTTGTAGGATAAAAGACATATACTCCTGTCTAGTTTGGGCCTTCGGGAACCGTATTTCAGATCTCCCTTAATCGGCATGTCCATGGTAGCCAGCTGAGCCCGAATCTGGTGAAAACGGCCCGTTTTTAAATCGATTCTCAATAAATGATACTTATCAAATGACTGAACCAGCGTGTACTCCAGAATCGCTTCCTTAAAATTTTCATCCACTGGTTCATCCGCCGTCATTGCCCGGTTGTGCAATTTCTTAATGTAATGGCGCAACACCACCGTACCCGATTCCGGATGGCCACTAACCAGTGCAAGGTATGTTTTTTTTACCTCCCTCGTTTTCAGCATTTCAGTAAATGCCGCTGCAAACATCTTGTTTTTACCAAAAATAACCAGGCCGGTAACGGGCTGGTCAATGCGGTTCAGCACATGTACTTTCTCCTTGTAACGCTTATTGAAGGTCGACTCCAGGTCGTCAGCTGCTTTGTCCGTTACCTGAACTGCAATGCCATGCTTCTTCAGGATGACAATAAAATCATCCGTTTCGTCCACAATCTGATAATTGTCTTCAAAACGATCTTTCTTCAACAGACTTTGCAAAGAAGTTATATCCAATGGCTGTGTTTTTTAATCAACTTCCTCGTAGTCAACATATTCCCCAGCCTGATTGTTTTTCGTACCGGATTTGGGTTCTGAAGTTGGGGAGTTTGATGCAGACCTGGGACTTAAAAAGGATAGTCTGGATACAATTAAGTATACAAGAGCCAAGATGATGATTGTTTTGGTCATTCCGCAGAGTACATTTCCAAAAGCAAAGATACAGAAATAGTCCTGTTTGTCCGTTTGATTCTTTTGGTGAATATCATGCCAGCCATCCTTGAATTGACGGGACTTACCCTATCCAAACGGAAAAGCCACTTCACGGAAGCAGATTAATCTGGCCATTACATGAAAAATCCTTATTTTTGCGTTTTTTAGGTAAGTCTGGCATTAACACAATTATACGCAGGCATTTCTGGCTTTAATTCTCATTTATGCAGTCATTGAAAAAATTATCCAATCTTACTGGCATCCTTGTTTTTGCAGTCACGTTCCTCGTGTTTTATCATTCCGTTGAAAGAACGGGGAGTTTGTGGGACTGTGGTGAATTTATCCTTGGAGCCTATAAATTGCAGGTAGTGCACCCCCCTGGAGCGGGCTTGTTTTTAATTATCGGCAGGATATTCGCATGGATTGCAACCGTCGTTTCTGAGGACCCTTCCGACATTGCCTTTGCCGTAAATCTGATGTCTGCCATGTGTACTTCCGTTGCAGCCATGATGATATCCTGGGTTACCATCATGTTTGGCAAAGTAGCCCTGGTAGGCAAAGAAAGCGAGACAACCGCCCCGCAGAATACGGCACTGGCATTCGCCGGCCTGGTTGCTGGTCTGGCCACCGCCTTCAGCACGTCAGTTTGGTTTTCTGCAGTTGAAGGGGAGGTGTATGCCATGTCCACTATGTTTACCGCCATTACCCTGTGGGCAGGTACCAAATATTACATTACCGAAAACGACCATGATGCAAATCGCTGGCTGGTGCTTAGCTTGTTTGTGAGCGGCATGTCGGTAGGTGTCCACCTGCTGAGTATCCTGTCTCTTCCTGCGATCGCGTTGCTCGTCTATTTCAAAAAATACCAGAAACACACCCTTGTCGGCTCCCTCATTGCCATGGCTGCCGGCGTTGGTGCCATCGTTTTCGTTCTCAAATTTGTCATCGTAGGCATACCTTCTCTGTGGAAAAACATGGAATTGCTTTGTGTAAACGGACTTGGATTGCCTTTCCACACCGGAATTATACCCACCGTTGCCATCATTAGCGCACTGTCTTACTTTGCCCTGAGGTACGCGCATCAGAAGAAGAACCAGCTGATCCAGATAGCCGCCGTATCCGCCATTCTGGTGATTGTGGCCTTTTCTACCGTGGGTGTCGTTGTCATCAGGGCAAACACAGACACGCCCATCAACATGAACGTACCCAGCGATGCCATGCGCTTGCTGCCGTACCTCAATCGCGAACAATATGGAGAAAGGCCATTGCTCTCAGGACCACATTATGACGCCGAACCTATCGATGTCGAACGGTCAGACAGATACGGCCGTGTAGGTGACAAATACGAAGTAGTGGACGAAAAGTTTGACTATGTATACGCGCCAAAAGATAAAATTCTCTTCCCAAGAATAGGCCATACCGATGCAGGCAGACCTGACTTGCACCGCATGTGGCGGGAACAGCTGAACGGCACTTCCGAAGGCAAACCAAGCATGGGCTACAACCTCCAGTTCTTATTCCACTACCAGCTGGGATGGATGTATATCCGTTACTTTATGTGGAATTTTGTAGGCCGTCAGACAGCAGAGCAGGGATACTATCCCTGGGATGTATCCAAAGGCCACTGGATGTCAGGCATCAAACCCATCGACGAGCAATTGCTTTACAAAATGGACAAATTGCCCGACACAATGAAAAACGATGAGTCTAGCAATTCATATTATTACCTGCCCTTCATCTTCGGCTTGCTTGGATTGATTTTCCAGTATACCCGCAGCACACGAGAGTTTACTACACTCCTGATTCTATTTGTCATTACCGGAATTGGTATCATTATTTATTCCAACCAGCCACCCAACGAACCACGGGAAAGAGACTATGTTCTTGTGGGCTCCTTTATGACCTTCTGTATCTGGATTGGCATGGGCGTGCTGGCAATCTACCAGTTTTTATCTGAGAAGGTAAAACACAATTCAATGGCTTTGCTCGCCGGACTGACCGTGTTGTCAGCCCCTGTCATCATGGGCATGGAGAATTTTGACGATCATAGCAGAAAACACCACAAGGCCTCCAGAGATTATGCCGCCAACTTCTTAAATAGTGTAGAGAAAAATGCCATCATCTTTACGTACGGAGACAATGACACCTACCCTCTCTGGTATGCCCAGGAAGTGGAAGGCATTCGAAGAGATGTACGGGTAGTCAACCTGAGTCTGATCGCCGTAGACTGGTATATCAATAAGTTGCGGTCAAAAGTCAATGACTCCGCGCCGATCAGGCTGACATTGTCGGAAGAAGATTACAGAGGCAAAAACAGGAACCAGGTGTTTTTCGCAAACCCGGATCCGGCAGCCATGGCACGTCCTGTAAATATTTTCGAGGGCCTGCGCTTCATCAAAGACCCAAAAAGCGTCTTCAATGGCTCAAACATTGTCTTTACCCGCAACTTTGTGCTTCCTGTTGACAAGGAGAAATACATGAAATTGGGAGTACAACCCAACATTGATTCCTCCGAATGGGTGGACAACATAGAATTCCGTTTTCCAGAAAACTCGTCCTACATTATCAAGGATGAACTGGCTGTGATGGATGTGATTGCCTCCAATTTCTATGACAGACCCATTTATTTTGCCATTACATGTCAGTCTTCCAAATTGCTCGGCCTGAATGACTATGTTGAAATGGAAGGGCTTGGATTGCGGATCTCACCTACAAAAGTCAGAAAGCGGTCAAACCTGCCAAGCATTTATGGTTTTGGAGACATTGACAGCGACAAAGTGTATACAAATGCCATGACCAAATGGAAATGGGGTAATTTTGACAAGCAAAAATTGTTTGTTGACAAAAGTTATCTGGCCGAAGTACAGGCAATGAAACTGGTTATGCTGCGTGCTGCTTTGGACTTTGCCCAGGACAAAAAGATGGACAAGGCAAAAGCCCTTGTCAACAAATACTTTGAGGCCTTCCCTCACATGAACTTTCCTTACGATTCGAGCATCATGCCTTTCCTTGATGTATTGATTGAGGCCGGAGACTACGCCTCAGCCAAAAAACACCTGGCTATTCTGGCTGAAGAAACCCGCCAATACCTCGAATTCTATAAGTCACAAACCGATCAGGGTGTGATAAAAAGTTTCATGCAGGACGAAGAATACAGATTCAACTCGATCCAGGATATCCTTGAACGGGCAGGCAAAATCAACGACACTGCCTTTGTCAAAGAAATGGAAAAGAAGTTTGCCGCTTTCGCTCAGACCAAACAAACTATCCCTGCAGAATGACAGTGATTCTAGGATCAGATCATGCGGGATTTGCCTGCAAAAAATACCTGATTTCGGTATTGAAAAGGGCAGGTGTGGGCGTCAAAGATGCCGGACCCTTTTCAGAGGAATCTGTCGACTATCCTGATTTTGCTCACCCTGTTGCTGCTGCTGTGGAAACAGGGGCGGCAAACCTGGGTATTTTAATTTGTGGCAGCGGCAATGGTGTCTGTATGACAGCCAATAAACACGAAGGAATCAGAGCAGCCCTCTGCTGGAAGCCCGAACTTGGTGCCCTTGCAAGGCAGCACAACAATGCAAATGTTCTATGCCTCCCCGCCAGGTTTGTCAGTCTGAACATGGCTAAAAAGATCACCCTGGCTTTTTTAAACAACGAATTTGAAGGGGGAAGGCACCTGAACAGGGTGAACAAAATCGCCTGTAGTTGACGCAAGGCTGTCAAAGCCCTTGCGTATAAGCAGCGTAAAATGAACAAAATAAAAAAATACATAAATGAACCACCTGTTTTGCTCATTCATCTTGCTTTTCAGCATGACCACCAGTGGATGGACACAGTACATCAGCGGTGTAAGTCAACCAGATAAATCAATAGCACCCTTGACTGACAAAAAGGACGTAGCTTACAGACTGGCGTCAGGCATTTCGGCTGCCACCCTGAGAGAACACATGCAAATTTTAGCTTCCGACTCTCTCGAAGGAAGAGAAACTGGTCAGAAAGGACTGGATCTGGCCGCTGATTACATCAGGAAGAATATCCGTGCCATGGGCCTGTATTCAAAAAATGGATACGAAAACTACTACCAGAAAGTGGCATTTACCTTTTCCCGTTGGATGGACAATGACATGTATGTCAATGGCAAACGCTTCAGGTTGCTGTGGGATTACATTGCCATGCCCGAAGAAAATGAAAATCACGAAATCATGACTTCTTCCGACGTTGTCTTCCTTGGATACGGCATTGACGATCCAAATTACAACGACTATAAAGACATGGACCTGAAAGGAAAAATCATTTTAATAAACAAAGGAGAACCCATCGATAAAAAAGGAAAGTCCTTTATCACAGGCACCTCCGAATTGTCCGGCTGGTCGACCGACATGGTGCAAAAACTCCGCAAAGCCAAGGAAAAAGGAGTGAAAATGGTGCTCATCATTGAAGAGGACATTAAGAAAAAAGTGGAAGAAAAACGCAAATTTCTCATGTCACCAAATTTACAGCTCGGCAATGTGAAAGACAGCATCCTCCCAACTGCAAACCATGCATTTGTCTCCTCAGATGTGGCAAGAGAAATCATTGGAGCCAATGAGAAAAAAATCCTGAAGGCCCGAAAAAAAATGGAAAAAGGAAAGCCATCACCAGTAATCCTCGCAACAGATTTTATCATGAATATGGCCAAAGATGTAAAAATTCTCGAGGGACAAAATGTGATCGGCTATGTAGAGGGAAAATCTAAAAAAGACGAAGTCGTCATCGTCTCTGCACACTACGATCACCTGGGCAAACGAGGTGATGAAGTGTTCAATGGGGCCGATGACAATGCTTCCGGCTCGTCAACCTTACTGGAAATTGCCCAGGCCTGCCAGCAGGCAGTGATGGAGTCCAACAGGCCGGAAAGATCCATCGCATTCATCTGGTTTTGCGGTGAGGAAAAAGGATTGCTCGGCTCACAGTTTTACACCCGGTATCCTGAATTTCCGCTATCGCAAACCGTTGCCAATGTAAACATTGACATGGTGGGCCGGATTGACGATAAGTATAAAGATAATCCCGATTACATCTATGTGATTGGTTCCGACCGCTTGAGCAAGGAACTGCACAGGATTAATGAAGAGGTGAACCAGAAATATGCCCAATTGACGCTGGATTATACATACAATGACGAGAAAGACCCAAATAAATATTATTACAGGTCCGATCATTACAACTTTGCCAGCAAGGGGATTCCGTCAATCTTTTATTTCAATGGTACGCATGATGATTACCACCGCACGACGGATGACGCAGATAAAATTCAATTTGACAAAATGGCCAATGTGGGCAAGTTGATTTTTCACACTGTCTGGGAATTGGCCAACCGCCCGGACAGAATCACTGTAGACGCCAAAGAAGCAAAGTAAGACTAGAAGAGTAGCGGCTTGATTCCCTCCAGTATCGCCTTGTTTACTTGCTCTGGCGACTGGTGTGCATTGACGCGGAGAATGTTTTCCCTGCCTTGAAGCAAAGCAAAGGCAGCTTCATACTGGGCATGCACTTTTTTCTGGTTTTCCAGGTTCTCGTACATTTCGATTTGATCTCTCCCTTTTTGAATACGGTCCATACTTTCCTCCGGGGCAATGTCAAGGTAAATGTGCAAATCCGGCTTGAGCAATTCCGCACTCAGTGCGTTGGCACGAATCACCCATTCCATATCTATGCCGTGGACACTATGGTAAGCATAAGAGGAAAAATAATACCTGTCTGTGATGACAGTATACCCCTCCTTTTGTTTTTGTAACATGCCTTCAGAACTGTGCAATACATGCTGCAAGCGATCAGCCACAAACAACGCTGCAATAACACGCTGGTCGGCCTCCATCCTGTGATTGAAAATGTCCCTGATCATTCGGCCGATGGGATTGTCTGTGGGTTCACAAGTCACATACACTTTCTCTCCGAGTGATTCCAGATACGACCGAAGCATCTGCACCTGTGTCGATTTGCCGCTGCCATCAATGCCCTCAAATGCAATGAAAAGGTTCTTTCTCGCCATACCCGCTTTTTAAGAAATCACAAGATACTAACCTCTGCCAATTTATACATCACAGTCTTGCCAAACAAAATTTATCTGTATTCCGTATGCGAATATCTAAAATGGGCATACCCTGGGGAACAAAATGCGCGTTTCTTTCTTTATAGTTTCACTAAAAAGAGCGCAGATGGGCAGGTTTGTCTTCATTGGTTTTATCCTTTTTCTATTTATTCTCCTTGACTGGTACACTTTTCACGGAATGGCCGGCCTGTTTACGAATGGGAGGCACCAGCGCTTGTTTCGCGTCGCATACCTCGGCCTGAGCATCAGCACATATGTTTTTCTTGTGGCTGTCATGTATCTTTTTTACACAGGTCAGATGGTTCACCGAACAGAAATGGCCAATTTTATGAATGGCTTCGTCTTTGCCGTCTTTGTCAGCAAGTTGCTCTTTTGCTCGATTCTGGTCTTACAGGATGGTGTCAGGGCCCTGCTAGGGGGATACCAATATATGCAGTCCTATATTTTGGACAGTCCTGAAAAAGAAGTATTTATGCCCGAACGACGAAAATTTGTTACCACGGCGGGTACCTTTGTTGCCGCCCTGCCTTTTTTTACTATGCTTTATGGGATTACCCGGGGCAAATACCAGTACACCGTAGAAAAGGTAGTCATTGAGAGCCCCGATCTCCCCGAGGCATTCGACGGCTTTACCGTTGTCCAGATTTCCGACATCCACGCCGGAAGCTTTGACAACAAGGAAAAAGTAATGGCGGGAGTACAAAAAATCAATGCCCTTAATCCTGATCTGGTTTGTTTTACTGGAGACCTCGTAAACGCAGAAAAAGAAGAAATCCTTCCCTACATTGACGTGTTTGGGGCCATCAAGGCAAAGTATGGAAAGTATGCTGTGCTTGGCAACCATGATTATTACGGAAGTTATGACCGAAACAACCCGGAAGCAACAAAAGCGTATTACGAGGAGTATTTTCAGTCCTATAAAAAAATGGGCTTTGAGTTGATGAACAATACCCACACAACGCTTACCCTAGAAGGACAGAACATTCACCTCGTCGGCGTAGAAAATTGGGGTGCCGGCAACTGGTTTCCGAAAAAAGGAGACCTCGACCTAGCAACGGCGGGCATTCCTTCCGGAGATTTTTCCATCCTAATGTCGCATGACCCCACACATTGGGAACAGAAAGTCTTGTCTAACAATCACCCTGTGCAACTGACGCTGAGCGGACATACACACGGTTTTCAGTTTGGCTTCCAAATGCCCGGATTCAAGTGGTCCCCGGCACAATACAGATATAAACAATGGTCAGGTTTGTATAACCAGGACAACAAATATCTGTATGTAAACCGGGGATTTGGCTTTCTAGGCTTTCCTGGCAGAGTTGGCATGTGGCCCGAAATCACCCTCATCGAGCTGAAAAAGGGAAAAAGGACGGACGCAACTCTGTAAGCAGGAAATGCCAATGCTGGGCCCCCTTCTTCCGGTTGCAGGCAAAATATGCAGAAAGAAATCCCTATATTTGTTAAAAATACACCGTATCAGCGCCATTTCTTGCAGAAATGGGTACCCTGGTGTAACATACAGTGCATGTACGCAATGATCAGAGATGTAGCAAAATGACAGACGACTCGCATTTGACGGCTCCGGTCAACCCGGCATTTATCTATAAACCCAGCCAGATACGGGACATAACCTACTATTCCGAGGGTCTACAGAGGGGAGATAGATACATTTTAAGCCAGGCCATTACCCTACTCGAAAGCAAGGTGGAGTCCAAACGCCAGCTCGCATTGGCATTGCTGGCTCAGCTGCAGGAATCGGAAGAGACCCTGCGCATTGGAATTACAGGCGCTCCCGGAGTGGGGAAAAGTACCTTCATTGAAGCCCTGGGCTCTTATCTCGTTCGGATCGGCCACCGTCCAGCCATTCTCGCTATTGACCCTAGCAGCTCTAAAACCAGAGGAAGTATCCTGGGTGACAAAACCCGAATGCACTCCCTATCCTCTTCTGCTGCTGCGTTTGTACGGCCCAGCCCCTCCTCATCCAGCCTGGGGGGCACAGCCGATATGACAAGAGAAGCCATCAGCCTTTGCGAAGCCACAGGATTCAACATGATTCTAATAGAAACCGTAGGCGTCGGTCAATCAGAAACCGAAGTGGCACAGATGACCGATGTGAATCTGCTCTTGCTACAACCTGGCGCTGGCGACGATATCCAAGGCATAAAAAGAGGCATCATGGAAATGGCGGATATCTTCGTCATAAACAAAGCAGACGGCGCTCAAAAAATACTCGCTGAACAAAGCCGTCAGGCATATAGCCTTGCCGTACCCTTTTTCCGACATGAGCTGTCCGGCTGGCAAAGTCCCGTGCTGCTTACTTCTGCTGCCGAACAGACGGGCATTACAGAAGTAGTTCGTTCCCTGATGGATTTTATCGACCTATCAAAAAAATCCCTGGTTTTTGCAGAAAAACGACGCGCGCAGCAGCGGTATTGGTTTGAAAAAGAAATGGTACGTGAAATTCAAACACAGGCCTTTCGCCACCAGCAAATCAGGAAGGAATACACCGCATTGAGCAAACACCTGCTGGAAGGCAACACCACCATGTTTGCAGCGATCCGAAAAATGCAGACCGTTATCCGCCAATTCTTTACATAAATTCCCGTTTCTTGATCCCAGTGCCCCTTTCTTTACCTGCATTCTTTCCAAAACATGGCCGCTCCATAGCAACAAAAGTATGGGCGTGTTTCTACTGCCTTTCACTCTTACTCACTGCCAGCCTGCATGGACAATACCGGTATTTTGCCAGCCCCGTCAGGCACAAATATACCCTCTCCGGCAATTTTTGTGAATTACGAAACAGCCATTTTCATGCCGGTATAGACATCAGAGCTTCACGTCCAGGCGCGGCAGATTCTATTTTTAGCATCGCTACCGGCCATGTCAGTAGAGTCAAAATTTCTTCCGGCGGCTATGGCAAGGCCGTTTGGGTCGAACATCCCGAGGTAGGCTATACCTCCGTGTACGCGCACCTGGACAAATTCAACACACCTCTCTCCCAATGGGTAGACTCTCTCCAGCAGGAAACCGAATCGTATGAAACAGATTTTTACCTGGAACCTCATCAATTTCCGGTATCAAAGGCCGCCTGGTTGGGTATCATGGGAAATACCGGCTTCTCTTTTGGGCCACACCTGCATTTTGAAATCAGGGACACAAAAACCGATGATTTTATCAATCCCTTCCTCGTCGGATTTGACGTAACAGACAACCTTTCTCCTCACATCCACGCCGTAGCAATTCACTCCCTGGATTCTGCAGGACATGTCGTTCAAAAAACAGAATGGAGGTTGGAAGACTCCAACCAGACAGTATCTGAGAAGAAAAAAGCGTTTCCCATTCCAACGAAACAGGTAGGAATTGCAATACAAACAACCGACCACGCTGATGGAAGCCAAAACACGCTGGGGCTCTATCGATTGCATGTGTTTATGGACGATTCATTGTGCTTTTCCTGCCATTTTGATAAAATGCCCCAGGCTACATACAGACAGCTGAATGGCTTTGTTGACTATCAAACAAAACGAGACGAAGGCAGAACGTTTTCCCTTTGCTATTCTCATCCCGGTAGTTTCTTCCCTTTTTGCTCCGGAAAAGGGGTCATTCCACTGTATAATCCAGGCGAACGCAACATCCGTGTAGAAGCAGAAGATTTTTGCCACAACAAAAAAACCATTCTCCTGAGTCTGGCACACAGCCCCGAAACCCGCCAGGAAGGTGCGCGGGACACAACCAAAACGACATGTGTCAAACACACGGAGAAAACGACGATTACCCTTGACAATGCATTGGTTACCTTTTCTGATGCCTCGCTGTACCGGAATATAGACTTTTCTTCTTCCGTAGCCAGGATTCAAGGAAGCATGGCAAATAAGTACCGCATCCATGACCCTGCAGAAGCCCTCAAGTCGCCATACAGACTGGCAATCATTCCGCAAAATCTGCCCAAAGACAAACACGAGAAAGCAACCATCGCCATGGATGCGGGCGGCGGACTGCGCTTCTTCTTTGGCAGTCATTGGCAGGAAGATAGCCTGGTAGCCGACATCGATGAATTTGGCACGTTTTTTATCGATTACGACACCCTCGGTCCAAAAATTCTGCCAGTGTATTTCCAAAATACAATGACAAAATCCCGGCCCCTGGCTTTTTCTATTGCCGATCTGTTTATCGCACGGGGCAAAAATGCAAGGTCTGTCAATTATAAAGTATGGGTAGACGACTGTTTCGTCCCTGCCCCCTTAAGTATGAAAAATGTGGTCGAAATCCCCGTCAACCGCCTTTCCCTGGGCTGGCATATTCTGCGCCTTGAAGCAACGGACCATGCAGGCAATGCATCTTTTTTTTCAGCCCCCTTCCAGTTGGTTTCAGACGAAAAATGGAAAAATCTGAAGAAAAAAAAGACACAAAAGAAGAAACGAAAACCAAAAGCTCCGTAAAAAAAGACATCGCCCTTTTTCATACCCGGACAGAAATTCTCATATTAGAGGAAAACACTATCTTTGCCCCACGATCTACCCAATGAGTCAATTTGTTGTTTCCGCTAGAAAATACCGGCCTACCACTTTCGACGAAGTGATAGGGCAGGATCATGTGGCCCGCACATTAAAAAATGCGCTTCAGACCGGCCACCTGGCACATGCCTTCCTCTTTACCGGACCCCGGGGAGTAGGAAAGACGACTTGTGCCCGAATTCTGGCAAAAATCATCAATTGCGAACAGGCTATCAACAAAATAGAAGCCTGCAACCAATGCGCCTCCTGCAAGGCATTCAACGACAATGCATCCTTCAATATTCTCGAACTGGATGCCGCATCAAACAACAGTGTCGAAAACATCCGTACGCTGACCGAACAGGTACGGTTCCAGCCCCAGCACGGAAAATATAAGGTGTTTATCATTGACGAGGTACACATGCTCTCAACAGCTGCCTTCAATGCGTTTCTGAAAACACTGGAGGAACCTCCGTCCTATGCCATCTTTATTTTAGCAACGACAGAAAAACACAAAATTATCCCCACCATCCTGTCTCGTTGCCAGATTTTTGACTTCAAACGCATTCAAATTGCGGATGCTGTTGCCCAACTGGAAAAGATTTGCCAGAAAGAAGGCATTCAGGCAGAAAAAGAAGCCCTCCATACCATTGCTTCCAAAGCTGACGGCGCTATGCGAGATGCATTGACCATTTTTGATAAAATAGCCAGTTCTACAGGCAACACCATCACGTACAAGGATGTCGTAGCAAATCTAAATCTGTTGGATGTCGAATTTTACTTCGCCATCACGGATGCCATGATTCGGGAAGATGTGGCCACTGCATTCCTGACCCTTGACAAGGTCGTCAGACAAGGCTTCGATGCCGACCATTTTGTCGTAGGCCTGGCGGATCATTTCAGAGACCTGCTCATAGCAAAAATGCCCGCAACAACGCAAATTCTTGAAATCAGCGATGACCTGAAAAAGCGATACCTGCATCAGGCAGAACTCACTACCGCCTCCTTCCTACTATCAGGATTGAATATCCTCAACCAGTGCGACATCGACCTGGTGCGAGCCAAAAACAAACGCCTGCAAGTCGAACTGGCTTTAAGTAAAGTCTCCTTCCTCAACCGGACTGTGTCGGCAGATCTCTTCACAAACGCTCCCTCACAGGAAAAAAAAACGCCTGATCTGAACGAAATTTTACATGCAAATGTACCATCAGAGCCCCAGGAGCAAGTCAAAGAAAAACCAAAGTCAGAAGAAATAAAGGAAGTAGTAAACCAGCCTGAACCCAAAAACCCTGCGCAGCCGTTACCCGCGACGCCAACACCTGGTTCGCTTACCGACATTGAAGCCATCCGACAAAGCATACGCCAGGCAGAAATATCAAGGTCGGCAGCAAGAAAAGAAGTCAATATTGGCCTCATTCAAAAAATTTGGGATGAATACGCCAGCCTGAACCCCTCCAAAAGTGTCCAGACCGCATTGAAACAGTCCATCCTCGGCTTTGAAGGCAACATCATTTCAGGGAAGGTACCCACACAGGTATCTCGCGACATGATTCTTCAGGAAGCAGGCCTCTTGGACCGCTTGCGAAATGAGCTGGGCATCGATGGCCTTTTGTTCAACATCGAAATAGACAAATCCCTCTTCCCGGATTTTGAGGATGCAAAACCTGCCCAGGCAATGACGCAAAAGGAAAAGTATGTTTTTATGCTTGAAAAAAATGGCGAACTGGGAAGTCTGGTGAAGCGGCTGGGCTTAAAACTGGACACCGAAATCTAGAAAAATCCCAAAGAAATCATAGAAAATAGCAGCAATACATCCCACAGACAAAATCTTGGTACACACATTGCTGTATACGATCTTATAGTTTGCAAATATGCTCATCATCAAGGATACATTAGTCAGTTTAGATATAGTCGAAAACCAGTTTCACTGCCATCTGGCTTCGTGTAAAGGAGCGTGTTGTACGGAAGGAGATTATGGTGCACCAATAACACAGGGAGAGATGGCCCTGGTGGAAGAATGGAAGGAAATAATCCTTTCAGCACTGGAACCCGGATCCGTCAAAAAAATAGAAGAGGCCGGAGCCTTTACATTTTATGCTGAACCAGGCAAATGGGGAACGAGCTGTCTTGAGAACGGTGCTTGTGTCTTTTTGGTAAAAGAAACTTCCGGCATTTCC
Source organism: Saprospiraceae bacterium (assembly GCA_032115795.1). Lineage (GTDB taxonomy): Bacteria > Bacteroidota > Bacteroidia > Chitinophagales > Saprospiraceae > OLB9. Next base: position 14,046 of record JAUMBK010000168.1, on the reverse strand, counting down.
TTTTGCAGCATCGAAAGTCTGTACAATCAAGGGCAAATCCCATTCAACAAACCGATTTCCTGCCACTTGTACCCAATCCGGATTACCCAAAACGAAATTTCCGGGTTTGAAGCATGGAACTATGATGAATGGGATATCTGCTCCCCGGCTTGTTCCTTTGGCAAAACGCAAAACATGCCCCTGTATGTTTTTGTGAAAGAAGCCATCATCCGGGCAAAAGGAGAGGCCTTTTATGCAGAGTTGGAAGCAGCCGCTACGCATCTTTCTGCGATGAATGGAGAAGAAACAACTTAATGTACTTACATTACACTTTTTTGTAATCCCTTAAATTTCACTTTATTACAAGTAAAATAAGCGTCTTAATTTGGAAATACCTGTAAATAAATTACCTTTGTGGCGCTTTTTCAAAATCATATTTAGATTTAACAACATTAATTTTTCAATAAGAAATCTATGGCTTTAATAGGTAAGATACGGAAGAACATGTGGCTCATCATCGTTCTTTTGGCAGTCGCTCTCGCTGGTTTTATTATCCAGGACATGATGAATGCCAATAATAACGGAAGCTTTGGCTCACGGACAGTGATGGGAGAGGTCAATGGCACCCAGATTGATTATTTGGATTTTCAACGCGCTGAAGCTGCTCTCTATGGCGGATCTGGTGATGTATATGGTACCAGAAATTCCCTCTGGAATTACTTCGTGGAAAACGCCATCCTCGATGAAATTTGTGGCGCCAACGGACTCAACGTGGGTGCTGACGAATTAGCAGAACTGGAGTTTGGTGCAAACCTCAGTCCGTTGGTTCAGTCATTTTTCAGAAACCCACAAACAGGACAGGTGGACAGAGAACAAATGAACGAGGTGAAAAAAGCCATTGACGAAGGAACTGTTTCTAACCCAGAATTTGCTACCAGGTTCAATGAACTGAGAAAGCAGGTCATCAAATCACAAAAGCAAACAAAATTGGGCAATCTGGTTTCCAAGTCTCTCTACATACCCACCTGGTTTGCCGAAGCAGTTGAAAAAATCAGCAATGAAAATATCAACATGGATTTCGTAAGAATTCCATACGACGCTATCCCCGATGATCAAATCACATTGACTGACGAAGATTTTGCCGCTCATATCAAAAAGAACGAAGCGAAATTTCAAAGCACAGAGGAGGTCAGAAACATTTCTTTCGCCGTCTTTGAAGTCAAAGCGACGAAAGAAGATACAGCGCAAGTGACCGGCGAACTGGCAGCCCTTAAAGCTGAATTTGAAACCACGAACGACGACTCTCTTTTTGTCAGTTCCAACAGTGGTTATTACTCGACAGCGTTTTTCAAGAAAACAGACTTGCAAGGCAAAGTAAAAGACACCATCAACTCCATGTCTGTTGGTCAGGTGTATGGTCCCTATGCCGAGAGTAATGTCTTCCTGCTTGCCAAGTTGATTGACAAAAAAGTACTGGCAGACTCTGCCAAAGCGTCACACATTTTACGCACTGTGGCCAACGGTGATCCTGCGCAGCTCGCGGCAGCTCAAAAATACATTGACAGCTTGAAAACAGCCATCAACAGTGGTGCAGTCGCCTTTGCGGATGCAGCAAAAAACAATAGCCAGGATCCGGGATCAGCACAAAATGGCGGTGATCTGGGCTCATTTGCCCCAGGTACCATGGTGCCTGAATTCAATGATGCTGTCTTTAACGGAAAAGAAGGCCAGATGTACACAGTCACTACCCAGTTTGGTGTTCACTTGATTAAGGTAGAAAAACTCGTGTATAAGACAAACGAAATGAAATACAACGTTGCTTATATCTCCAAGCCGATTTTCGCATCTGAAGAAACCCAAAAGGCAGCTGAAGACAAGGCAATGGCTGCTCTGGAAAGTACCAAAACATTGGCAGACCTGGACAAATTGGCTAAAAATGGAGCCAAAGTTGAAGTCGCTGGTGGCATCAAGCGCAATGACCATTTGCTGGGAAGCCTCGGATCTGGCCAATCCAGCAGAGACATCGTAAGGTGGGCCTTTGAAGAAGATACCGATGCAGGAAGCATGTCACCGACCCTGTACAGCTTTGCAGAAAATGCGGTTGTGACTAAATATGTTTTGGCCGGCTTGAAATCCGTCGATGAACCTGGTATTGCTTCTGTCGATGCAGTCAGAACAAAGATTGAAGCAAAGGTGAAGAACGAAAAGAAAGCCGCAAAAATCAAGTCGCGCATTTCCGGTACAGACTTAAATGCCATTGCAAATACATTTGGTGTGACTATGGCCAATTCACCCAATTTCAACTATGGCGCTGCCATCCTCAACGAGTCTATCCAGGAACCATTGGTTGCTGGTCAGCTGTTTGCCCTGAATGCAGGAGCCGTATCCAAGCCCATCGAAGGAAATACTGGCGTATACGTAGCTAAAATTCTAAGCAAAACACCTCCTACAGTAGAGAAAGGAGCCATGGGTACGAAATTCAAATTGAACCAGGAGTCCCGTTTGCAGGTGTCTTTCAGCTTCATGGAATCACTGAAGAAAGGTGCTGACATAGAGGACAACAGGTATAATTTCTATTGATTTTTGCTTATAAAAAACAAGAAAGCCGGCTCATCTACATGGACCGGCTTTTTTATTTCTAACAACTGCGCTTATTTTCGTGTTTAGATTCTACGAACACTTTTTGACAGAAAGAAAAATCAGATGCACGACAACTTAACGCGTTTTGGATTTCTCGCACTGCTCCTCATGGCGTATGGCTGCGCAAAAGAAAAAATAACCACACAGTATGATTCTGGCAAACTGAAAGAAGAATACGAAGTAGACCAGGAAGGCAGAAAGGATGGCACGTATCTGCTGTATTTTGAAAACGGACAAAGACGCGAAAAAGCCTTTTACCGCAAAGACACCCTGGTGGGTACCAGAATATTGTATTTTGAAAACGGCAAGCCCGAAGTAGAGGAGCCATACGACAGTAACGGCATCCTGAACGGGACGTACAAGCAATATTATCCGGAAGGTGGATTAAAACTGGAGCAACCCTACGTTGCTAATGTCATTTCAGGCATGATTCGCGTGTACTATCCCGGAGGACAAATCAAGGAAGAAGTGACCATGCAGGAAAACCAGGAAAACGGACCTTTTGCTGAATACCATCCTAACGGAAAAATGGAGTGGAAAGGTGCTTACAAGAACGGCGATGATGAATTTGGCTGGCTGGAACAATACGACTCGCTGGGACAATTGATCAAAGTAATGCGCTGCGATACCCCCGGCATTTGCAGAACAAAATGGAAGACGGGCATGCCTCCTCTGGCCAGATAAAATCTTACGTATGAAGCATTTGTATTTTTTGAACATCTGTCTTTGTCTGGCAATATCCACAGCCGGAAAGGGCCAGCTCGCAGGCAAACATGCCTTTGAATTTTTGTCTCTTCCCTCTTCCGCACGTACCTCTGCCCTGGCAGGGCAGGTGTTGGGTGTCATGGATGACGATGCCTCTCTGGGCCTGCAAAACCCCGCTTCTCTCAATCCACTGATGCACAATCGCATCTCAGTAGCTCACAACTTCCATTTTGCAGAGATTCAGAATGGCAGTGTATCATACGGCCGAACCATCGCACAGTTGGGCATAAACACCCATGCATCGGTACAATATATCCACTATGGCAACTTTGATTATGCGGATGAATTTGGTGTAAAGGACGGCACCTCCTTTTCCGCCGCCGAAACGGCCTTTACGGTGGGGGGCTCAAAAAAAATTGCGGACAGACTGGTCGCCGGGGTCAACATGAAAGGCGTTTTCAGCCGACTAGAAAATTATTCCTCGTCCGGGCTGGCAACGGATATTGGACTAAACTACCTGACAGATTCCAACAGGACAGTCATCTCCTTTCTGATCAGAAATGCCGGCGCACAACTGACCACCTACAATGGCGAAAGACATGGCCTACCCCTGGATATTCAGATAGGAATCACAAAACGGTTGAAGTACCTTCCTTTTCGGTTTTCAATCATCGCCCACCAGTTGCACAAAGGGAATATCCGCTACGACGACCCAAACAAGGCACCAGAGACGGACCTCTTTGGTGAGGAGGTACAACAAAACAAGTTGTCTGCAGCCATCGACAATGTATTCAGACACCTCTTATTCAACGGTGAATTTCTGCTCGGTCGCAACCAGAACCTGCGCATCAGGGGTGGATACAACCATTTGAGAAGAAGGGAGCTGTCACTGGCCTCTTTTCGCAGCCTTGCAGGCTTCAGTCTGGGTGTGGGCATCAAAGCAAGCATTTTCAGGCTGGATTACGGTGTAGCTTACCACCACCTTGTCGGCGCGACCAACCACATCACCATCAGTACCGACCTGTCCAGGCTGGGTAAAAAGTGGTAAGTGGTTGCATGGGGATAGCCATGCTGGATGGAAAGCACTTTTCCCGGCTACCGTTTGCTGATTTTATTCATGGAAATCTGCCTTTGGCGGCTGCACTTAAACCGGCTTATCTCATCTGACCGCTTTTGCTGGTGCTTTTGACTTTGACCACTATGCACCCTCCTTCGCCAGCGGTCAAAGCTGCTGCGTGCCAGAGACTTTCGCATCACCTGGATCACGTCCGCCTCACTCAGTCCGAACTGTGCTTCAATGGCTTCAAAGGGCGTGCGGTCTTCCCACGCCATCTCAATAACGCGGTCTAACACTACAGCATCCGCTAGCACCTGCTGCAAGTAAGATTCTGTTTTCATGCAGAGGTAACAAAGAAAATGGCAAGGGGTTTTGAGGTAACGGAGGGAAGGAAGCCTCTTTTGAAAAAATTGTATATTTGTAGCAGAGGAAATTCCCCAAGACAAACCAGAAGCAAACAGAATAAATGAAAAATATATGTATACTTTTAATGCTGATGTTCTTTTCCATTTTTGCAAGTGGACAGAAAAATACAGTAAAACCATCCGAAACAACAACACCATTTATACTTGGTGTAATTGACGAAATTCATTCAAAGGAACTTGAAGAAAAAAGGATTTTAAATATTTATCTCCCAGATGGGTATAAGACAGACGATACGACAAAGTATCCTGTAATTTATTTGCTTGACGGTTCAGCTGACGAAGATTTTATTCATGTAGTTGGGCTTGTCCAATTCCACAGCTTTGAATGGATAAATCAAATTCCAAAATCAGTCGTAGTAGGAATTGCAACAGTTGATAGAAAAAGAGACTATACTTTTCCGACAACAATACAAGACGATAAAAAGTCCTATACTACAACAGGCCATTCTGGTAAGTTTATTTCATTCATTGAAAAAGAATTGCAACCGTATATAGAAACCAAGTACAGGACAAAGAATGACAAAACAATAATTGGACAATCCTTAGGTGGGCTATTTGCAACAGAAGTCCTGTTAAAGAAACCGACACTTTTCAATAAGTACATTATAGTAAGCCCTAGTTTGTGGTGGGACAATGGCTCTTTATTAAATCAAAATACAAATAAATTGACAGAAAATTTTAATCAACAAACCGACATATACATTGGTGTTGGGAAAGAAGGACTTTCGCCAACTGAAATACCAAGAGTAATGGAAATGGATGCAAATCTTCTGGCGGAAAAATTAAAAGGAACTAAAAGCAAAAATATAAACGTTTATTTTGACTATTTACCTCAAGAAAATCACGCAACAATAATGCACCAAGCTGTTTCAAATTCATTTCGACTTTTATATTCCATCAAGACAAAAGAATAAGAAAAATAACAACGATAGCTTAAATTGCGGATGATATACATCTTTGTATTGACGAAATTAATCGCTATTGCAAACTACCCCAAAGATTTAAAACGCCTCCATGGCACCCAATCCAAACAGGGCATAATCATATTTTACAGGATCCGCATGATCAAAGCTGCGCAACACCGTGTCCACTTCCTGTACTGCCCTGGCATCATTTTGCTTTCGTGTAAGGATACCCAGCTTCCGGGCGATATTGCCGGTATGAACGTCCAGCGGCAAGCTCAGTTGTGACGGTTGCAGCTTGCCTTTCCAAATACCAAAATCAACGCCTTTGTTGTCCTGACGAACAAACCACCTGAGCATCATATTGATTCTCTTGGCCGAACTGCCCTTCATTGGGTCGCTTACGTGCTTTTCCGTTCGGCGCAAATGCCCTGCCTCAAAGAAAACCCGCTTAAAGGCAGCAATAGCCGGTAGCAAAGTATTAGTCTGGGCATACGATTCAAAAACATCCTGCATGCCTCTATGGTGGGCATAAACATGCCGCAAGCATTGGATAAAACACCGCAAATCATCGCTATTGAAAGTTCGATGTACAAATTCAATCTTTTTCAGATGGTTGTCTGATGCCGACATAACAAAATCAAATGGGCTTTCCCCCATTTTTTCCATCAGTTTGCCTGCATTCTGAATGATGCTTTTCCGGTTGCCCCAGGCGATGGTCGCTGTCAGAAATCCGGATACCTCAATATCCTCTTTCCGGGAGTAGCGGTGAGGTATGGATATAGGATCATTGTCTATGAAAAATGGCTGATTGTACTGAATTACCTTTTCATCCAGAAATTCCTTGATTTCCTGAAGCAATTGAGTGTAATCCATTTCGCGCGAAATCAAAAGATGTCAGATACGATTGTTTATTTTAGCGTCTGCTTGATTTCAACAATTTCATATCCTTCAATAATATCGCCTTCCTTGATGTCGTTGAAATTTTTGATTGTAATACCACATTCCAGACCTGCGCGGACCTCCTTTGCATCTTCTTTGAATCGCTTCAATGATGTCAACTCGCCATGTGCACCTTCCTTGGTAGGATAGACCACGATACCATCCCGAATGACCCGAATATGGGTATTGCGCGTAATTTTTCCTTCCTGGACGTAACAACCAGCAATAGTACCAATTTTTGACATCTTATAGGTTTCGCGTACTTCCACCTGGGCAACGATTTTTTCTTCCTTGGTAGGTTCGAGCATGCCTTCCATGGCCGCCTTGACTTCCTCAATGGCTTCGTAAATAATGGAGTATGTTTTTATCTGAACTCCTTCCCTTTCGGCGAGAATCCGTGCATTAGACGAAGGCCGTACCTGGAAGCCTATGATGATGGCATCAGAAGCAGAAGCCAGCAATACGTCGGATTCAGCAATTCCACCAACCGCTTTGTGGATGACATTCACCTGAATTGTCTCAACTGACAGCTTTATTAGTGAGTCTGAAAGAGCCTCGATTGATCCGTCCACATCCCCTTTGACAATGAGGTTGAGTTCTTTAAACGTTCCCAATGCGAGACGTCTTCCGATTTCGTCGAGTGAAATTCGCTTGCTTGCTCTGTTGGATTGTTCTCTCTCAATCTGAGCCCGTTTGGCTGCCAGCTGGCGGGCCTCCTGGTCAGATTCCATGACCTTAAACTTCTCCCCTGCCTGAGGCGCACCACTTAATCCCAGGATAAGTGTGGGAGTTGAGGGACCTACTTTTTTAACTTTCTTGCCATGTTCATTGAACATTGCTTTGATTTTGCCTGAGTAGGGGCCTGCCACAAGCGAGTCGCCCACCTCTACTGTACCGTTCTGGACAAGAATTTTTGTCACATAGCCCTTGCCTTTATCCAGAGAGGCTTCAATGACCGATCCCGTTCCGGATTTTTCAGGATTTGCCTTTAATTCAAGTACTTCCGCCTCCAGAATAATTTTTTCCAGCAACTTATCTATATGCAGACCTTGTTTTGCTGAAATATCCTGAGACTGGTAGTTCCCTCCCCAATCTTCTACAAGGAGATTCATGGAGGCGAGTTCCTGCTTAATCCTTTCAGGATCTGCACCCGCTTTATCGATTTTATTGATGGCAAAAATCATTGGCACCCCGGCAGCCTGTGCGTGGCTGATGGCTTCCTTCGTTTGCGGCATGATGTGGTCGTCTGCGGCCACGATGATTACAGCGATGTCCGTTATTTTGGCACCCCTGGCTCTCATGGCGGTAAAGGCTTCGTGACCCGGCGTATCGAGGAAGGTGATTTTTTTCTTATCGGGGCCGACCTTAACTTCATAGGCGCCAATATGCTGGGTAATACCTCCAGCTTCGCCACTTGCCACATTAGCCGATCGAATATAGTCCAGCAATGACGTTTTACCGTGGTCTACGTGACCCATGACCGTCACAATGGGAGCCCTTGGTTCGAGGTCCTCTTCATTGTCTTCGACTAGCTGGTCTTCGTCAATTCCCTCTTCTGCGCTGATAAATTCGACTTCGTGACCAAACTCACCGGCAACTAGCTCGATGATTTCGGCATCCATTCGCTGGTTGATGGAAACGATGATGCCCAGGCTCAGACATGTAGTAATTACTTGAGATACAGGAACATCCAACAGTCCTGCCAACTCAGAAACGGATATAAATTCTGTCAGTTTCAGAGTCTGATCACCGCCTTCATTATCAAGCAATTCTTGCTTTTCTCGCTTGACGTCCCTGTTTTCGCGGCGTATTTTTTGTCTTTTATTTTTGCCACCAACGTTGAGGCGGGCCATAGTGGCCTTGATTTTGTCATCAATTTCTTTTTGAGAAACTTCTTTCACTTCCTCTTTCTGGCCTTTTCCTTTGGCTCCGCCTCTGGCTGCGTCACCAGTACGCGAGTCGCTTACCGGACCTCCGGTAGGAAGTTTTTTACGTTTTCTTTTCTTTTTCAGCGCATCACTGGCAGACTCTGACTGGGCCGGCTGGTCTGTCTTTGCCTGGCCTTTGTCTGATGGCTTTGGCTTGGTAGAACTATCCAGTTTACTGGTATCAATCTTACCCATGATTTTCAAGCCTTTCAACTGAGGTGTCTCGGCACGATGCATTTCTTCTTCCGGAACGGCTGCAGGAGCAGGCTTGTCGGAAACGGGTTCTGCAGGGATACCTTCTTCTACTTCCGGTTGATTTGCCGGTTCTTCTTTCACCTCTTCGTGCTTTGGCGCTGGTTTTGGTTTTTCAAGTTCAATTTTACCAACGACTTTTAGCTTGGGCAACTCGGTTTTTGTGGTAAAGACATCTTCTTCTGTCTTTTCAGTTTCTGGCTTTGGCTCTTCCTGCTTTGGTGGTGCTGGTGCTGGCGCCGGTTTGTCAAGGTCAGCAAGTTTTGGAATAGAAAACAACGGCTTTGCGACCGGTTTTTCTTCTGTGCCGGTTTTCTCGTCTTTCATTCCAGGCCGGCTCCCGATCACAATCTGGTCTGCCTTTTCTTTTTCTGCCATGGATGAACGGAACTCCTTCAGGAGTGCGGCATGCATTTCATCTGAAATCATGGATGTAGGCTTATTCTCTACCACGTGTCCCTTGGATGCAAGAAACTCGACGATAGTGGCCAAACCCACATTCAGTTCTTTCGCTACTTTTACTAATCTTTCTGCCATTAGCCAGTTTAAAATTTTAAAAATGATTACTCGTCTTCAAATTCTGAAGCGAGAATCTTTAACACCTCGTCCACCGTCTCTTCTTCCAGGTCGGAGCGTCTGACCAATTCTTCCCGATTTAAGGCCAATACACTCCTGGCCGTATCACAGCCTATATTTTTCAGGGTTTCGATTACCCAGTCTTCGATTTCATCTGTAAATTCATCCAGATCAACGTCATCAATCTCTTGTTCTTCGTTGTCTCTGTACACATCAATTTCATAGTTGGTCAGCTTGCTGGCCAGCTTGATGTTGCTCCCTCCCTTACCAATGGCAAGCGAAACCTGATCGGGTTTCAAAAAGACTGATGCTCGCAGGTTTTGTTCGTCCAGGTTAATGCTGGTGACTTTTGCCGGCGTAAGTGATCGCTGAATAAACAGCGTTGTGTTGTTTGTAAAATTGACAATATCAATATTTTCATTGCGCAATTCCCTTACGATACCATGGATTCTTGATCCTTTCATACCTACACAGGCGCCTACAGGATCGATGCGGTCGTCATAGGATTCCACAGCTACCTTTGCCCTTTCGCCGGGGATTCGGACGATTTTTTTGATGGTAATCAAGCCGTCTTCTATTTCAGGAACTTCCTGCTCAAGCAACTTTTCCAAAAAGCCATTGTCCGTTCGCGAAATCATGACCATCGGAGTGCCATTGCGCATTTCAACTCGTTTGATAACACCACGCACCATGTCTCCTTTTCTGAAAAAATCACCTTTGATCATCTCAAGTCGGGGAAGAACCAATTCGTTTTGGGTCGCATCATCCATCACAAGCACTTCTTTCTTCAATATCTGGCTTACCTCTCCTACGATCAATTCTCCCACTCTATCCATGTATCTCTTGTATACATCATCTTTTTCCAGATCCATGATGCGCGAAATCAGGGTTTGCCTAGCAGCCATAATGGATCTTCTTCCAAAATCTTCCAGAGTTAATTGCTGGTAACACTCCTCTCCTACTTCATACGCATCATCTATCGCCTTGGCTTCAGAGTAGGATATCTGGCCCAGCTCATCGGTTACTTCACCGTCGGGAACAATCATTCTCACCCGCCACATTTCCAGGTCACCGTTCTGTGTGTTGACGATGACATCAAAATTATCATCGGAACCGTATTTCTTCCTGATTAATGTCCTGAACACGTCCTCCAGTACCCGCACCATTGTGGGACGGTCTATATTCTTACCTTCTTTAAATTCGGAAAAGGATTCTACTAAATTCATTAATTAAAAGTTATTTTAATTTTTGACTCAATAATATCTTCAAACCTTACGGTTTCGATGACTGTGACTTTCTTAGTTTTTTTACCTTCAGTTACCTTTTTTTCTACTTCTATGCCTATCAGGTTTCCTTCCACACTTTTTAAAACACCCCGCACTGCCTGCCCCTCTCCACATTTTACATCAATAATCTTGCCTATATTTTTTGGGTATTGCCGCAACAAACGAAGTGGACTCCCCACACCTGCAGAAGAAACTTCCAGTATATAATCGTTTCCTAACACCAGGGAAGCATCCAGAGAAGCCTCTAACCATCGACTCAAGCGCTGGCATTTTTGAAAGGTGATACCTTCATCACTATCCAGAAACACCTCAAACTTATTCCCTCTGATGCGAAAGTCTGTAAGAAAGACGTCCGTCATTTCCAATGCTTCTATGCCTGTATTTATGAAATTTTCTGCTTCCTTTCGCTCCATTTTCAACACCTAAAATAAAAAAGGGAACCAATTGTCCCCTTTCGCAATGTTCTAATGTTGTGCAAAAGTACGGGTTTTTTTCAAAACAGCAGTAATCTATTGTTTTTTTTACTCAAATAGCGCATTTAATAAGAATTTTATTGAACAAATTTGCATGGATACGTCACAAAAAGATGCCTCTTTTTTCAAATCAGGTGTTTTTTTTCTGACGAAAAATAAAAATTGTATGCAGGTAAAGCAAAATCTATCTTCCGTTAGGGCTGAAACATGGAAGAAACGAGAAAAACACATTATGAAAAAGCCTTTTATGAAAGCATTTCTTTCTACTTTTGCAGCCACAAAACACTTGAACCATTGAAACCAACATTTGCAGAAAAAAGCGCAGACAATATCCGTATTCTGGCAGCGGCCATGGTTGAAAAGGCAGCCTCAGGCCATCCAGGAGGCGCCATGGGAGGCGCAGATTTTATTCAAATTTTGTACAGCGAATTTCTTTGCTTTGATCCGGATGACGGTTCGTGGTTTTTACGTGACCGGTTCTTTCTGGATCCCGGGCACATGTCCGCTATGCTTTATGCGCAACTGGTATTGTGCGGTACTCTTTCGATGGAGGACATACAGCAGTTCAGGCAATGGAAAAGCGCGACGCCAGGACACCCGGAGCTTGATTTGAAAAGAGGTATTGAAAATACATCAGGTCCCCTCGGCCTGGGCCATGCCTTTGGTGCAGGGGCGGCCATTGCAGAACGATTTTTAGTCCACCGCTTTGGCGAATGGATGGCTCACTACTCATACCTGTATATTTCTGATGGAGGAATTCAAGAGGAGATTTCGCAAGGTGTTGGCAGGATTGCAGGGTTTTTGGGTCTAGGCAAGCTCATCATGTTTTATGATGCCAATGATGTCCAATTGTCAACCCATGTGGGAGAAGTAACAACAGAAGATACGGAGGCAAAATACAGAAGCTGGAACTGGCATGTGACAACGATAGATGGCAACGACGAACATCAGATTCGCGCTGCCATCATAGAAGCACAATCTGTCAAAGACAAGCCATCGCTGATTATTGGAAAGACAATCATGGGCAAAGGAGCCAAAAAAGAGGATGGCTCGTCCTATGAGGGACAGGTAGAGACCCACGGCAAACCCCTTGGCAAGTCAAAGGCTTCTTTTCCTGTGACCATCACAAGTCTTGGGGGAAATCCGGAAGACCCCTTCCTTGTTTTTCCGGAAGTAGTGACTTATTATGATGAAATTCTGGCCAAAAAACGATTGCTGGCTGGTGCAAGACGGAACGAATATGCATTGTGGGCAAAGCAGAATCCAGCCTTAAACATACGGTTAACACAATACCTTTCCGGTGAACTGCCCGCACTTGATTTGACAGAGATAGCCATGGCTGCCAATGACGCCACCCGAAATGCCTCTTCCAGAATATTGGCATACCTGGCAGACCATGTTGGCAATATGATTGTTTCTTCAGCTGACTTATCTAACAGTGACATGACTGAAGGCTTTTTGAAAAAATCAAAGGCATTTACTCCGGGCGATTTTTCAGGGGCATTTCTTCATGCAGGAGTTTCCGAGCTGCCTTTTCTGATTATATGAAACCAGTGTTGCGGATCGCATCGCTGATGGAGCAACCAGTCAAATTTTTATGGACACACGATGCTTTCCGGGTTGGAGAAGATGGTCCCACCCACCAACCTGTAGAACAGGAGGCACAACTCAGGTTGCTCGAAAAGGTACACAACCATTCAGGAATTCCTTCTTTTCTGGCATTGCGCCCGGCAGACAGTGCGGAAGTAATGCAGTCATGGTACTTGTTGCTGACAACGAAAAACCGTCCTTCAGGACTCATTCTTTCGAGACAAAACATTAAAGACATTCCCTCCAGTGAAGAGGGGAGGATAAAAGAAAGCGAGGGAGTACACAAAGGAGCGTATACTGTATATGCTACGTCTTCCAGCCCGGATGTCGTTTTGCTTGCCAATGGCTCGGAAGTGGCCACACTTATGGAGGCTACACAGGTATTGGAACAAGAACATAATTTGCAGGTGCAGGTCGTTTCTGTTCCTTCGGAAGGATTGTTCCGGATGCAACCAAAGGAGTACAAAGAACGCATTTTACCGCAAAACGTGCCTGTTTTTGGGCTGACTGCGGGCTTGCCCACAACCCTGGAAAGCCTGGCCGGCGCTGGCGGAAAGGTATTTGGCTTGACGCATTTTGGGTATTCCGCGCCGTACACAGTCCTGGATGAAAAATTTGGTTTTACCAAAGAAAATGTAGTAAAACAAGTTCTGTCATTGCTTTCTTCGGCTGATTAACCCGCGGTAAACCCAGCTTTTTTGCTGATTTCGAGCATGGCGTCGATGCATTTTCTTCCTTCGCTGCTAATTTGGTATTCCAGGTATATTTCAGGAAGCTCGTATTGCATGCAGACATACAGTTTTTCAAGGGTATTTCGCCTCATATGCGGACATTCGTTGCATGCACAATTTGTTTCTGGAGGCGCAGGAATAAAAAGTTTGTCAGGCGAGGCCAGTCGCATTTGATGCAGAATGCCCGCCTCAGTTGCCACAATAAATTGTTGCGTGGGAGAAAAAATGGTGTGTTTCAGCATTTGTGATGTAGAACCAATAAAATCCGCCACAGCCAAAATGGGCTCTTCGCACTCTGGGTGGGCAATAAATTCTGCTTCGGGATACCGCAATTGCAAGGCGGCGATTTTTTGCTTCGAGAAAATTTCGTGCACCATGCAGGCACCATTCCAGAGCACCATGTCTCTCCCTGTTTTTTTAATGAGATAGGCACCCAGATTTTTATCCGGAGCAAAAATGATCTTTTTGTCTTTTGGGATACTTTGAATGATTGCTTCCGCATTGGAAGAGGTGCAGCAAATATCGGTAAGCGTTTTTAATTCGGCAGTACAATTGATATA
>JAUMBK010000167.1:0-3547 GCA_032115795.1 Saprospiraceae bacterium | reverse complement strand
CCGCGTCGGGCGTACAGGAAGTCATGGCCTGCCTTCATAGGCTGGAATACGGCAATCTCTCCTGATGGTTGTCTTTCGGATCGAAAGAAAAAAGTACCTCGAGACCACACTACAGGGCCTGGGTGCATCGATGGCTGCCGGTTTTCGGTGGAACAGCCTGCACAATCGCATGGTGTACACTGCCGGATGTCGGGCACTTGCCACCCTGGAAGTAGCCGTGCACCTTGATATCAGCGAAGATTTGCCCACCGACAGGGTATTCGTGGAAATACACATTCCTGATGATGTGGTCATCCAGCAACTTTCCGCCGATGACCTGCCTGACGATTGGCATGCCAGCCCGCCGATGCCCCTTACCCAATGGATTGGCGACCAATTTCTGCAACGCAAATCTTCAGCAGTTTTGCAAGTCCCCAGCAGCATCGTTCCTAAAGAATTCAATTACCTGATCAACCCACTGCATGCAGATGCTGCCAGAATTACCGTGGTTGAGACGTATGCTATGGACTTTGACAGCCGACTCAGCAAAAACAGCCAGCCGTTGTAGATAATTCCTTTGCGGCCTATTTGCGCAGCCCCGTAAAAAACCTTCTGACTCTTTCCTTGTTCGATTGATTTTGGCCAAATCGTTCTCCCATTGAATATGAATCGCCGAAGTGCCGTTGCCGCTTTGACCTTTGCCATGGCGCAATCTGCCATCAGTCGCCTGCCGTTCTCTCCCGTAGAGAAGAAAAAAATAGTTGGGTATTGTAAAAATCCCGACCTCGAAGATATATTACCCACTGCAATCTGGCCAGGTACGCCCCTGGACCAGGATGGCAGGTTTATCAACCACGAATTTCCCATGGAAAACTCGTTTTACGATGTGATACGCTGGAAACTGGGTCCACAGCCCTGGAAGGAAGCGAAAAAAAGGGATTCGTTTCGCCACGATGTCGATCAGAGCGGGGCATTTCTCCAGGACGACCGCGACTGCATCGTCTGGCTGGGCCATGCCAGTTTTTTCATACGGCTGTCAGGCAAACATATCCTGATCGATCCGGTCATCGGTGCGCCACCCACCCTCAGACGTAAATCCGTTTTCCCTGTCGATCCTGCCTTGCTGTCAAACATTGATTACATCCTTCTCTCGCACGACCACCGCGACCATCTTGACAAGCCGTCTATTCTGCGGTTGAGTAAACAAAATCCCCAGGCTATCTGGCTTGCAGGCCTCGGCATGAAAGACCTACTCAAATCCTGGACAAATTCTAATCAAATTTTCACAGCGGGCTGGTTTCAACGTTTTCCTGCATTGCATCCTTCGTTGCAGATGGCATTTGTCCCTTCCAGGCACTGGGCAAAAAGGGAGCTGCACAAGACCAATTACCGTCTTTGGGGCGGTTTTGTCTTGCAAAATGAAAAACACACCCTGTATTTCGGTGGAGACTCCGGACTGGGCAATCACTTTCAGATGACGAAAGAAGCCTTCGGTTCCATCGATTACTTTCTTGTGGGAATTGGTGCCTATGAACCAAAATGGTTTATGGCCCCCAACCATATGAGTCCGCATGACGCCTGCGAGATCATCCGGCAGATACAACCCCGCCATACACTGGCAATGCACCATTCCACTTTTGACCTGTCTGACGAGCCACTGGGTGAACCCCTGCGACAGTTTTCAACACTGATTTCGGAGCAAAGTCTTCCGACAAACTGGATCAATCAACCGATGGGAAGCGCTGTATGGCTATAGTTTCTTGAGCGCATGATTGCCATGGCAGGAAGAATAAAATGCAGATATAGCTCGTTTAGATTTTCTCAAAAAGAAAAAGGCAGGATGATGGTGACCATCAATCAATGATCCTGTCATCCTGCCTCAAGTAGCGTCCTTCAAACAGGCTGCAGCCCTTGAATCTGCGCGATACTTTTATCTATAACCGCCTGTTCCAGCGAATGGTCATGGAGATTGCCGGCAAAATAATCTGCGTAAGCGGACATATCCAGGTGACCATGCCCACACAGGTTAAACAAAATCGTCTTCGGTTCCCCGGTCTCTTTTGCCAATCTGGCCTCTTCGATGACCTGCGCAATGGCGTGGTTTGCCTCAGGCGCAGGTACAATTCCTTCTGCCTTGGCAAAGAGAATGCCCGCCTCGAAACATGTAAGCTGTTGCATGGCTACAGCCTCGATCAGGCCATCCCGCAATAACTGACTGCAAAGGACACTGGCACCATGGTAACGAAGACCACCGGCATGAATGCTGGGAGGCATAAAATCGTGCCCCAGGGTATACATTGGCAAGAGTGGTGTCATGCCGAGTGTATCGCCAAAATCGTATTTGAACTCCCCGCGAGTGAGCTTTGGACACGATGCAGGCTCTACTGCCACACAACGAACCTGTTTTCCGGATGTCAGTTTGTCCTGTAAAAATGGAAAAGCGATGCCTGCAAAATTAGACCCCCCGCCCAGTGGGGCGATCACGACATCCGGATAATCACCCGCCATCTCCATCTGCTTTTTGGCCTCCTGGCCAATGATTGTCTGGTGGAGGAGAACGTGGTTCAGAACGCTACCAAGGGCATATTTGGTCGTTGGATCACCTGCGGCCATTTCTACTGCTTCAGAGATGGCAATGCCCAGACTTCCCTGGCTTTCTGGATTTTCCTGCAGGATCTTATTACCCGCCTGAGTATGCCGCGTTGGACTGGAATGCACCGTACCGCCAAATAAATTCATCACATGTTTTCTGTACGGCTTCTGTTCAAAACTCAACTTGACCATATATACCTCGCACTCGATGCCAAAAAGCTGGCAAGCATAGCTTAGAGCCGTTCCCCATTGACCGGCACCGGTTTCCGTGGTGATTTTCTTTACTCCTTCCAGTGAGTTGTAATAGGCCTGTGCTATGGCAGTATTGGTTTTGTGTGAGCCACTGGGGCTGCTTCCCTCATATTTGTAATAGATTTTGGCCGGCGTGTCCAAGGCCTTTTCTAGACCTGTCGCACGTACGAGCGGGCTGGGTCGGTACAATTTGTACGCATTCAGGACCGGCTCGGGAATGGGAATGTACTGATCACTGCTCACTTCCTGCATAATAAGTGCCATCGGAAACAAAGGAGCAAGGTCGTCCGGTCCGATGGGCTGGCGTGTTCCGGGATGGAGGGGAGGGAGCGGTTTGTTGGGCATATCTGCCACAATGTTGTACCAGCTAGTTGGCATGTCCCTTTCTTCAAGATAAATTTTCTTTTGTGCCATGATTTGACAATTTTAAAGTGAAAAAATGAATAAAAAAAAAGCGGACTCACCGATAAATTCGAATGAGTCCGCTTTTAATGAACAAAGATGTGTCCTACATCAATGACCAGCACCACTCATCCTAGGGATAAGCTGCCACCACCAATTTGTAAGAAGAATCTGCTGTTTCATTTAGCAAATTTATTGTATTGTAAATAAAGGCAGTTACATTTTTTACATATATATTTTATTATAATTCATATGTTATTGATAATATGTATTATGAATTAAATTAATTCATTTTGTACAAAAACGAATTTTCCTGTGATAT
>JAUMBK010000166.1:1844-11417 GCA_032115795.1 Saprospiraceae bacterium | reverse complement strand
CCCGGGTGGCCTGGCGCTGGGCGTCGTTAAAATAGGCAGGCACCGTGATGACCGCTTTGGAGATGGAATGATGGAGTTCCTGCTCAGCTCTGTACTTCAAGGCTTTCAATATTTCAGCCGACAAGCTTACCGGGTTATAGTAGGTATCGTCAATGCGAATCTTTACAAGAGAATCAGAGGATTCATCAATGAGTTCATATCCCAGGCTATTCTTGATTCCTTTGACATCTTCAAAAGCTTTACCCATCAGTCTCTTCACCGAGAAAATGGTTCTGGAGGGATGGCTGGTGAGCCTCTTTTTTGCCTCATCTCCGACAATGACTTGACCGGATGTGTCAAAATGGACGACTGATGGTACCAGGGCATAGTCGCCCTCTTTCCCTCTGATAGTGACAGGGCTTCCGTCCTGGATATATGCGATCAGGCTATTGGTTGTACCTAGGTCAATTCCCACGATGATGTCTTTATCCGCGCCTTTTTTTTCGGCTTCCTTTGTCACTTTGTCCTCTGCAGCCAGGCCGGTTTTTAGGTCTATGGCAATCTTCATGTTGGTTTGAATTGACTTACTTCAACTAACACGTTGGTCAGGTGATTGTTTAAAGGTGTGATGCTCCTGGCACGGTGGTTGGATAATTCACCTGGTTTCAAGGCTGCATGTCATTTTGGGGACAGGAGAATGTGACGCTTTCGAATTCCTAGATATACATCGAACTATTTTGTATATTGTGTTGAATATGAAAAGAATAGCTCTTTTTTTTAAAAAAAACAAGATATGTTTCTTTCAAAAACTGATTAATTTGGCAAAAACGCTATATTTGCGCTGTTTTTTGAAAATCAACCTATTAATATATTATGCAAGGTAAAGGTCTAATCAAAATTACGCTGGTGCTGTTTATTGCGGTTTGTTTGCTGCAATTTGCCATGTTTATACCCACAAACAGGGTGGAAAACGATGCGGATGAATATGCTGCGAAAGTCACCGGAAAGAGTATGGAAGAGTCTGCTTCCGCCGAATTCAAGCTTGCCAGGGCGAAATATCTGGATTCCGTTTCAGGCATTGAAATTTTCAATATACCAAAAGTAAAATCGTACACCTACAGCGAGTTGAAAAAACAACAGCTTGCGCTTGGTTTGGACTTGAAAGGAGGTATGAGTACAGTCTTGCAGGTCGACCTTGCTGACTTTTTGAAATCACTGGCAGGGCGAAATGCCAATAATGCTGATTTTATCCAGGCAATGGAAAATGCTGACAAGGCCATGAAAAGTTCACAGTCAGACTTTATCACATTGTTTTCAAATGAATACAGTAAAATTGCCGGTCCGGACAAATTGGTTCGCATTTTCGGTAGAAGTGATAATCTGGGAGAGGTGAGCCCCACAGCAGATGATGCAACAATTACCCGTTTGATCAGAGCAAAAGCAAATGAAACGGTCAACCTTACCTTTGAGCGTTTGAAGCAACGTATCGATAAATTGGGAGTCGCACAGCCCAATGTATCATTAGACCCAAATCGGGACCTTATCCTGGTTGAAATGCCGGGTATTGACAACCCGCAGCGTGCACGTCAGTTTCTGCAGGCGAGTGCAAAACTTGAATTTTGGGAAACGTACCGTTTTACTGATGCAGGGATTGCAGCTGCCTTTCAGGAGTCAGATAAATTGTCTGACAAACAACCTTCTTCTGTTTCTGCAGACACAACAGCGGTGCAGGATTCTGCAGTTACTGTAGCTGAACCAGCAGCACCTGTGACAATGAAGGATTCCATTGTTTACGACAATTTGGGTAATGCCATTGATACTATCCAGGTGGCCGACAAGGGCGCTGCAACAGCAACCGCTTCCGGTCAGACAGGAAAATTGCTTTCTGCCTTATCATTGAATGGAGGAACACTGGCACCCAGCGTGATGGGACTTGCAGATAAAGGAAGACGTTCCTACATCAATGGATTGCTTTCCCGTGCTGACATCAAGGCACTCTTCCCCAAGAATAGCCAGTTTATGTGGTCTTACAAACCGTCACAGGATGAAAACGGTCTGTTTACGGCAAACTACGAACTGTACCTCATTAAAAAACAAAACAACAGCGATATCGCCCCACTTGATGGAGATGTAGTCACCAGTGCCGCACAAACACTCAACAATCTCAACGGAGAGGTTGAGGTGAACCTGCGGATGAATGCCATAGGCGCAAAAAAATGGGCTGATATGACGACAAAAGCAGCCAATGATGGCAACAGGGAGATTGCAATCACGCTCGATGGTGAAGTGGTATCTGCTCCGCGGGTAAATGACGCCATCACAGGAGGGTCTTCATCCATCACAGGCAATTTCTCTGTTGAGGAGGCAGTTGACTTCGCCAGCATACTGGAAGTAGGTAAGTTGCCAGCGCGCACAAAAATCATCCATGAATCGAATGTCGTTCCTTCACTTGTAAAAGCCAATATTTCTAAGAGTATAAACTCCTTGTTGATTGGTTTTGCTTTGGTTATATTAACCATGCTTGCTTACTATGCGGGAAGTGGCATCATCTCGATCATTACATTGTTGCTCAATGTGTTCTTGATTTTCGGTACGCTGTCAAGTTTCGGAACCGTCCTTACATTGTCAGGTATAGCGGGTATCGTACTGACCATCGGTATGGCGGTAGATGCAAACGTGATCATCTATGAGCGTGTCAAGGAGGAACTGGAGCAGGGAAAAACATTACGACAGGCTGTGGCTGATGGCTTTTACAATTCGTATTCAGCCATCATTGATGCCAACGTCACAACGATCCTTACTGCCATGATTTTGGCTTATTTTGGCTTGGGACCTGTCAAGGGATTTGCCATTGTTTTAATCATTGGTGTGTTAAGCTCCTTGTTTACAGCCATATTTGTTACACGATTGTTGATTGATTGGTGGTTAGACAGAGGGAATGAGCTTGTCTTTTGGACAAATTTCTCCAAAGGTGCGTTTAAAGCGATCAATTTTGACTTCATTGGTAAGCGGAAAATTGCCTACATGTTTTCAGGTGCATTAATCCTTGCAGGCTTGGTTTCCATTTTTACGCGAGGTTTTGACCTGGGAGTAGACTACAAGGGAGGATATTCATACAACATTCAGTTTTCTGGGAGTGAGGGTGTCACAGCAGACAAGTTGAGAGATGGCCTTGAGAAGACGTTTGGAGCCGCACCGGTCGTCAAACAAGTGGATACTGAAAATACATTCAATGTAACTACGTCTTACCTGGCAACAGAGACGGCAGAAGATACCCCTGAAAAAGTATTGGCAAAGTTGCATGAGGGCGTGGTTGGCATCGCTGGTACAGACGTTTCGCTGGAAGATTTTTCCAACAATGAAACGGGGGCAGATAAAATGCACATCGTCAGTAGTACACAGGTTGGACCAACGATTGCCGACGATTTAAAGACGACGTCATTTTATGCGGGTATCCTGGCTATACTGGCTGTATTCTTATTTATCTTTTTACGATTCAGCAAGTGGCAATATAGCGTGGGTGCCATTGTCGCCCTGATCCACGATGCTTTGGTCGTGTTGGGTGTGTTCTCTCTGTTCCGCGGCATTTTGCCATTCACCCTGGAAATTGACCAGGCCTTTATTGCGGCTATCTTGACGGTCATCGGATATTCTATCAACGATACCGTGATCATCTTTGACCGTATACGGGAGTATTTCAATTTGAATCTCAATAAGTCAAATGATGAAATTATCAATAGTGCTATCAATTCTACGCTGTCGCGTACATCGATGACATCGTTTACTACCATTATTGTTGTGTTGATTCTCTTCCTCTTTGGCGGGGCCAGTATTAAGGGCTTTGCATTCGCCTTGCTTGTAGGGATTGGCATCGGTACGTATTCATCTATTTTCGTGGCGGCACCTATCCTTCACGACCTGGCTGCAGACCTGACTGTATCCAGAAAAGAAGCTGCTTCAAAAAAGAAAGCATGATACAAAATAAAACGTAATTGAAAAGAGGGGTGAATGCCCCTCTTTTTTTTGCATCATCCGTTGTTCCTTTCTAAATTGTCTTCCTGGTGTGTAGCTCTGGTCATGTACCTTGGATGAGTCAGACGTACTTTATTCCAGCATGGGCAAGTGTCTTTTCCACGTTATTTGTAGTATCTTGCAAAGAAAATACGGTTTTATGTTGCAGAAAATCGCTGTTTTGTGTTTTAGTGTTGTGCTTTTACTTCCTTCGTGTGTGTGGAAACAAAAGATCAAGGACGGGGAAACAGCGTACGACAGGAAACAATATGCAGTCGCAATCACGTTGTTGGAAAAGGAGCTGGAGGCAGAAAGCAATGTAAAAATCAAAGGTCGTAAAAATTACTTACTCGCCAACGCCTACAGCCGCTTGCTGCAATACAGGGAATCGTTGCAGGCCTACAAGGAAGCGGCACAGGCGGGCTACGGTCCTGAAGCCCTGGCAGGACAAGCGAGAACGCATAAAGTGCTCGAGGAATACAGCGAGGCGGTCGGTGTGTATCGTAAGCTGGCAGAGCAAGCGGGCAAAAAACAGGAGGCAGAGCGCGACATCATGCTTTGTTTACAGGCTGCAGAGGCAAAAAAGAAAAAAACGGAATACCAGATTGAGAAAGTCATTGAAAATTCTTCTGTATCGGATTATGCACCTGTTTTATTTGAGGACCGTTTTCTCGTCTTTACCTCGGAAAGAAAAGACGCTACCGGCAAGGACGTATACAAGTGGACAGGCGAACGCTTTACTGATTTGTTTATCATACCCAAGTCCGGTTCAGGGGCAGAGGCACAAAAATTTGATGCAGCCCTGAACACTCCGGACAATGAGGGCACAGCCTGGTTTACCAAATCCATGCAGCGGGTGTATTTTACACGCTGTACAGGTGCTGACGATGAAGACGATCATTGCAAGCTGTTTTACAGTGACAGGATCAATGGGATTTGGTCTGAGCCGGAGCCATTGCCGTTTATGTTGCCTGGCATCAATTATGGGCAACCAACTTTGATTGAAAACGACAGTGTGCTCGTCTTCTCTTCTGACTTGGCTGAGGCCGGTGGTCCACGGGATTTGTATTATTCTGAACTTTTTTCTGACGGTCTCTGGTCAGCGCCGGAAGCGATGCCAGCCACCATTAATTCTTCCGGGAATGAGCTGTTTCCAACGGGAGATAAGGATACACTGTATTTTTCATCCGATTTTCTGCCCGGCATGGGTGGTTTTGATATTTTCAAATCTTTTCTCCGCAGTGATGGTAGCTGGTCACCTGCCGAAAACATGGGTTATCCCATAAACAGTGGGGCTGATGATTTTTCCTTCATCGTCGATTACAATGCCAAACCCAGGCCACGCATTGTCCAGCAAGGCTTTTTTGTGTCATCGAGGGACCAGGCCGGCAAGGATGATTTGTATCGATTTGCCCGACTGGAACCCGTGAATTCTCCACTAAATCAGGATTCCATTGCTCGCAGTAAACAGAAAAAGGATTTGTTTCTGGTAGTTCGCTCTTATGAGTCGACTTATAGCATTGCCGACGATCCCAATTCGGGCTTGACCGGAAAAAAGCCATTAGGTAATACGCGCATTTCGCTTCTCCAGGATGGAAATGCCCAATCCACTGATAATGGTTCTGATCCCAATGGTTTTTTCTTTATGGAAGTATCTCATACCGGGCACTATACCATTCGTGTTTCCAGACCTGGCTATTTGTCAGCCACTCTCACATTTCATGCGCCGGAGGTAGAGTTTAAACCAAGTGAAACGTCATTGACAATAAACAAGGAGGTAGTTTTGGAGAAAATATATCCATTAAAGGAAATTAACCTCCAAAACATTTATTATGATTTTGATAGCTGGGAAATTCTGGAAGCCGCAAAGCCCTCATTAAATAAACTTGCAAAGATCCTGCAGGACAATCCAAAAATACGAATCCAACTTACAAGCCATACGGATTGTAGAGGGGATGATGCTTATAATCTGGCTTTGTCTCAGCGACGTGCGCAATCTGCCATCGACTACCTGGTGTCTGTAGGTATCGATGTTTCAAGAATGGAAGCTGTCGGAATGGGTGAAACTGCCCTGGTCGAACGCTGCCCCTGCGAAACATGTACCGAAGAGCAGCACCAGTCCAATCGACGTACTGCATTTATTATCTTGGCAAACTGAGTAGGCAAATCGTGACTGATCCTAAATGCCCATCTCAATCTGAAGTCTCGCATATGGGCTGATTGTTGTTTCTTTGCCAAAAGGGGTCAGCATGTCCGCGCCACTTTCCAGCTGGACTTTAAACGCATGCTCCCAGATATACCTTGTAAGACCGATGACATATTGTCTTTGTTCCGGAAAATAAGCCTTGGTCTGCAGGGTAGGGTGCACCACCGAAAAGCGGGTAATCCATTCGAAGCCCGATCGAAGCAAATAACTCGCTTGAATATCTCCTCCTCTGCCACAGTACACAATTGAAGTATTGCCGTCGTTATCTTGTGTTACAGGGGCTGTTGTAAGTCGTTGCATATATGTCCCCATCAATGCAAATCCCTGGTATTTGAATACAAGATCGGCCAGTAAAGATTGTAGATTCCGGCTTTCAAACAAATCATTGCCCAGCACACCCGCCTGGCGTTTTGCCTTGTGGTTGAAATGGTAAGCGGCAGAAAGCATGAGTTTTGGCGTCTTTTCCCTGGCATGGTCACCTTCAAAATAAACACCATCTTTGGCAAAACGACCGAGTGGCATCAACTCAATTTTGGCGGTATAGGCGAGGCCGTTGTCGGGCGATTTTGTAAAATTTCGTCCATCACCTGTCGAGATCGCGGTTTTCAGATTCCATGAAAATTGGCCATCTTCTTCATTTAGGTAGTTTAGGAAAAATCCAAAATCCCGGTCGATATTAAAGCGGCTATTCACAATCGACCTGTCTGTCAACTGTAAAGCACCACTGGAATTGACGCGTTGCCTGTTGCCGGGCAATTTGGTTTGGCCAAAGCCGAAGTTCCAGCGTCTG
Source organism: Saprospiraceae bacterium (assembly GCA_032115795.1). Classification (GTDB taxonomy): domain Bacteria; phylum Bacteroidota; class Bacteroidia; order Chitinophagales; family Saprospiraceae; genus OLB9. The sequence continues at coordinate 4,431 of JAUMBK010000166.1, read as the reverse complement.
CTATATCTGTAATATACTACTGCGTCTCTGATGATATTGAGATTTTCTCCATCCTGGATTTCACCCACATCACCGGGAGCAAAGGAGAGCTGGATAACGTAAAGAAATTTGGGATTGCCTACATAACCATCAAAGCGGAGGCGCAGCCGACGCACCTGACCGTCAAAAAAGAAAGGTTTTCCTTCTGGTTTCTGTACGCCAAACCGGTTTTGTATCCTAAATCGAATATTAAGCTGAAACAGACTATCCGGAGAAGTCAATCCAACGCCCTTCCCAAAATTATAGTACGGCAGGTTTGAAATGTCTACCTGTCTCTGTGCTTGCACGAAAGAGGCAAGCAGGCAAAACGTGAGGGTAGTGAGAAGATGGAAACGGGATCGTGTCATACAAGCAGAATATTGAATTATGATCAGTCTTTGAGCAACCATTGCACGCCAAAGCGAAGGGCAGGCGGATTGAATGGGTGATTCTCTATGCTAAATTTCCTGTCAGAAAAAAGTAGCTGGCCAATATTTTCCATGATAAACTTTGCCCGAAAGGATGATATTCTCGCCATGAAAAACACATTGAGGATGGGTGTCATGGGTAGGTCGTTGTCGCTAAGGTGATAGGCACCAAACAATGGCTGGTATGCAGGCCCCTTGTATGCTGCAAGCAAGCGGCCATCCAGTCCCATGGAGACATCCATGACCTTCTTAAACCACGTCCCCGAATAATATACCTGATGACTCGTAAACCAGGGTGGGAGAGGATACAAGGCTGTGCTTTGTAGCTGCAGGCAGGCTGTATTTTCTGCTCCAAAGTGGCCAAGCCGAAAACTGACAGAGGCCAACAAACGACTCAGGCTTAATACGTTTTCTGATTGAACAGGCAACCCATCTTCCCGAAAGTAAACCGGGTTTTGGATGAGCATCTGTTCGAAGCCAACCCTTGACCGCAATCGCGGAATAACCAGGGTAGCGGACAAAGATGTGCCAAAAGGTTTTGCATAGGAATTTGTAAAGGCATTGTCATTATTCAAATCCAGCTGCAATGTCCTGTACGGGTTTTCGCTCCTGAAAAACCGGGCACCGGCAAGGAGGGAACCCACTTTGCCTGCGACCAGTCTGACATTGCCTCTGATGTCCACATTCCCCGTATTCTGTCCCAATCCCAGGCGCATTTTGGTGTCGATCAGTAGAGATCTGGCAATGGGGACATTGCCGTCAAAGGTGGCCGTGACATCGGTTCGCCAGTAGCTTGACTCAGGTGTGGCAGACGAAATGTTGAACAGATCTACTGTAATTCCGGCTCTCCCGTCAATGCCGGTGCGGTGGCGGCCATGCAAATAAAAGGCATTTTGAAATTGGTTTACTGAGGTATACCTTCGAATTCCGCGGCTATCCAGTGCCAACCCACCGTAAAAGACCTGGTCCAGGCTGTCAATCTCTTTATCAGCGTATTTGTAATACGAAGGCTGGTAGGAGGTGTGATTACTCAAAAACCAGGAAGAGGGCTTTTCTGGCTCCTTTTGTAAGGAGTAATATTGTGTCACAGAAATGTGTCTTTCCTGTTGGCGTGTGTCGGCACTGGACAAAGTCACAGGAATCACCTGTTTGAATTGCTCATTCAGGTTGGCACCCTGGACAACGCCACCATTGTGGCTTTCTTCATTGGCATTGTTGGTAAAGAGCAGAAACATCCGGTACCGTTTTGATGGACTTTCATAATGCATGCCCAGTCCAAAAGCGGTAGACCTGGTTTTTTGCGCATTGTAAAAGCCTTTTTGGCTGATGCGAAGGTAGTTCAGGCTTAGTGAAAGTCCGCCTTTAAAGTTTCTGGAAAATGCTGCTCCGGCCATGATGTTTTCCTGAGTTGCCAGTTGGGAGAAATACACATCCGTGATGGGTCTGTTTTGTTTGTAAAACCTGAAATTGTCTTGCCTGATCTGGTAAGGCCTGTATTGTTCATAGCCCATGGCAAAGCCGGTATATACGGGCATATGATACAACAGCGGCATGACAGCAGAACCCACATTGCCTGTATGCAAAGCCGGCTCACGAAGGTTCCACTCCGTATATTTATGCAGAAAAGCAATGTCTGCCAGGCTATCCTGTATATCCTGAACCAGAGACGGTGAATCCAGGAGATAATACTGATACACTGTCGAGTCTGGCCCGGTTTGTTGGTCACTGGAAGGTACGCCGCCACTCCCGCGGCTGGCAAAGTTCTGGTTGAAGTTGCGTGGACGCTGTGCATCGATGAGGTTAATCACACAAACCAGATGAAACACCACTACCATCCATTGGCGCACAGTTGTTATACTCCTCCGGGAGAATGCAACAGGCATAAAGCTATGCGGCAACGTCAAATAAAAAGTGGGTTTCATATTTGCCTGTGCTTGTGTATCTCACGCAAAAAGTGAATCGATAAACGCTTTTCTGTTGAATACCTGTAATTGATTGATTCCTTCACCCACGCCGATATACTGAATGGGTATTTTAAACTGATCTGAAATGCCCAGGACGACGCCACCTTTGGCACTTCCATCCAGTTTTGTCAGCGCAATTCCTGTGACGCTGGTGGCTTCTGTAAAATGCCTGGCTTG
>JAUMBK010000166.1:0-1758 GCA_032115795.1 Saprospiraceae bacterium | reverse complement strand
CAGAACGAGAATGACCTCATGAGGGGCGCCGGGCATTTTTTTCTCCATCGATCGCTTGATTTTGGACAACTCTTCCATGAGTTGTTTTTTTGTGTGCAATCTACCTGCGGTATCGATGATGGCGACATCCGCATGTTGATTTTGGGCGTATTGCACTGTTTCGTAGGCGACAGCTGCCGGGTCAGTATTCATGCCTTTGGCATAAAACATGCATCCACTGCGTTCGGACCAAATGCGCAATTGTTCTACGGCGGCTGCACGGAATGTGTCTCCGGCTCCCAAAACGACTTGCAATCCCTTCTCTTTGTATTGGTGCGCAATTTTACCAATGGTTGTTGTTTTACCGACACCATTCACGCCCACCACCATAATGACGTGGGGCTTATTGTCTGAAATGGCATAGTCTTCGATATCCCGGGTATTGTTTTCTGCCAGAATATCGGAAATGGTCTGTTTCAGGATCTGATTCAATTCCTCCGTATGCAGGTATTTGTCCTCAGCGACTTTTTTCTCAAGCCGTTCGATGATCTTCACTGTTGTACTGAGCCCCACGTCGGCAGAAATCAGGATGTTTTCAAGGTCATCCAGAAACGAAATGTCTACCTCGGACTTCCCTGCAACGGCCCTTGAGATTTGAGAAAATAGGCCTTGTTTTGTTTTTTCCAGGCCTTTATTGAGATCTGTCTCTTTCTCCCTGGAAAAAAACTTCTTAAAAAAACTCATATCTATGTATTTTGTACGAAAGATAATGGACAACGGTCCGGCATACAATCATTTTTTAAAATTCGTTCAGCACCGGCCAGAAAGAGCATAAGAAAGGAGGTAACCCTTCTGTAAAACTAAAAAGGGCTTCCCTTGCGCAGAAAAGCCCTTATACATTTGATGGAAAAAACTTACTTATTTTCCTCAAAAAACTCTTTTACTTTATCCTTATGGATGATCGATTCCTTGTAAGAATACTTACCAGTAACAGGATCTTTGATTGACCTGATGACTTTGACGTGATCCCTTCCGGAACCTGCATTGGCAGCCCTCTGGGCAACCCTTGCGTTTTTGGATACTTTCGCCATACTTACTTGATTTCTTTATGAAGTGTATATTTCTTTAACACAGGATTGAATTTTTTAATTTCAAGCCTGTCAGGATTATTCTTCCTATTTTTTTCTGTAACATATCTTGACATTCCAGGCATTCCGCTGGTTTTATGCTCTGTGCATTCAAGAATGATTTGTATTCTGTTTCCTTTTGATTTCTTTGCCATGGCTGAACTTCTTTTACCTGGTAAATTTATTTGATTTTAATACCCGTATCCACGCCTGCGTAAGTCAATTCTTTCAGATAGGCATGTAAGCCTTTCTTATCAATTGTTCGCAATGCCGCCGCTGATACTTTTAATGTTACCCACTGACCTGTCTCCGGCATAAAAAATCTCTTCGTAAACAGATTGGGAAGGAATCTCCTGTTCGTCTTGATATTGGAGTGAGAAACCTTGTGCCCCTTCATGGGCTTTTTTCCTGTTAACTGGCAAACTCTAGACATGTTGCTACTGTTTAATTTTTTTTGTTCAACACTGATCAAAACAGACCATTCTTATGTGACTCCGGAAGGATTCGAACCTTCAACCGCCTGATTCGTAGTCAGGTACTCTATCCAATTGAGCTACGGAGCCTCGCTTTGTTCGACTTCTTATGTCTTATAAATCAATCTCTTACGCTGCTTTTGCGACAATCGTTTATTGCCTTTCCCGATCAGGGTGCA
>JAUMBK010000165.1:0-12444 GCA_032115795.1 Saprospiraceae bacterium | reverse complement strand
TCCAAACGGCATTGCCAGGACATTGTACAACAGGCCTCATTTCTGCATTTTCATAGCCTGTTTTGCACCGGCAATGTATATCTTTGCGTCAGGAAAAAGCAAAAGTAGGATTTATTCACCAAACACTCACGGCAATTGGGCAATATTGGACATTTTATCGCTCGCCGGCTGATGCAGCACAATCAGCGTGCCTTCACCCGGGTCATCATTCGGATTGCCATGGCGGCGATTGCAGTCAGTGTGGCGGTAATGATTCTGACTACGGCCGTGATTGCGGGATTTAAGAAGGAGATTACAGAGAAAATATTTGGTTTCTGGGGTCATATTCATATCACGGACAGCAATATTGCCCGCAATTTTGAGGTGGTGCCTATACCTGGAGAGGCGCCTTTTTACGATACAATCCGAAATATCAGCCGATTGGATTTTCAGGAGGAGGTGACCGCATTTGGCAAGCCGGTGTCTGATTTTGCCCGACAAAAAACAACGTATGGCGGTGTAAAAAGTGTGCATCCCTATATAATTTTACCTGGCCTTCTGAGCAGCGGTTCCCGGTTTCATGGAGTGTTGCTAAAAGGTGTCGATTCTTCCTACACCTCGTCTGCCATGTCCCCGTTTCTGATGCAGGGCAGGGCAATCGCTGGCAGCCGAGATTCGTCTGCAGCCGAGATCCTGGTGTCAAAGCAGATTGCGGACAAAATGCATCTACAGGCGGGAAGCGAGATTGTTCTGAGTTTTATAACTGACGGCCGTCAGTTGAAGCGGCGGTTTACCGTCTGCGGCATTTACAATACCGGCCTTGAAGAATATGATCGCCGGTTTTGCCTGGTTGATATCCAAAAACTCAGGTCCATTCTTGGCTGGCAAAACAAGGAGATCCAGGGCATGGAGATTGTGCTTGAAGACGTCCGTGACCTCGATGTGATGACAGATTATATTTACACTGAGATTTTGCCGCCACAGTTTTATGCCGAATCTATCCGGCAAAAATTTCCATCCATCTTTGATTGGTTAAACCTACAGGATATCAATGAAGAAATCATCATCGGCCTGATGATCCTCGTGGCCATTATCAACATGGTGACAGTGCTTCTGATTCTCATTCTTGAACGTACAAATATGATCGGCATCCTCTCATCGCTGGGAATGACTCATTCCGGAATCCGACGGATATTCCTGTACCACGCCGGATACATCATTGCGAATGGTCTGCTCCTGGGTAATTTGCTGGGTCTGGGCATTGCGTGGGCACAGATGCGCTTTGGGTTTATTCAGCTTGATGAGGCAAATTATTACCTTAGCACGGCACCTGTGTCGTTGCAGTGGAGCAATGTCCTTCTGATTAATGCCGGCACCTTCCTGATTACCTTGTGCGCATTGATTTTGCCTACGTATCTGGTCACGCGCATTACACCTGTCAAAGCACTTCGGTTTTCCTAAATTCTGTTATGCATCGTACTGTCAAAACACAGGTGTATGTTCGGGTGATGCGCTGTTGGCACCATGCCAGGAAACCACTTACGCCTTCTGAATTCAGGCTTTTTGTACCTCGCTCTTTGTCAGCTTGGGCTGGTGATGCCCTTTGCTATCTGATGGACCTCTTCTGGGTTGGCGAATGCTGGCACTGGTTGATGCGTACATTAAAACGAAATCACAGGAATTTGACCGATTCCGAAATCGACCTTGCCAGGCAACTATTCGGGGATGCCATTGATTATTCGAAGGTATGGGTGGATCAGCGTAGTCTGCTGGCAGCACATCACAGCATCGAGGCATTTGTCAGTTTTAACTGTATCAACTACAGAAATGCCATTTCTGATGCGGTTTTCCTTCACGAAATGGTCCATATCTGGCAATACCAGCGCTTTGGGAGCATTTACATCGCCCTCGCGTGGAGGGCACACAGAAGAGAAAACGTCTACGATTATGGAGGTCCTTATGCGCTTTATAAGGAAATGTTACGAGGAAGCCTCTTTACTTCCTTTTCCGTGGAACAGCAGGCCGAAATCGTAGAAGATTACTACCGGCTGTATCAGGGCCACCCACAGGAGACAGATTTGACGGCCCAGGCGTATATTTACTTTATACGCCAACTGCAGGATTGATATCTTCTTCTCCGTGCTTTTTTGCAGCTAAGGGAGGCCTGTAAGGCAAGAAAGGCATTTTCAGTATCGTCACAATATCAGTGACTTCCCGGTGGTCGGGATAGGTGTCAAGTCCGTACGTAATGGAGGCGTTGTCGTGCCTGGTGTATGTACCAAATATCCGGTCCCAGAAAGAAAAAATATTGCCATAGTTCGTGTCTGTCAGGGGTTGTTTGTAATGATGGTGCACTCTGTGCAGTGCCGGGGTGCAGAAAATAAACCCAAGTGACCGGTCGAGCCATTGCGGCAGGCGAACGTTAGCATGGTTGAACTGCGTCAGTACCACAGACAGCGACTGGTATACCATGACAAGCCACATCGGGGCACCTGTCACCATGACAGCCATCCATGTAAACAGAAAGCGAAGTACACTTTCTCCAGGATGGTGCCTGTTTGCGGAGGTAGTGTCCACATGGGGGTCCGTATGATGTACCAAATGAAACTGCCACATCCAACGCACTTTGTGCTCCAGAAAATGCACGGTATACGCTCCCATGAGGTCAAGTGCGAGTAAGCCGGCCAGCCCAAAGAGCCAGTCAGGCATAGGGGTGATGTGCAACAATCCCCATTGGTTGCCTGTAAATACATCGGCTGTGCGCACCAGGATAAATGCCAGGGCAAAATTCACAATGATGGTCGTGAGTGTAAAAAACAAATTTACCAGTGCATGATTCCATTTTTTATACTCAAAGCGAAAGAGAGGAAGGGCACTTTCCATTACCCAGAAAAAGGTCAGTCCTCCCACAAGGAGGATAGTCCTGTGAAGAGAAGGGATGGTACTAAAGTAATCTATGATCGCCTGCATGGTAAGTGATATTTTCCGGTTAAAAATACTCATTTTTGGATTTTTTACTACTTTTTCACTAAAATGATGTGTTTTAGACACGATTTTTGACACGTTTGCAGTGGGTGACTCAACCATAAACAGAAAATATATCCTTGCCGTTCTTCCATAACAGCCCTGCGATTCTTGAGATACATCCAGGTTAATGTACTGTTAAATACGGCCGTTTGCGCAGGAAAAAGTGTATTTTTATACCCAATAAAAGGGAAGCGTAACCAAGTGGACGACTTGCACGAAAAAACGGAGAAGAAAAAAGCGCCTGATCACCCTGTACTTATCTGGTCGCGAAGAATTGCATGGACAATTTTCATCCTGCTGGCAAGCTTATTCGTCTTGCTCCAGTTTTCAGCGGTCCAGACATACATTTCTTCCCGGATTACAGCCTACCTGTCTGATGTGACACAGACGCAGGTGACGGCCGAGCGATTGAAAATCAGCCCATTCGATGGCATCGTGCTGCAGAATTTGCGCGTCGTCGATGCCCGGAAGGATACCCTTGTGCAGGTAGGTGCATTCACTGTGTCATTTAGAAAAAATCTGTTTTACCTGTTTAACAACTCCCTCGATTTATCCTATTTTGGCTTGAAGGACTTGCGTGTCAACGTGATTACAGAAAAAGATTCAACAAGTTCCAATCTCACGCACTTCATTGATAAACTTCCGATAAAAAAAACGAGCTCAAAGCCATCGACGCCTTTTCAATTGCATGTCCGGGATATTGAACTGTCAGACATTCAAATCACCATTCATAACAAAAACAAAGGCGCCATTCAAAAACTTTCGCTTAAGTCAGGTATGATTGTCATCGATAGCATGTCCTTGCCCGAAAAGTCATTTTATATTGCTTCAGCATTGCTTCATGCCCCTTCATTTTACAACCATACATACGGCGAAAATTTTTCTATTGCGACCAATGATAAAAAAATCCGGGCAGTCACCCCTGCCAGGCAAGGGAATGCGTCTTTAGATCCCATTGTGACAATTGGTGAATTTGCAGTCAAGGATGGCTGGTATGGCACATCCAATGCCTTGATCTCTGCCGTCGAGAGTCCATGGAACAGCCTTGATTACAACCAATTTTTCTTTGAAAAAATCAATGTTGGCATCCGGAATCTTTCCTTTCGCAATGGCAACGAATTTACAGCTGCGATCGATATACTCAATGCAAAGGATAACAAAGGCCTGGAAATCAAAAATGTGTCCTGCCGTCAGGTGCAGGTTTCTCCCAACAGCACTGTGCTGAGCGGACTGGATTTGCGTGTGGGAAACACCGTCATCCAGGACCGCATCAGGTTGAATTACCCTGGGTGGAAATCATTCAACCAGTTTGCGGAAAAAGTCGTTCTCAACTGTGATTTTGATAACTCCCGTATCTACCTGGGAGATATTGTTCATTTTGCCTCCTCTCTGGGAAAACTGCCGGTCATCCAAAACAACATTACAGAAACGCTGGATGTCAGCGGCCATTATTTCGGCGTCATTAATCACCTTTCAGGGAATGATGTCTTTCTGAGATTGGGTACCAAAATGAGCCTTGCCGGTTCATTTAAAGTCAATGACTTGCTGCACGCATCGAAAGCGCATTTTAACGTGCGCATGGACCAGTTTACCACATCACTTTCCAGTGTCAGGTCGATCATACCTACCTTTAGGCCACCGGACAATTTCTACAAGTTGGGTAAGATCCAGTTTTCTGGCAGGTTCAATGGCTATCTGGAAGATTTTACGGCCTATGGCTATATGAAGAGCGCACTGGGTGATGTGGAGATGAACATGAATCTCAACATCCGGGAAGGCGCGGAAAAAGCAAAATATGCCGGCACACTCAACCTTCGGAGGTTCAACCTTGGCTGGTGGAGCGACAATACAGATCTCGGCTTTGTCAATTTCAACTCAACAGTACAGGAAGGCAAAGGGTTGACGCTTGCGTCAGCAAGGGCAAATGTAAAAGCCGCCGTCAAGTCACTCACGTTCAAAAAATACGAGTACAAAGATTTTATACTGGATGGCAAGCTTGACAAAAACACATTCAATGGCCGTTTTAGTATTGATGATGAGAATGCCAGCTTTGTGTTTCTCGGTACATTCGAATACCTGCAAGGGCAGGCTTTCCTGGATTTTACAGCCGACATCAAGCGCCTTGACCTGAAAGCCCTGAATTTATCAAAAACTTCATTTTCTGCCAGTGCCAAAATGGACGTACGCATATCGGGGACGAGCCTGAGCGATTTTACAGGCAATGTGGGCTTTCGCGATGTAAAACTGGCAGTAAAGGACTCCACTTATCAAATAGACCGCGTTGATATCAATTCGCGCTTGTCTGTGCGAGGCACCCAGGTTGTCAACATCGAATCAGACCTTGGACTCATCCAGTTGGATGGAAAATACGACCTGCCTGGTTTGCCAGCGTCCATGCGCCAAATTCTGAAGAACAATTATCCTTACCTGACACGGCAATGGAAGATGGCCGATAAACTGGCCAAGGACCAGCGCTTTGATTTTACCATTGCTCTCTCAGACAGCCGGAATTTCCTATCCCTGCTTGGTCTGCAAAACAGTCATTTTTCCTCCCTGAGTGTCAAGGGTAGGGTGGATACATACAAGAATGAAATTTCTGTGGCCACGGTGATTCCGTTCATTCAACTGAACAAGGATTCAATCCAGGACATTCAATTCATCGTCAGCACAAAGCAATCTGTAGGCGACGTTTTGCTGCACATCGATTCAACCTTTGCGCTGGGCAGGCATTTCAATCCTATCGACGTGCAATCCTCTACTGTAGGCGATACAGTGCTGTTTGACTTGTCTACGGAAAATCTGATTGATACGCTGGAAAATTTCAATATAAAAGGTAGGTTGATTCCTCATGAAAGGGGCTACAGTGTGTCTGTCACTGACAATCTCATTGAGTTGCTGGGAACCAAGTGGTCAATTCATCCGCTGAATCAGATTATCTTTGGCAAGGAATTCCTGCGTCTCGAAAACCTGTTTATTTCCGATGGCTATCGCAGCGTGGAATTGAATGACATCAATTTGAATAAAGGCCTAAGCCTGGATGTGACCAATTTTGATGTCAATGTAATCAATGCATTTATCGACTTTAAAAAAATGTATTTCGCTGGACCGATGGCCTTGTCTGCACAGGTAAGTGACTTGTTTTCAGATGACCGGGAAGTAGCGGCTTACTTGAGTATTCCGTCGCTGACCATCAATAAAAAGCCTTATGGGTCTGTCTACCTGGATGTAGGAAAAAAGCTTGGCAAACCTTACCAGGCATCGTTTACCGTTGGCGATTTTGTTTCAACTCGCGCAGTGCTGGATGACAAAGCAAAAACCATCGATGCCCGCATCAAACTCAGGGAGGCTCCCCTTGAGCTGTTGGAATACATTTTAAAGGACGGCATCAGAAAAACGGGGGGAGGGGTGAATGGTTCCTTTACTTTAACCGGACCGTTGTCGCAACCTATACTCGAGGGCCAAGGCACTGTCGTAAAGGGCACGACCACTGTCATCTATACGGGAGCAAGCTATTACTTTGATAATCAGACATTTTCACTCACCAACACAACCATCAATCTGGATGGAGCGCGTATTACTGACCAAAATGGCAATGAGGGTATTATCAAAGGGGGGCTGACACACAAATTGTTCAAATCGTTTGGTGTAAAAGCCTCATTGTCAGGAAACAATGTCGTTGGCTTGAGTACTACTAAGGCAGATAATCCCGCCTACTACGGTTATGGCATTGGGCGCATCACCGCTGAATTTAATGGTCCTGTCGATGCCCTGGATTTGCGGATCACGGCAGTGACAGGTCCCGGGACAAAATTGTTCATACCTATCAAGGACAGCCAGTCGGCGATCAGCCAGAGCTTCATCAGGTTTGTCAAAAAAGAGGGCAAAAATGGCGTTTCCATCCGGAAGCCCTACACATTGAAAGGTATGGACATTGAGATGGCCATTACACTTACACCGGACGCTGAGGTCAGCCTCATTTTTGATGAAGTCAAGGGTGACATCATCCGTGGCAGGGGCAGGGGAAACCTGAAGATTAGCTATACCAGGCAAGGTGATTTTGAGATGTTTGGCAACTATGAAATTGAACAGGGAGAGTATTTGTTTACTGTGGCACTGTTGCCGGTTGCAAAGCCATTTGCAGTGGAACGGGGTGGCAGAATCACCTGGACAGGCGATCCGGTCAATGCCACGCTGGATATCACCGCCAATTATCAGACTCGTACACCGGTCAGGCCATTTATCGAAGAATACCTGACCATTGCCAATGAAAACACCAAATCACTGGCATCGCAGCGGTCAGAGGTAGACCTAAAACTCAGGCTCCGGGGCTCGTTGTTCGAGCCGCAGATTTCCTTTGACTTGTCTTTTCCAAACCTGGTCAGCGACCTTTCTACATTGACAGACAGCAAGTTGCGGATCCTTCGCAACAACGAACTTGAACTGAACAGCCAGGTCCTTGGATTGATTGTCTTCAATTCCTTTTTGCCATCCAACAGGGTTGCCGACGTCTTTGGAGCTGCCGGCCTGCAATCCGCCGGCATCAATACCCTCAGTGAATTCCTGTCCAGTCAGCTCTCTTTGTACATTACAAACCTTCTCAATTCAGCGTTGGAAGAAAATGGCCTGATTTCCGGAATCGACTTTGAAGTGGGTGTCCGGAACAACAACCTTGCCTTAGGCGCAGCCAACAGAAACAACCTTTTTCCCGATGAAATTGAAATCCGTATGAAAAACAAATTCCGCTTTATGGATGAGCGTTTTTCAGTCAATATCGGAGGGAATTATGTCTTTCAAAATCAAGGCATTGCCATCAATCAGGTCTTGCCCGACTTTGCGCTGGAATTTTTGCTGACCGAAGACCGGAAATTGAAAGTCAGGTTGTATGGCAAATATGATATCGATCCCATTGCCATCACCAGCCTCCGTGAAAAATATGGGCTCGGAATGGCCTACCGCACCGAATTTGGCTCTATGGTCAATTTTGAGAAATCGGTCAAAACGAAGGTAACAGAAATGTTGAAGCAGAAGTGAGTCAGGCATTTTCGGGAACTGAAAAAGGTAAAACGGATGTATCTTTGCCAGAAATCCCAGTACGTTGAAGGTATTACTCATTACGCCGCCTTTTACACAGCTAAACACACCATATCCCGCCACAGCCTACCTGAAGGGCTTTTTTAACACATTAGGTATTTCCTCCTGGCAGGCAGACCTGAGCCTGGAAGTTATCCTGGCTATGTTTTGCCGTGATGGACTTACAAGGCTGTTCCGCGATCTTGAAAATGGGGAAGTCGAACTTTCAGAACAGGCATTTCGTGTGTTCAGTCAGCGCAAAAAATACATTGCTACCATTGATCCTGTGATCCGGTTTTTGCAGCATAAAAACCCCACATTGGCACTGACAATTTGTGCCCGTGGATATTTGCCTGAAGGACCCAGATTCACTTCGCTGGATGACCTGGAATGGGCATTTGGCACTATGGGTACTCATGATAAGGCACGTCACCTGGCCACTCTGTATCTGGAAGATTTGGGCGATTTAATAACAGAAGTAGTGGACCCGCATTTTGGTTTCAGCCGGTACGCCGAAAGGCTGGGCAGGACAGCCACACAGTTTGACGAATTGTATGATGCCGTTAAAAGTTCTCCGACCGTGATTACTGAAATCATGCTGGATAAAGTGGCAAAACTGATGATCGATCAAACACCTGACCTTGTATGCCTGACCGTGCCTTTTCCGGGCAATGTGTTTGCGGCATTTTCTTGTGGATATTTTATCAAATCAAGGTATCCGAACGTGAAGGTATGTTTGGGTGGCGGCTATGCCAACACTGAATTGAGAAGCGTTTTTGATCCCAGGGTGTTTGAATGTCTTGATTTTATTACATTGGATGATGGGGAGGCTCCGCTGCAGCATCTGGTGGAGTACCTTCAGGATAAAAGGCCCCATACTCTGCTGAAAAGGACATTTTGCTGTGTGAATGGCGTGGTACAATACATGAACGGATCACCGGATAAGGATGTTCCACAAAGAGAGGTGGGCACGCCTGATTACCGCAATCTCCGACTAGATGATTACCTGTCCGTCATCGAAGTAACAAATCCCATGCACCGTTTATGGAGCGATGGCCGCTGGAACAAGCTGACACTGGCTCATGGCTGCTATTGGGGCAAATGCTCATTTTGTGATATCAGCCTGGATTACATTGCTCGCTACGAACCCGTTAGTGCAGCCTTGTTGTGTGACAGGATAGAGGAAATCATCAGCCAGACAGGGCAGAACGGCTTTCATTTTGTTGATGAAGCTGCTCCACCGGCACTGATGCGTGACCTGGCGCTGGAAATCCTACGGAGGAATCTCACTGTGGTCTGGTGGACAAACATTCGGTTTGAGAAGAGTTTTACGACCGACCTGTGTCGACTATTGCGGGAATCTGGCTGCATTGCTGTGTCGGGAGGACTGGAGGTGGCCTCAGACCGACTGCTGGCAAAAATGCAGAAGGGAGTGACTGTAGCGCAGGTGGCACGGGTGGCACAGGCGTTTACTGAAGCGGGCATCATGGTTCATGCCTATCTGATGTATGGTTTCCCGACGCAGACAGCCGTGGAGACGATAGATAGCCTGGAGATGGTACGTCAGTTGTTTGAAAGTGGTGTGATCCAGTCGGGCTTCTGGCACCAGTTTGCGATGACGGCACACAGTCCTGTTGGTCTGCATCCAGCCGATTTTGGCGTAGTGCATACGGGACCTGCCTTTGGTGGCTTTGCCGAAAATGATTTTTACCACACCGATCCTACGGGAGCAGATCACGATTTGTTTTCTGAAGGCTTGAAAAATTCCCTTTTCAACTATATGCAGGGTGTGGGCTTTGACATCCAATTACAGGCATGGTTTGACTTTCCGGTACCTGTGACGACAGTTTCAGCAGCGTATATTTCTGACTGTCTTGCCCTGGAATCAAATCTAGTATTGCGGCCAACGGATAAGGTTTGCTGGATTGGGGGAGATCCTGTGGAAATGGTGCTGGTAGGGGTCAGGGGTCCGAAAAAGAAGAAAGAATCGGAAGCATTTGCTGAGTTGGTTTTCAGTGATAAAACAGGGTCATATACAATCCTGATGAAGGAGAGACAGGCTTCGTGGTTTGTCGGATTTTTGGAAGAACTCGATGAAAAGGAAGCGGGCAAAATGACATTTTATCAACTCCAAGAAACGTTTACCAAACAAATAAATGATGATTTTGTTCATTTTGAGTCATCCGGAGCGTGGGAAATGTTGCGGACAAAAGGGCTACTCTTTGTCTGACCACGTTTGGGCAATATCGCAACCTGCAATGTACCCTCCGGTCCAGGCTGCCTGAAAATTAAATCCTCCGGTCACGGCGTCAATGTCTAGTATTTCGCCGGCCATATAGAGGTGTTTGTGTTGCTTGCTTTCAAACGTCCTGAAGTCGATCTGCCCCAGGCCCACGCCGCCCGCTGTGACGAATTCTTCTTTGAAGGTCGTTTTTCCTGTCATGGTGCAGCGGAAGTGCAACAGGTGGGTGACAATTGCCTCCATTTCCTGTCTGGAGAGGGAAGCCCAATTTTTTTCCTGATCGCTGAAGGAGAGACTGCAAAGAAATTTCCACAAACGCTGTGGAAGGGGCACCGGACTATGTCCACTCACTTTTTTACGGGGGTGCTCCTGCCGCATGGCACGTATGTCGTCGGCCTCCAATCCTGCTACCCACTGGATTGTCACCGTTGCATTGTACTGTTGATCTGCCAGCCATCGGGCACCTTCGGCTGATGCCCGTAAAACGGCAGGTCCGCTGAGTCCCCAGTGTGTGATCAGAAGTGGCCCTGTCGTTTGAATTTTTGCCTCTGGAATGCGGATGATGGCATCTTGTACGGCTACACCCATCAAGGCACAAAGTGGATGCCCGGGGATGTTAAACGTAAACAGTGACGGCACAGGTGGCACAATGACATAGCCGTGTTTTTCCAGCAGATTCCACACAAACGGCGCGCTTCCGGTGGCCAGGAACAAAAACTTACTCCTGATCAGGTGTGTTTCCGTGTACACATGGAAGGATGTCGATGTATCCTCGGGCAGGTCAAAATTACGCACCTTGGTACTTGTAAGAATGCGAATGTCTCTTTTTTTCGCGTGGTTCAAAAAGCAGCTGATAATCGATTCTGACGAATCTGATACGGGGAAGACCCTCCCGTCCTCCTCCACTTTCAGAGGCACTGATCGCTGTTCAAACCAGGACATCGTGTCAGTTGGGCCGAACCGATGAAAGGGACCTACCAATTCCTTGCTTCCCCGGGGGTAGTTGCGGACAAACTGCCGGACATCCGTAAAAGCATGGGTCACATTGCACCTTCCTCCTCCTGAGATACGCACTTTGGACAATACCTGTTTGCCTTGTTCCAGGATGATGACGCGCAAGCCGGGAGCGTATTGTGTGGCTGTCAGCGCACAAAAGAAGGCCGCGGCACCTCCACCCACAATGCAGAGGTCTGTTTCGAGAGGGGAAGGTTTGATCAATTCATCAGGCATATGCACAGATGATGGCCCCCAGGATGGTTGTACAGACAATCCAGAATCCAACATTCAGAAAGATGTAGGCCCAGCTTTTGCGTTCAAACAAGGCATTGACACCCAGTACAGGAAGGGCAATCATCATGCCTGCCATAAAACCATGCAAGGCTCCATGACCCAGGGTACGGAATTCTGTACCATACTGCTGCATAAAGTCCTGTGCCAGCATGTAGGCCGGTGTTCCCTCTGTCGCTACGCCTGCGTTTTGCAGTGTAGAAAATACACTCATTTGATGAATGACCAGGGGTGTCAGACCAACCGCCAGAAACACACCAAAGACGGCTGTCAACCCAAAAATGACACCCATATTGGCATTCTTTATTTTGTCGTCATCCATGCCTGCGACTTTTTTCCAGACATTGCCAAAAAGAGGGCCGTACCATACGCCTCCTACTACCAGTGGCACCAGGCCGGTGGCAAGAATGATTCCCCATTGTAATGTGATCATGTGTATTGAATTTTAGAAGTAATGAAATTTCGTATGTGTTTGCATGTTTACATTCATTTGCGACGGTTTTTTTGTTCAATTACCTGACAACAGGAACCGGCGAAGTTGTCGGGTGTAATAGATCTTGTCTACGGCAAATGCCTCGAGGTGTTTGCCCTTGCACACCAGCATGCGGGAGGGCAGGGGCAAGGCTTCCATCAGCTGCCTGCCCATGGCATAGGTGGTCAGTTTGTCTTCGTGGCAATAAATGAAGAGTACATCGACAGGCGATTGAACATGCGAGGCTGCGACGATGTAATTGTGGCTCACTTGCTTCTTTCTGCGTACCGCATGCATGGCCCGAAGCACACTGTACAAGGTCGTGTTCCGTTTTTGAAAATACGACAGGTAATTGTCCAGGCAGTTT
>JAUMBK010000164.1:0-17403 GCA_032115795.1 Saprospiraceae bacterium | reverse complement strand
AACGCCCGTTACGGGAGTCACCATATCTGCCTCATCAATGGTCTTTTTCAGTTCCCTCCAGTGCTGCTCTGGTTCCTGGTATACATAGGGCAGTACATTTTGTTTGACCATGTCCAGTCGATCCTGCAGTTCAGCCCAGAATTTCTGTTCCAGTTCTTCGCCCAGTTTTGGGTCTACATCACCTCTTTCCACCAGTCTGGACAGGTAGATTTCCCTTGGATTTTTGTGTTTCTCAATGATGTCATACATCGTTGGCTGAGTAAACTTTGGATCATCGCCTTCGTTGTGGCCATGTCTTCGGTAGCATACCATATCAATGAAAACGTCATTATGGAATTTTTGCCTGTACTCAACGGCCAGTTCGGCTGCAAAGACCACTGCTTCGGGGTCGTCACCATTGACGTGGAAAACAGGTGACTGGACGAGACTGGCTGCGGCAGTACAATATGTAGAAGATCTGGCATCATCAAAATCTGTTGTAAAGCCGATCTGGTTATTGATAACAAAATGGATTGTTCCCCCCGTAAAATAGCCATCCAGCTGGCTCATCTGTGTCGTTTCATAGACCACGCCCTGGCCTGCAGCGGCACTGTCGCCGTGGATCAGGATGGGCAGGATCCGGTTGTAGTCACCTTTATATAACAAGTCTGCCTTGGCTCTGGTAAACCCTTCCATCACGGGATTGACGGCTTCCAGGTGGGATGGGTTGGGTGCCAGTTTGAGGTGCATTGTTTTGCCGGTAGGAAGTGTAAGCTGTGAAGAAAAGCCCAGGTGGTACTTTACGTCACCATCACCGAAGCTTTGATCCAGAATGGCCGTGCCTTCAAATTCGTTGAAGATCTGGTCGTACGTTTTGCCGAGTGTGTTTGCCAGTACATTGAGCCTTCCGCGGTGTGCCATGGCCATGACGACTTCCTCTACCTTGTCTTCGCCGGCTTTATTGATGATGGCATCCAGGGCTGCGATGGTTGTTTCTCCTCCTTCGAGAGAAAACCGCTTTTGTCCGACGTATTTTGTATGCAGGAATTTTTCAAAAATCACTGCACCATTTAACTTGTGTAGGATCTGCCTTTTTTTCTCCAAAGACAATCCATAACTGCTATCGAGGTTTCTCTTTTCTATTTTATGGCGGAGCCAGTGTCTTTTTTCACGGTTCTCAATGTACATAAATTCGACACCAAGTGAACCGCAGTAGACTGCTTTTAGGCGGGCCAGGATTTCCCGAAGGGTGGCATGACCGAGTCCGATTTCGTTGCCTGCAGCGAAGACAGTATCCAGATCCGATTCTTCCAGACCGTAGTCAGACAGGTCGAGGCTTGGCTTACGGTCTCTTCTTGGCTTGATTGGGTTTGTCGCAGAGAGCAGATGCCCGCGGCTGCGGTATGCCTGAATGAGAATCATGACGGCGATTTCTTTTTCTGAAATCCCTTTTTCGGAGGCGCCTACGGCACTATCGGTTGTGCTATGTCCCTGTGTGCCAAATTCAAAACCATCAAAAAACAATCTCCAGCTCTCGTCGACGGAGGAGGGGTCTTGCTGGTAGTGGCGGTACATGGACTCGATGTAGGATGGGTGTGCGTTGAAGACGTACGAATAATCTTTGGTTTGCATAAATGCTTGTTTTGTCGTTTTCTGTGAATGAGAAACTGCTTTGCTTGTTCTTGAGTGCCTGCCAAACGCCATACTCAGATGTTCGTTAATGCAATTCCGGCGCAAAAATAGGCATTTGCCGGCCATTCACCTTCTTTGAAAGGTAACTAAATTCAAACGCATTTGGTTTTAACGAGGATAGAAATACGATTCAACCTTCTTTTTTGAGTTTGGAATCGCGGCTGTTTTATCTTGCAGGAAGGAATATATTTCGATTATCCAAATCCCAGGCAAAAACTACGAGACGGTAAGTATTTCAATAAATTGCTGCATTTTATTGTATGATTTGTGATTCTTCGTGTCAAGGGTTGGCATGAGATCTCATTTTTCTAGGCAGGAGATCTCAAACTCAAAATCTTTTTATTACTTCTTTTTTTGTTGGTTTCATAAAAAAGGCGTAATTTTGCACTCCATTTAGAAATAGAAGGCTAAATAGTACGATATGGCACAGCACAAATCATCGAAGAAGAGAATTCGCCAGGATATTCGAATCAGGCTAAGAAACAGGTATTACAAGAAGTCAGCAAGGACATCCATTGCCAAGTTGCGTCAGATGACCGACAAGGAAGAGGCAAAGAAATTCCTTCCAAAGGTTGTCAGCATGGTTGACAGATTGGCAAAGAAGAATACATGGCACAAGAATAAGGCTTCCAACCTGAAATCAAAGCTAACAAAGTACGTAAACAGTCTTTCGTAATCTCGGAAGGTTTAGATAAATTGTAAGGTGGGTACAGCATTGTACTCACCTTTTTTAGTTTTATGCCATGTGGTTTTTCTCGCTCTTATTTAGCTCTTTCATATCGGTCACCCCTCTGGACACACTTGTTCAGGGTACAGACCCCGTTGATTCTGTCCAGAATCAGTTTGTGGCTTATCCGATTGTGTTTTATCTGCCGGAGACAAAGTGGGGTGCTGGTGCTGCGGGCTTTTACAATTTCAGGTTTCGGGGAGAAGCCGCCACGTCCAATCCTTCCCTGATCCAGTTTTCTTTCAGTTACACGCAAAACAAGCAAGTCATTGTGACCATACCGATGGAATGGTACCTTGGCAACAATTTGTGGAAATTTGACGGGGAGATCAGTTATTTCAAATACCAGTACAATTTTTATGGCATAGGAGATGAAACGACGCTGGAGAATCGGGAAACTTTTCGAGCGGAGTATCCCCGATTTCGAATGGATGTATTGCGCCGTTTTAAGAGGTGGTTTGGGGGAGTAAGGTACCGGTTTGATGCCATGCAATTTGCCGATTTCAGGGCAGAAGGCTTACTGGAAAAGGGAAACTATACCGGTAAATTTGGAGGAACGATCTCAGGTGCCGGCCTGGTTTTGCAGCTGGATACACGCAACAGGATATACCACCCCACCCGGGGTGTATTTATGGAGTGGGAAGGATACGTGAATCGTCCGGGTATAGGCAGTGATTTTTCGTATAGCCGCTATTCTGCAGACATGTCTGCGTATTTTGGTATAGACAAAGAGCATGTAGTTGCCGTACAGTGTTCAACGGCAACCATCCATGGTGAGCCCATTTTCTATGACATGTTGTATTTTGGCAGTCCGCGCATCATGCGTGGGTACCAGGACCGGCGATTTATTGACAAAAATATGCTGTTACTTCAGGCGGAGTATCGATTTCCTATTTTTGGCAGGATTCAGGGCGCCGCTTTTTACAGTGCCGGTGCTGTTGCAGGAACGTATGGTATGCTATTCCAAAAGACGTGGCAACAATCCTTTGGAGGAGGTCTGCGCATCATTCTCAACAAGAAGGACAGGTTACGACTGCGCGTTGATTATGGAAGGACGTTGCACGAAGGAGGGGCCTTTTACCTGACGGTCAACGATGCCTTTTAACCAATTCGTTGTATAGGGTTTAGGCTTTTTTTCATCATCCATTTCCAGATAATCCCCGTGTCAAAGGCGGTAAAGTCGGGGCTTATGCCTATTTTTGCAACATGAAGCCAAATTCTGTTGACCGTCACATTTTGCAACGGGCGTACCAATGTATGGTTACGGCCAAAGCCATCACTGATGCCTTTGAGGCACAATTCAGAACTGTTTCCAAATATGTGCATGCGACATCGAGGGGTCATGAAGCAATCCAGATCGCGATGGGCATGCAGCTGACAAGTGCGGATTTTGTTTCTCCCTATTATCGCGATGACGCCATGTTGCTGGCAATGGGCCTGACGCCGTATGATCTCATGATGCAGGTGCTGGCTAAACGCGAAGACCCTTTTTCGGGAGGACGGTCGTACTACTGTCATCCCAGTCTAAGACAGCCTGACAAACCAAAGATACCACATCAATCATCTGCCACGGGCATGCAGGCTATCCCTGCCACGGGTGTGGCGATGGGTCTTCGTTACCGTGAAAAACTAGACCTAGAGTATTCTCCTGGCGCGGTTGCAGTCTGTTCGCTGGGAGATGCTTCGGTGACTGAGGGAGAAGTAGCAGAAGCAATGCAGATGGCGGCCTTGTTGCAGCTGCCGGTATTGTATCTCGTCCAGGACAATGGTTGGGATATTTCCGCTACGGCTGACGAAATTCGGGCGATGAATGCCTTTGAGTACGCCAGGGGCTTTCCCGGAATAGAGGCAATCTCCATTGACGGTACAGATTTTTCGGTTTGTTACCAGACAATTTCCCACATACTTGAGGTGATGCGCAAAGAACGACGGCCCTTTCTTTTGCACGCATCAGTCCCTCTTTTGAACCACCACACTTCAGGGGTGCGCAAGGAATGGTATAGAAACGATCTTGAGGCTCACCAGCTCAGGGATCCGCTGCCTAAGCTTCGCGAGGCATTGCTTCAGGCTGGCGAAGCAGCGGCTGCACTGGAAACAATGGAAAAGGAAGCCCAAAGTCTCGTATTCTCTTCTTTGGACAAAGCGCAGGCCGCGGAAGATCCCCGGCCAGAGGATTTGTTTACGCACGCCTTTGCACCTACGCCGGTGACAGGAGAGTCTGGTGAGCGTAGTCCGGCGGGAGCGGAAGAGCATGTGATGGTTGATTCGGCATTGTCTGCTATTCAGGAACTGATGGAGGACTACCCGGAATGCCTTTTGTATGGACAGGATGTAGGGGGACGGCTGGGTGGAGTTTTTCGGGAGGCGGCCACGCTGGCGCAAAAGTTTGGCGATGATCGGGTGTTCAATACGGCCATTCAGGAGGCTTTTATTGTCGGGAGCACGGTGGGTATGTCTGCCACCGGCCTGAGCCCCATAGTGGAGGTGCAGTTTGCCGATTACATCTGGCCCGGACTGAATCAGTTGTTCACAGAAGTGAGTCGAAGTTGTTATTTATCAGACGGAAAATGGCCTGTGAGCATGGTCTTGCGTGTGCCTACAGGAGCATACGGCAGTGGGGGGCCCTACCACAGTTCGAGTGTGGAATCGGTGCTGACCAATATCCGGGGCATAAAGATTGCGTATCCCAGCAACGGTGCAGACCTGAAAGGCTTGCTCAAAGCGGCCTGGCATGATCCGAATCCGGTTGTTATTCTCGAGCACAAGGGATTGTACTGGAGCAAGGTGAAAGGGACAGAGACAGCCAGGAGACCATTGCCTGGCAGAGATTACATTCTTCCTCTGGGTATCGGAAGCATGGTGCAGGAAGCGGAAGTGTCAGACAAATTTCCCAAAGTCCTCGTGGTGACATATGGCATGGGCGTGCACTGGGCACTAAATTTGGATGAAGAGCTTCGTCCACAGACCGGCATTCTGGACCTGCGCACGCTTTATCCACTGGATGAGGAACTTATTTACAAAAAAGCCAGGGAATATAACCGGATTGTGGTAGTCACAGAAGAGCCGGTAAACAATAGTTTTGCACAAAGTCTGACGGCGAGAATCCAGGAGTATTGCTTTGAGTTTTTAGATGCCCCTGTACTGACGCTTGGATCGGAAAACCTACCCGCCATTCCTCTGAATGAGACACTGGAGAAAACAATGCTACCTAATGCCAGTAAGGTAAGTGGGTTGGTTCGTCGACAAATTAAGTTTTAAAAAAAATAGAGACTATTCTGGAAATCTTTGCGATAAATGTAATCGCAAAGTATTTGAACGGTTGTACTCCTAGGAATAATGTTTCACTGGTTTGTTCCTAACAAGACGATGAAATTGTCCATTTAAATCATCTAAATTTCCTCAATATTTCTGTTTATTTCAGTTGCAACTGAAATAAACAGAAATATTATATGCCAAATTAATTTACATTTTTACTTTCACGCGGTCATTTAAGGGATAAATTATGAGGATATACTTAATTACAAAATTTTGTATTATTTCCACTTTATTAATCAGCTTTACCTCATGTATGTCTGGAAGATATTTTCAGACAAAATGTGAATCGTATGCTTCGGATGGGTTTATTACTCTTAAAGTTTGGAATCAGAAAAAGTGTCTCATGTACTCAAGGAAAAATGCACAAAAAGATGCCATCAGAGTACTCTTATTTTCTGGTATTCAATCCACGTCTGGTTGTCCGGTTTTACCACCCATTTTAAGAAATGAAAAGGAAAAAGAAGCATTTAACGGAATTGCAGGTCAGTTTTTTAGTGAGGAGGGTGCGTGGTTTGATTATACCCGCAATTCAAGGAAGGAGGAAGGTAAAAGAAACCATTATTCCGTTTCCGTAAATATCAATGAATTAAAAAAATATCTTGAACAAAAGAAAATTATCCAATCAATCAACTCTATCTTTTAAAAACTCAGGTATGAATCCAACTTTTCGACTTGCTATTTACCTTATTCTGGCGTTACCCTTTGCACTACTTGCACAAGCGAAGAAACCTACCCTAATGATCTTACCCAGTGACAACTGGTGTGAGCAAAGGTACTTTATGACTGAATTTGATAATCAAGGCACCAAGCAAAAGGTACCCAATTACAAGCAGGCATTCCAGGAGGATACAGAAATTGGGCAAGTTATTTCAAAGATAGGGTCTTTGATGATTGATAGGGGCTTCCCCTTAAAGGACGCAGAACAGGAACTTAAGGCGATTGAAGCAAGAACAGCGGAGGATAACATGGCTGCATCCACAACAAGTGGGTCTGCTTTGTCTGAAAGTCCCCTTGATAAATTAAAGAACAAGTCCAAATCAGACATCATTTTACAGATTTGGTGGAAGGTTACCAGGACCGCCGACGGTAAAGTCGTATCCTTTGTTCTGGAGGCATTCGATGCTTACACAAACAAACGAATTTCTGCAGCAACGGGCAATTCCTCGCCCAACAATACAGATATTGTTCCAGTGATGTTGCAAAATGCAGTGATGGCTAATATAGACCTATTTGTCAACCAGTTGCAGGGGCATTTTGATGATATGGTCAATAATGGCAGAGAAATCAGACTGACTGTCCGGAAATGGGATAGCTGGGACATGGACCTTGAATCTGAAATCGATGGAGACGAAATCCGGAATCATATTTACGACTGGATGCAAAATAATACGGTTTCAGGAAGATTTAATGAGAGCAATTCTTCAGAAAATGTTGTGGTCTATGAGCAAGTTCGTATTCCTCTGTTTGACGAGCGTAACAGAGCAATGGATGCACGTCAGTTTGGCATCAAGCTACAGAAATTTCTGAAAGCACCCCCCTATAGTTTTGAGGTCAAACTTATGACCCGCGGTCTGGGAGAAGCCATTTTAGTTCTTGGAGAAAAATAATGTATATGTACAAATACACAATATTGTTGCTTTGCTTTTTTAGTTTGGAGAATATTCTGCACGCTCAGGCAAAACTCGATGATTTTGGAAGAATTGTCGTAAACAGTTACCTGCCTGAAAACATTAATTTACCAGCAGAGGCAACCCGCTCATTAAAAAACAAATTGGATCAGATTACTACCTCAAGCGGTATGGGTGGCAGTGAAGCGAACCCCAGGTTTATTATAACAGCATCAGTAAATATTGGGACTAAAGATATTATCGCAGGCCCTCCACAAATGATTGCACAAAACCTGGATGTAACCTTTTACATTGGTGATGCTATAAAAAATATCAAATTCGCTTCCACCACTCTTTCATTAAAAGGGGTTGGAACCAATGAGAATAAGGCATTTATTGAAGCATTCAAAATGATTAATCCCCGAAATAAGGATCTGGCCGCTTTTTTGGATGAAGGCAAAAATAAAATCATTCAATATTATTCAACGGAATGTGACTTCTTAATAGGAGAAGCTTTTACGCTGGTCAAACAGGAAAAATACGATGAGGCTATTTATCAGCTTACTTTGGTCCCGGAAGTATGTGAAGATTGCTATTTTAAAACACTGGATACTATGAATTACATCTACCAGCGAAAAATTGATGCGGATTGCAGTGTAAAATTTACAGAAGCGAAAGGTATATGGGCTTCAGGACAAAATCCTGTCAACGCAGAGCGGGTGGCAGATATTCTGGCCGAAGTGAATCCATTTGCTACATGCCAAAATGACGTCCAAAACTTTATTAAATCGGTAGATGCTAAACTCAGAGCCGACGAAAGGGCCCGGTGGGCGTTCAAGATGAAGCAATACAATGATAAAATAGCGGCAGAAAAGGAAAAACGCAGGATTGCTGAAGAAAAGTCAATCAGAGATGACACGTTTCGCGAAAATCAAGCGAAACGGGAGTCTACTTTCAAAGAAAACCAGGCGCAACGAGACGCAGTATTTAAGGAAAAGCAAGCTCAACGTGATGCTACATTCCGAGAGAGTCAGGCACAACGGGATGCCACTTTCAGAGAGAAAGAAGCCCAGAGAGATGAAAAAAGATCAAAAAGAAATTTTGAATTGGATAAGTTACGAATCAATGCCTACCGGGAAGTGGGCGTTGCATATGCCAACAATCAACCTAAAAGAGTCACATACAATAACATTTTCTGGTAAAAAACACCTTTATTATGAGAATTTTTTCAGTCGTATTACTACTATTCCTTGTCTATTTTCCATTAGTTGCGCAACAACAGGAAAAGACAGTTTCGCTTACCTCAAGCGGCATAGGCCGCACCCAGGATGAAGCCAAGCAAAACGCCTTGCGCAGTGCTATCGAACAGGCTTTTGGTACCTTTATTTCTTCTAAAACAGAAATTCTAAACGATGACCTGGTCAAGGATGAAGTAGTTTCCGTTTCCAATGGCAACATACAGCAGTTCGAAGTCATTTCAGAGGTGAAGCTTCCGGATAATAGTTGGAACACGACACTGAATGCTACCGTCTCGGTCACCAAATTAGCCTCGTTTGTGGAAAGTAAAGGGGGCACAGTCGAATTTAAAGGGGCTATGCTTGCCTTCAACCTCAACCAGCAAAAGCTCAATGAGAAAAACGAGATCAAAGCCATGGATGACATGATGAAGGTCGTCAAAGAGCTGGCTGACAATGCCTTTAACTTTGAGATAAATGCCACAGAACCAACTGCGGTGGAAGGCTCGTCAGATAAATTCAAAATTCCGCTCGCTATCACCGGGAAAGCAAATGATAATTTTGCCAGTATTCCAAAAATTATCCTCTCTACCCTAAAGGGAGTAAGCCTCACTACTTTACAGGCTGACGATTATATCAAGCTTAAAAAGTACATTTATCCGGTTTCCTATGCAGCGTCTGAGACCGAGTATGGGTATTTTATTCTGCGCACGGAAGAGAGCCTGAAGCGATTGCTGGAAATTGTATATTACTTTAATCACGCTCTGACGCATTTTAAAATCACCAATGGCGTCGCTGAATTTACGCTGGCAGAAAAGCCGGATGGATTGCAGTATATTTATGATAAGAGTTTTCGGCCGTTGTTGAAGAATTATACTTTTGGTCATCATGGAACACAGTGTTGGCCTGAAAGTGTGTTTTATATGCATTTTGAGTATGACTTTTATGATAGGGGAATTGCATTTGGTGTAGTAGAAAACACCTTTATGATTAAAAAAAGTTTAAATATTGGTGTAGATAATACTACATCTCGGGAACACAAAATAATTAATGTTAATAATTATCAAGTACAGGGCAGGATGTACCCAAAATGCAATATTGATGATATGCTTACAAGATCTCATGACCATAGTTATGGGCAAATTTATTTTCTAAATTATAAATATTGGTTAGATGACCTTCCTACAAAAGAAAAAAGAGCTGAGCGGGAAAAATATAACGAGTTTGTATATCAGAATGCTGGATTGATTCCAGCAGGTTTTTACATAAAATTTCCTTATGGATTTCCGGAATATCAAGATCCAAGTAATCAGCCGCAAATTAAGCAAAACGTCCAACTACCTGGCGAATTGGGTAAGGTTGTCAATGATTTTAATGCGCTGAAGAATTCATTCTCAGGATTTAAAAAAACTGTAAAAGCACCAAAGAAAGAAATGTCTCTTTACGTAAGGGATGCAATCAAATCGCTTACAAGTTACAAGGGGCGGTTTAACAATCAGTTTTCATTTGTATCCAATCTTAAAGGATATGAGTCTAATGGATTTGATCCCAATTTTAAAATCAATGGCTATGCAACGTTTAATAAGATGAAAATAGAAAACTTAAATTATTTAAGTAAACCTGAAGATATCCAAGAGTTTCTGTCAGAGATGCATATTTTGGAAGCTGGTTTGGTCCTTTCCTTTATTGGTATTAAACCAGGGACGTCTGTTGTACGGTTTGATTATGAGGATATCCGCACTATTGAGGAAATCAACCAGATGCAGGGCTATTCGGTGGTAGCATTGGGTAATTACGCTGCCGCTACACCTGCAGTTCCAGAGACCCAACCAGCTTCGGCAAGCCCCAAAGAAAAGGAACGAACACCGGAGCCCACACCTGGCGTGGTCCGTACGGAAGTAATGTCGACTCCGGCATCTTCTGCTCCACAATCGATTCCTTCTTCTCAGGCCGTAGAACAAGGCCTTGTTCAATCTTCATTGCCATCTGACGACAGCGGTGATGACATTGAGCCAAGTGAAGGCTACCCTGTTTCCAATTCTGATAAACAAGAGGACAGCGGCAATAGCATCAACCAGACACCGGAGTTGACAGAACTGAATTCCAGTATTGACAAACAGGAAGAAGTCACATCACAATCCTCCGGCTTCGAAAACACTGAGGCATCAAATCCATCTGCTGTTAGTCAAAGCCAGGAGACATCCCTCACTACTAACTCATCAGGCGCGATTTCATCGCAGAACAGTCTCCCTGAAGAGAGCAGCTCTCTGGCTGCATCTGATACTGTTGACAGGGTAAGCCAAACTTCATCAGCATCCACAAACCCACCCATATCTATGGGAGAAAATTTGGAAATAAAGCAACCGAATGCAGGGCCAGAGAGTCAAGCCCAGGAATTGCAGATGGAGCTTTCAGGTGTAGAATTGCAGGAACGCACACTGACACAAAAAAGCAACCTGCAACTGAGTCACCACAAGGCAGGTAAGGTCCTTTTTGCAATTTGTATTGATCCCGATGGCACAGTCAGTTGAATGTTGTTAAATCGACCATTGTCAGCGAGAAAATCATCGCCCAACTGAAAGAGCATGCCATGAGCCTGTCATTTACTCCAGCCGAAAATAAGCACAGTTGTGGTACGTTAATTTTTAAGGTGCCCGGCAAAGCTAATTCAGTTACCACAGCGCCGGTCGAATTGCAAGCCCCGCGACAGGAGTTTCCGATTCAGGAGGAAACAGAGGTAAATTCCTCCACAAGTCAAAATAGGCATGTGCCTGACAATCAGGCTGAACAGTCTTCCCCAGTAGTTGCTTCACAATCGGTATCTCAGCCTGTGCAGTCTGACGTCAAGACAGCATCATCGCCTGAAAAAGCGGTAGTTCCTCAGGAAAAAATTGTCTCGCCGGCCGCTGTTGCCACTTCTGTCAATGCTTCTCAGCAAGCACGGGATGTCAACCAAAATGCACAAATGCAAAGTCCTTCAAAGCCAGCCGTGCAGGCGGAAAGCAAGCCTTTGCCTACCAATGTAACCCAAACTGAAAAAGCACAATCCAGTGCTTCTATTCCGAATACGGCAGTCACAAGCAACTCAATGAAACTTGGAGTTATGGACAACATCAGTCTGGAAATTAAAGGTATTGACCTGCAAACACGAAAGATTCTGAGTGTTCCGGACATTGAAAATTACAGCAACGAGAAGGGAAGTATATTTTTCAATTTTTGTGTGGACAAGAACGGTATAGTTACATACATTCAATACGATATGAATCAAACAGATGATGTTAGCAATAAACTTATTTCCATGATCCAAACCAAAGCAAGAACCTTCGTGTTTGCCGCTTCAGGAAAAGAAGAAGAATGTGGCACCTTTGAATTTAAACTTAAAAAAATCAAGTATTAATAACCAAATCGGAATGATGATGAAACGGCTTCTCTTTTTTATACTTTTCACCATGACTGCTACAGTGATATTTTCTCAATCAATCAATGAAGAAAAAATGGCACTGACAAATTTTATCAAACGAATGTACACAGCAGTGCCGTTTGAAGGAGTGAAAATCATGGATGATTACAGTACACAATACCTGATATCAGTTCTTTCCCTTGACAAGGCAAAGTATCCAAATAGTACAACGATGACCCGGGTTGCTCAAGTAAAGGCACAATCGCAGGCAAGCAGTTACATAAACGGGACTTCCGTAAGCACCGATCTGATCATTAAAACCACAGAAACATCGGAGCAGGGAGAGCCAAAATCTGTGGTAGAGACACTGGAGTCCATCCGGGAAAAAGGA
This sequence comes from Saprospiraceae bacterium, assembly GCA_032115795.1. Classification (GTDB taxonomy): domain Bacteria; phylum Bacteroidota; class Bacteroidia; order Chitinophagales; family Saprospiraceae; genus OLB9. Next base: position 5,057 of record JAUMBK010000164.1, on the reverse strand, counting down.
AATGGGTTTGTCAATGGCATGGAGCTTCTTACCAATTTTGATATCGAAGATGGCAAAAGGCATCTTTTCATTTACTACAAGGTTATTGCTCAGAATTAAACCGTATTCAATATAAAAGAGATTATCTATGTCGGAAAACAAAGCACCAACACCCATTTATAAGAATTGGTTATTTTGGGTTATTTTACTGGCAATTCTTGGTTATTTGTCAAATAAAAGTGATTCTTCCCCGGTCGACAGCACCAATAAGGAAAGTGAGGAAGTAACAACAGAAAAAGAGTCGCCACCATCAGGGGAAGACGCTGCGCAAATAGCTTCAATGCACTCATTCTTACAGCTTGGAAGCTGGAAGTGTGTTGAAATTGCCAAAGGAGACGGACAACCTATGCTGGGTGCCTCCTTTACCTTTACGGATGATGTTTTATCCGTTGAAAATTTTGGAAGGAGGCACGAATTACCATACAAAATTGATTTTGTACTACCTGACTGGCCCAGTGAAGGAACAACGGGGGCGCTTCTGATTATTAATGATAATAAGGAGATGGTAGCAAAATTTGATACGGATGAAAATTTGATAATGCTCAGTTGGTCTAACGACACAGTAAAAATGAAATTAATTCGTGAATAATATTATTAAAACAAAACAACATGGAAAACCAAACAAACTCACCAGAAAACAATGTATTGCCACAAAACACACAGGAAGCGGTAAAGTCATTTTTCAAAAACGATTTGATGGGAATGGTACGTCAGTTCTTAAGCGACCCCATTGAAGGAACTCATTCTTTTTTTATAAACAGGAATCAGCATGCTTATTTTCAGTCTCTTGTCCTCATTAGTTCTGTATTTGTACTTTATTTTATCGTGCCATATATTTTAATGGGAGATGCAAGGAGCCTCATGGACTTTGGGGATATGGTTAGGCTCGGTATGCTACCCGTAGTGTTTATGTTGGTCATTTCACTGGTCTCCTTCGTTATTAAATCTGTTTCAGGCGTTGCCACTTTTCGAGATGAATTATTTACAGGGGCGCTGAACGCATTTCCACTAACCTTTTTCCTGATGATGGTCACTGTAGGTGTCATATTCAGTGATAACAATTTCTTATCCTACTTAAATAGTTTCGGAAGATTGATGGAATCACTTGGTATCATAGTTGTTTTTATTTTATATATCTTTCTCATGATGGTAAATATCTTACAGCAATCCTTGAAAGCATCTGGTACAAGGGACGTATTGGCATATTATATGTCACCGGCAGCTGTTTTATTAGCCTGGTACATTACTGGAAAATTTATGGCTAATATGTTTAATTAGAGTTTCTATTAAATTCATAAAAGGGTCAATTTTGAGTTAATACTCCTCTTATTAAGTATACATAATACTTGTCTTCATTCCAGTGTCTACTGAGAAAGATTCATTAGAATGTTGGATTTATTATTATTAAAACACATTATTGTACTGACGCTTGGATCGGAAAACATGCCTGCCATTCCACTGAATGAGACACTGGAGAAAACAATGCTGCCCAATGCCGGTAAGGTAAGTGGGTTGGTTCGTCGAATTTTATTGTATTAAATGTAACAAATCCTTCAAAAATAACGTCTTATTCTAAAAAGGCGAAATGATGACAGCGATACGGATCTTTATCATCAGCGTGGGATTCCTGGCGATGACTTTGACAGGAAATGCACAAACAAAACAAGTGGGTCCCTTTTCCAAAGTGCACGTTAGCGGTAATCTGAAAGTGGAATTGATACACTCAACGACACCAAAGGTAGAATACACCATTCTGGAGGGCGACCCGGATCAGTTTGTTGTGGAAGTGTTTGGGGAGGAGTTGGAAATCAAGTTCAAGAACACGCGGTTTTGGGAATATTTTACATCGACGAAGGCAAAGGTGAAGGTTTATTACACTTCACTCAGCAGGATTGATTGTGCAGCGGGATCGTCATTGGTCAGCGTGGGCACGATCGAGGCATCTTCGATGGACGTGGAAGTGTCCAGTGGAGCTCATTGTGAATTGTCATTGCATTGTCAGGAGGCCAGGGTTGACATTTCTTCCGGTGCTGAAGTTATCTTGTCTGGCAAAGCAAAGAGGTTCATTTTTGATGCGTCTTCGGGTGCAGAGCTTGACGGTTTTGACTTTCCTGTCATGTATGCGTCAGGAGATGCGTCTTCGGGTGCGGTAGTCAAAGTGCATTGTACAGACACGCTGGATGCTGACGTGAGTTCGGGGGGCACGGTGAGGTACCGGGGCAATCCCTGTTCTGTCAAGAAGCATACATCATCTGGTGGGGAGGTAAGAGCACTTTAAGGGAGAAGGAATGATCAGGCTGCATTAAAAAACAGGATCGGGAAACATGGAATTTCTACTGGTTTTATTGATACTGGGATTGATCGTTGGTTTGATTACCCGAAGTAAGGGAGATGGTCTACTTGATACAATTGGTTCTGGATGTTCCACAATCTTCATTCTTGTGGTTCTCCTGCTGATTATACTGCTGTTGATTGCCATGAATACATGAAAAGAACGACTTTTTTCTATTATCTGTGGTTGGATTGTATCCAAATTGTTTAATAGCGAACAGCTCCTTCGTGGTTGATTCTCGATAAGTACGGGGTCATGGTCATTTTTTTCTTTTGGTACAGTGCCGTGGCCGCCTCTGCGATGTTTTCTGCTTTTAGGCTGCTGTCACAAAGGGCGAACATGGATGGGCCGGCACCACTGATGCTAAAGCCTAGGGCGCCTGCTTCGAGTGCCTTCTCTTTCATCTCGTAAAAGCCAGGGATGCCTGCGGCGCGTTGCGGTTCGACGACCACATCCTGGAGGGCTCTGCCAATTAAGGCGATATCAGAGGTGTACATGGCAGCTACGAAAGCAGCGAGGTTGCCACTTTGCCGTATAAAATCGGACATGTTTACGGTTGAACTCAGGGTCATTCGCGATTCCCTTGTCAGAATTTCAATGTGGGGGTAAATCACGACGGCGTAAAGTCCGGGAGGAATATGCAGTTTTTTGATATCGAGGGTCTCATTGTCCCGGATGAGAACCATGCCACCGAGCAGGGAGGCAGCCACGTTATCAGCAGGGAGTCCCTGGCCATTGATGCGCTCGCCGGCAACGGCAAAAGGCAGCAACTCGTATTTTGACAATCCACATTTCAGGAATTCGCTGATGGCAAAAACACCCCCTGCGGCGCTGGCTGCTGACGAGCCGATCCCACTTCCCACGGGCATTTTCTTATGAATTTCCATCTCCAGTGGCCTATCTGCTTCGCCCAGGTGTTTTAGCAGGGCCAGGGCTGCCGCTCCGGCGGTATTTCTAAGTGGATCGAGGGGGATTTTGCCTCCTCCTCCGTGGATGCCTGTGATTGTCAGGCCTGGCTTTGTTCCTTCCCGGATGATGATCTCATCTCCCGGTTGTTCGAGGGCAAAGCCAAGGATATCAAAGCCTACGGCTACATTGGAGACGGAGGCGGGAGCAAATATTTTCATTCCTGGTTTAGACATTTGAAATACCTATGGTTTCTGTGCGACGAAAAACGGAGAGTCTGACAGTGCAAAAATAAGGAAAATGGATGGGCTTTTGGAGTTCGGAGTCTTTCTTGTTGTGCGTCCCTTTTTTTAGGTAAATATCTGTTATTTTTTAGTCTGTTATTTTGCTTGACTTACCCAGGCAGGGGCATTGTCAATCGTCTGTCTGAGTAGTAAGTTTAACTGAGCAGAATGATGTTGAATATGTCTTATATTGTAAAGCAATATTTCCAGCAACGAATAGTTTTTGTAGTCATTAATCCAACGGTCGTTGAGTCTTTCAGCTGTCAAACAGCTGATAAGTAGTTTTGCCTTTTGTCTACCATACGTCAAATAGGCAAGTAATTCCTCTTTTGTATATGGTCTTGCGGGTTTTATACCTGTTGGGTCAAACTCTGAAAAAGTGAATGGGGATGGCGGCTCAAAATTGTCTGGATCTGTTGTTAAGTAATAGTCTGTCCAAAAAATACAATGGTAAGCAGTATACCAAAAATTCAATTTTGTATTCCAAAGATCTTCAGGACACATGCGAATGGCATTTTCAAGCATATCCATACTCGCACCGAATTGACTCCAGACGGCTTCTTTGATTATTGTCGCATTCTCCATATTTCTTTGCTTGTTATGCCTGCTTGTTTTGACTACGGTGGTTGCTGCAAATTTACCTGTACATTGATAAACCACATCAGATTCTTCAGCAATATTAATTTAGGCTAGGGAAATTGTGACAACACCGTCTATTTATAACGACATGTCAATTTTCACGATTGGAATTTTCCGTTTTTTCAATTCTGTTTTGTCGTCTTCTAATGTGCATACTACCACGGTCCATGTTTTTTTACCTGATAAAATCGTTTCCCATCAAAACGGTAGAGTCCTTGTCCGGTACCCCACCACATATTTCCTGATCTGTCTTGAAACATACTTTGAACACAACAAGTAAAACCCTCTTCAGGGGTAAACACAGTAAATGCCTTTGGTAGAGGAATGGCTGGATCAAACCTCGTCGTGCTGCCTCGGGCCGTAACCCAAATGATACCAGACTGTTCGATAAATATGCCCCAAAATTCTGTGCCACCCAAGCCCTCTTTGGAGGTATATTCAGTGAAGGTTTTTCCATCAAATTTGCAAATTCCCTCTTTCATGGTAAACCACATGTTGCCTGCCTTGTCTTGTGCAATACCACCTGCATAATTCTCGCTCACACCTTCTTTCTGATTGAAATGGGTAATCTTATGTCCATTATAGCGATAGACGCCTTTATCCGATGAGGCAAACCAGATATTTCCCTCTTTGTCTTCAAAAATACCGGCAACATGTATGGGAGGGAGTAATCGAAATAGCGAGAAGCATTGACCACCTTCTCTATCTGCTGATGGGACGTATTGGTAAACACCACCGTGCGTACCTACCCAAATAGTACCAGATTTATCAACTAGGATGCCTTTTCGACTTATATCAACATGGTTCAGTCCATTTTTTTGATTATAATTTTTAAAGACCTTACCATCATATTTATA
>JAUMBK010000163.1:0-10675 GCA_032115795.1 Saprospiraceae bacterium | reverse complement strand
GTTGCATAGTACATGGCGATTGCATGGATTGCTTGCGTAAACAAATACAATCCCAGCTCGAGTCTTCGTTCGCGATAGATGGCCTGCAACAATGCGTCACCAGAAGCATTGATGGCCGGGATAGAGACACGTGCGCGTACCTCATTCAACGATTTGCGTGCATTGGCTTCATCACCGGCACGAAAGCAAGCTTCAGCGTGCATCAGGAGCACATCTGCATAGCGAATGACCCGATCATTGGAACCCCCATTTGGATTTGGATCTCCGAAAGGAGCATCCTCACTTTTGTTACTAAAATATTTTTTGGAATAGTACAAATGCGGCAATCCCCCGGTGGCGTCAATCGTAAAAATTCCTCTGTCGCCCATTGCCTCGCCAACGCGAAATACGGTTGACTTGAGCCTCGGATCTTCAAAGCCTTCCTTAAAAAACTCATCAACGAAGTCCTTTGTAGGGATATTAAAACCGAATCCGCCAAACTGGCCACGCGCGCGCTGGAAGACATTGGTAAAACTGCCTTCATTGGCATTGTTTTTTCCCCAGTTTCCGCCGGAGGCATTCATGTATTGAATTTCGAAAACTGATTCGTTGTTGTTTTCACCGTCAAGAGTAAAAATATCCTTATAGTTTGCTACAAGCCTGTATTCACCTGATTTTATTAGATCTTCCGCAACCTGGCGTGCCTGGGACCATTTTTTTTGCCATAGGTTCACTTTCAAAAGCAATGCCTGCGCACTTCCTTTGGTAATTCTGCCCAGGTCTGCCTGGCTGTATGCACTGCGTACCCATAATCCAGGAATTGCCTCTGACAGATCTTTTTCAATCAATGCCCACACTTCTTGTGCAGAAGCGCGGGGCAGGTTATATTCCGAAGGCGCAAGCACACGATCAGCGAGTGGTACTCCTCCAAACATGGTCACCAGATTGTAAAAATTCCATGCGCGAATGAAGCGCGCTTCACCCAGGATGCGTTGTTTCAACTTTTCATCCATTGCAATGGGGGCTACCTTCTCCAGAACAACATTGGCCCTATAAATGCCCTCGTAACTGGCGCCCCATTCCGATTCCAGAAGGTCTGTATTGACAGGTCCCTTGAACGTTTCCAGTTGAAGCAGGGAGTTGACGTCATTGTCTCCTGAGCCTCCTTTTATAGCATCGTCAGACATGATATCTCCCCAAAACCAGCGGAAGTGGCCTGCCGGAGAAATCTGAAACTGAAGGGTTGCATAAGCTGCATTTACAGCAGCAATTGCATCCGCTTCCGTTTTATAAAAATTTTCCTCTGTAACACCAATGATGGGCTGTCTGACTAAAAAATCATCACTGCAGGATGTCACTGAAGCCAGGAAACACGTCCAAATAAGCCATTTTCTTTTATCCATTTGTTCTTCCTCTTTCAAATTTATTAAAATGTACAGCTTACCCCCGCCATAAATGTGCGTGCCTGGGGATAAAATCCTCTGTCTATGCCAATCTCCAGACTGCCTCCGATACTTCCTATTTCAGGATCAAGTCCTGTATAGCGTGTCCATGTAACCAGGTTCTGGGCTGTAATGTACACTTTTGCCTTTGCCATTCTGCAAGAGCGCACCAATCGTTCAGGCAGATTGTAGGAGAGATTCGCCGTTTTCAGCCGCAGGTATGACCCGTCCTCTACAAATCTATCCGAAATACGGACGTTCTGGTTGGGATCGCTCAAATTGACACGCGGCTCAAACTGAGAGGTCCCGGGTCCTGTCCAGCGAAGCAATGCAGATGAAGGTCTGTTTACATACGCAAAATCATACCGGGTAGTGTTGTTGTAAATTTCATTGCCCTGCGTACCTTGAAATACGATGAAACATTCGAACCCTTTCCAGGAAACGCTGGCATTCACACCATAGGCAATATCTGGAGTTGGGTTGCCTATGTACGTCCTGTCATTCTGGTCAATCACGCCGTTATTATCTAGGTCGGCAAATCGGATATCTCCAGGTGCAGTGCCTTCGTTTTGGAAAGCATGGGAGTTTACCTCTTCTTGCGTCTGAAAAATACCTTCTGTAACATATCCGAAGAAGGCGCCCGCCGGATGGCCGACATCCGTTTTGGCTGCAAAGGCATTGGCTGATTGCACATAACCAGATAAGATGGGTTCGCCGCCCCTGCCAAGCCCTGTGATGCGGCTGCGCACCAAAGAAACGTTGCCACCTACGGAATAACGAAAATGCTTGCCGCTTTTGCGGTAATTGAGTGCAAGTTCTACGCCTCTGTTGCGGGCAGTTGCGACATTTTGTATAGGTGGTGCTGTGCCTGCAACCAAAGGAATCGGAGCCGCATAAAGCATATCCGACGTCTGTTTTTCATAATAATCTGCCGTTGCGGTCCATTGTCCGTTCATTAACTCCAGATCTGCGCCCAGATTGGTTTGAGTGCTCGTCTCCCACTTCAGGTCGGGATTGGCTGCAGAAAGTGCCACACTGCCGTTGGTGATCACCTCCTGCTTTCCAAAAGCATAATTTTGTCCGTTAAAAACGACCGTAGTAAAGCTATAATCTCCAATGCGGTCATTGCCGTTTTGTCCCCAGCTTGCGCGCACTTTCAAAAAGTCAATCATCTCACTTTGCCAGAACGACTCCTTACTGATCACCCAGGCCACGGAAGCGGAAGGGAAATAGCCGTAGCGGTTATTTTTTCCAAAACGGGACGACCCATCTGCCCTGAGAGTGGCAGAAACGAGGTATTTGCCTTGCCAGTCGTAATTGGCTTTGCCAAAAAGAGACAATAGCGAGGATTCACTGGCATACTGATAGGCACTTTGAGAGGCAATCGGATCGATGGTATTAGAAATATACGCATCCTTCGGATCGTTGGACGGAAGGTTTGTATTGGCGCCGCCACTTGCATCAAACCTGTTGGATAATGCGGTCGTGCCAGCAATCACAGTTACATTTTGGTTTTTGTCCAGTTGTTTTTGCCATGTTAATACGTTTTCCAGCTGGAAATTTTTCCACGTATTATTTCCCACAAAGACGGAGTTTACCAGATTTTTCTCTGCCGGAGGTGCCTCACTGAGTCCTGGGATGCTGCTCAGGTCATATCGGGGTCGAAAAACGCGCTGCACAGCAAAGGTAGCGTCCACACTGAAAGTCGACCTCCACGTAAAGCCATTGCCGAGTTTTGCATCTCCGAAAACGCTTCCAACAAGCCTGTTACTCACCCATGCATCATGTGTTTGGGCAATGCCGTTGACAGGATTGGCAATGTCTGTATCAGCATACGGCGAGTAGGCATACGTCCCATCTGCCTTTTTGATCGGTGTCACCGGATCCATATTGATGGCTCTGATCAATGGCGAATTATACTGGTTGTTTTCCGGCAAACCGTTACGCTTCAACCAGGTAAAGCCGATGTTGCTGCCGAGTGAAAGCCAGGGTTTGAGGTCTGCGGTATGGTTTAGCCTGACTGTCGCCCGTTGAAAATTTGCTTTTGGTCCGCCTACGATGCCGTCCTGTGAAAAATAATTGGCAGAAAATGTACTTGCAGAGGATTCTCCTCCTCCGGTAAAGGTCAGTTGGTGGCTGCTGATGGGCGCTGTCTGAAATATTGCTTCCTGCCAGTCAGTGCCCTTGCCCAGGGCTGCGGGTACAGCAAATTCAGGACGGGGCGTTTTCCCTGCCGCCACGTAGGCCTCATTTTGAAGTGTGGCATATTCGGAAGCATCCAGTAGGTCAAGCAGGCGGGAGGCTCGTTGCAGACCAACGTAGGCGTCATAGATGATGGAGCCTTCCTGTTTTTTCTTGCCTCCGCGCGTCGTGATGAGTACGACCCCATTGGCGCCTCTTGATCCATAAATCGCAGCTGAAGAAGCATCCTTGAGTACATTGATGCTTTCAATATCATTCGGATTCAGAAAATCGAGCCCGTCCACAGGTACACCATCTACAATATACAGAGGATCACTGTTATTGATCGTGCCGATTCCCCGGATGCGTACGGTAAGGGCACTTCCTGGCGATCCAGAAACCTGGGCAACCTGTACACCTGCCGTTTGCCCCTGCAGAGCTTGTTCTACGCGCAGGAGAGGTCTTTCAGACAATTCCTTTGTACCTAACGTAGCTACGCTACCACTGATGGATGCGCGTTTTTGACTGCTGTAGCCGGTGACAATGACCTCTTCCAGGGCAGAGCTGTTTTGTTCGAGGACCACTTCGATGGTACGGTCAGCACCGACCACACGCTCTACAGAGACATAGCCAATATACGAAAACACCAGCACGGCTTTGCTATCGGGCACGGTAATGGCGTATTCTCCGTCAAGGTCAGTTATCGTTCCGGTCCCGGCATCTCCTTTCAATACTATATTGACACCCACTGCCCCTTCAGACTCATTGGATAATCTGACTTTGCCAGAAATGGATATTTGGCCAAATACCGGCATCGATACGACAAGCAGTAAAAAGAAAAAATATTTTCGCATACGTTGTTTTTCTAAATCTGATAATGAGCTAACTGTTAACTCAATATTTCATCCATCTGACGGTCTGTTGTTGTTTGTCCGATGTGACAGTGACCAAATACATTCCTACCGGCCAGGTTTGGCTTTCAAATGCATAGGACGGCTGACCAGGGAGGCACGCAGCACCACCAACCTGCAAACCTGCAGTGTTGGTTACCACAATATTTCGTTTTGTTTGGTATGTTGAGCTAAAAAGAAGTGTCAGTCTGCCATCAGAAGACGGATTGGATTCCAAGGCGAAAAGTGGTTCCTGATTGCCAAATTCATTTACACTACTCAAACATTCAGCGTTTGTCGTGCACAGTCCGAAGCATGAGGCATATATTGTATTTGCAGTAACAGGCGGTAATAGGCGGTCGTTAAAATTGGATGGATTGGCACATGACAATCCTTCCAGGTTTTCTTTACAGCTGTAATCCTGGCAAGGCCCATTTGTAAATGTAAAGTAGGATGTAAATCCTTTTTTTCGTGGTACTGTCAATTCATAAATGCCGTCATTGTTCTCATCCTTCATCTTATATCTACCCCCGGGCACATCAAAATTGCCTCCTCCGGCAAGCCATATTCCATCCGGACTTGGCGTCACTGAACCCATTCCCAATTTGAAAGTAATCTGGGCTTCGTCACCGCAGGCGTAACAGCTGTTGTAACAAAATTCAGGTAAATCAGTATCGCCACCAACTAAAAGTAGTCGATTTGTAAACACATCTGTCGTCTTGGTACATTCTTCCGTACCCGCAAATTGTTCCTGTTTTGCCCAATTGTCCAATGTCACTTTGTATTCATACAATCCATTCGGCAGCGTAATACTTCCTTCCCAAATGCCATCCAGGTCTTCATCTGTCAGTGGGTTTGCATCACCTGACCAGCCATTGAAGTTTCCACTGATATATACTTTATCAAAATTGCCTGAAAAATTGTTCATGTTCACTTTAAAGGAAACTTTTTTGTCATCCTGTGCTGCGCCGCTTTTTACTACAACGTCATCAAAGTAAGATGTAACGTCTTTTCCGGTACCGGGGCTACCAAAATCAAAAAACAGCACTATCCTGGAATAAACCGAGTTGGCTGATTCAAATGGCCCTTCCAGAGAAGGCAATGTAGGATCAAAGCAAAGCTCTTCCCATTCATTGATCTTTGTATTGCTTACTTTCTGAATCCAGTTGGGCTTGCCGTCAGCGCTGTTTTCCAGTTTCATGGCAAGGTTGCCTATATGATCCATGTGAACTTTGATACAGATCTGGGCTCCTCCAGTCACATCAATGGGCGTGGCGGGATCCGGGTTGGAATAGGCCCCTGCCCAAACCTCAGCTACTGCTGGTTTCAGGTATTTACTTACACGCGCGCTCGTGTTGATACCTGTCGCATTGGGGTTATCGATAATTTCAGTTTTCTGCCCGTCGATGGGACTTCCAAAATAGGAAAACTCGCCAGATGTCTCTGGCTCCTCAAAATCCAGGATCGTTGTGGTTTTGACAGAACCTACAGGCAAAATGATGTCATCGAAGTAGAAGGTTTCATCCGCACTTCCCCCTGGCGAGCCGAAATTAAAGAAAAGCACGATTTGGCCAAAGATTTTGCCCGCTGCCGGCAACTTGGAATCTTCCAGAGAGGGTGCATCAACACTGAAACACAGTTCCTGCCATTGTTTGGGTGTCGTGTAATCCTGTTTGGTAATCCAGGTTTCCCCCCCTCCTTCTGGAGCTTCCAGTTTGAGTGCAAGATTCCCAGGCTGATTCATCCAAACTTTAACACAAATTACTGACCCGGCTTTCGCGTCAATCAACGAAGCAGGCGCAGGATTGGCAAAACCACCTGCCCATACCTGGGCTCCTGCAGCTTTTATAAACTTACCTACATTTTCTGAAGTGTTGATTCCGTTTTTGTCAGGATTGGCTATTTTGGTTGTCAACTGAGGATCCAGGCTACTGCCAAAATACTGAAAGGTGAGTGACGTGGCCTGTGATTCAAAATCATAGGTTGTCTGCGCAACAGAAGCTGTTACAATCAGGAAAACCGGAAGGAGTCCGTAAAAAAGTTTCATAATGTCAAATTAAGATGTGGTTAAAATGATACGTTTTTATTTTGCAAAATACGATGTTTGATTCAGAGCCACCGTATTGATAATGAGCCGCGCTAAAACAATGGGGACAAAACTACTGATAACATGCATTGAATCCATCAAAACTCACTACATCAAACATACATCAAGAGCAGTTATTCCGTACATCAACAGTGAAAAGAAATGGAATATCTCTTACTTTGCATCATGTTATTGAGAGCCCCATTCACAGGCAGTGTTTGCCTGATTATTCTGTTTACAAGTGTACTTATTGGCCAGAGATCCAGTGTCAACAATCCGTTTATTGTCAATTACACAAAGCACATGTATGAGGCTGGTACAGAAAACTGGGATGTGGCATGCGATGCACACGGCCGGATATTTATAGCAAACAATGAAGGACTGCTTTCCTACAACGGTTATGAGTGGTCTGTTTCTCACCTCCCCAACAAAACCATTGTCAGGTCTGTCGAAATAGATACATCAAATCAAAGACTGTATGTCGGTGGCCAGGATGAGGTAGGATTTTATTCTTCAGATGAGAAAGGATGCCTGTCCTATACCAGCATCAGGCATCATTTGCCGAAGACATGCCCCTCCCTGGAAGATGTGTGGGACTTACAGATCTGGAAAAAAAATGCATATTTCAGGTCTGTCAATAAAATTTTCAAATGGGATGGAACAACGATACAAATCCTTCCCATTCCTTCTCTACGTATCAGTTTTCTAAAGGTAGTCGACAACAAACTCCTCTATTTTGACTCAGAAAAAGGATTATACGACATTCGAAATGACCAGCCAGCCATGCTTGCCGGAAGTGAGGTACTTCGCAACACCCGAGTCTCTGACATTCTGGTCCTGCCGAACAAAGACTGGCTGATTGTCACTGAAAAAAATGGAATTTACCGTTTTGACGGAAAACAGTGCAGTCCATTTTTGCAGGATATAAACGAAACTGAGGCTATTTTCAATAGTGCAGTGCTGATTGATCCCAAGCGCATTGCCGTAGCCACCGTTAGAAAAGGAATTCTGTTTTTTGATTTGAATGGTCGTTTTCTCTACCAAATCAGCCGGGAACAGGGACTGCAAACCAATTCCATCATTCGGCTGGGAACCGATGCCACAGGCAATCTTTGGGCTTGTACATCCAATGGAATTGACAAAGTGTTGATTCAGTCTCCTTTTACAATCATGTACCCTGATCTCGATTTACAGGGAGGTGTCTATGCTGTAAAAAAACACAAAGGAAAGTTATATGTCGGCACCAACAACGGATTATATTACACAGAATGGCAGCCTGCCTCAGCAGGATACAGAACCGCCACTTTCAAAGAAGTTGCCAATTCCTCAGGCCAGGTCTGGGGCCTGGACGTCGTAGGAGAGGACCTGTTCATGGGCCACAATGAAGGTTCTTATCAGATAATACATGACCGCGCGGTCAAACTAACTTCTTCGTTTTCTGGTACATGGTGTCATATTTCATTTGAGAATAATGAAGTCATGCTGGCTGGAACCTACGGGGGCATTGAACGATTTGTACGAAAAGGCGGGAATTGGGTCTATGACCGTCATCTTGCGGGTTTTGAAGAATCTGCCCGTATTACAGTGATGGATGACCAGAAACAACTTTGGGTTTCGCACCCATACAGAGGAGTATATAAACTGGTGTTTACGAAAGATGGATCTGAAATTACCAAATCATTTCAATACGATGCCAGCCATGGTCTCCCTTCAAAGATGAACAACTATGTGTCAAAGCTCAACCAGCAGGTGTATGTATGCAACGAAAAAGGGATTTATTTCTATGATGAAAAAGGAAAGAAATTCAATTTGGACGGCGAACTCTCAAAACTGATTGGCAGCACATCAAAAACACGCCGGCTTTTTCAGGAAAACGGCCATCACATTTGGTTCCTAAATGAGCAGGAATGCGGCTATCTGCAAATACAAAGCACACCCGTTTCGAGAGAAGCAATAAAACAAATGATGCCCTTCCTGAAGGGAAAACTCATCGGTGGATTTGAAAATATTTATATTCCTGACGACCTCGAAAGCTTCATTTGTACAGACAGAGGCCTGATACTGGCGGACAATAAAAAATTGGATCACCGTACACCTGTACTCCTTCATCTGAATAAGGTATTCAGTCAGGGCATCGGGGATTCAGTCATCTACGGAGGCTTCAGCGCTTCTGCCACATACACGCCTGCAACCATACCTTATTTACAAAACAATCTGGGCATTGTGCTGGGCACAAATCACCTTGACGATACAGAACCTGTCCTGTACAGCTGGATGCTGGAAGGTCGAAATTCATCCTGGTCAGCCTGGCAAAGCAAACCCGACATCTTACTCACCCACCTGAAACCCGGCAAATATACCTTTCTGGCCAAAGCAATGGATAAACAAGGGAATGAATCCGACAAGCTGACCTTCACTTTTACAATTTTACGTCCCTGGTATGCAAGCTGGCCAGCGATTACCCTGTATTGCCTCCTGGTGGGTGCCCTTTTTTATACCCTGGTAAAATACCTGGATAAAAAACATGAAGGTGAAAAAACACAATTGATCCAGGAGAAAGAAGAATCTGAGGCATTGGTGAAAGACCTGCTCAATCAAAAGTTGCAAACAGAAATCGAATTTAAAAACAAAGAGCTCGCCTTATCGACAATGCATATTGTCCAAAAAAATGAAACCTTGACCAAATTGCGCGAAGAATTGACGACAATCACCAAACATATCGTAGACCCGGACACTAAAAAACAAATCAGAAAGGTCATTTCGATTTTGTCAGACGATCAGGTACTGGAGGGAGATTGGGAAAGTTTTGCCTATCATTTTGATCAGGTACATTCGGAGTTTATCCGTCGCCTGAAGGAAGCGTATCCGCAGCTTTCACCAAAAGACCTCAAATTGTGCGCTTACCTGAGACTGAATCTCTCCACAAAAGAATTGGCTCCCCTGCTCAACATTTCCGTCCGTGGTGTCGAAATCAGCCGGTACCGGCTCCGCAAAAAATTGAACCTGACCGAAGATATCAACCTGAATGACTTTATGATGAATTATTAATGTCGTGGTTTTAAGGCCAAATGCGCCACTCAGATCTGCTTATGCACCCTCGCACGAAAAAAATCCTATTAAAAAATGCCGATCCTGACTTACCTTTGCTATAAGCCAACACCACCCTACTCATGGCAAAGACAAAAAAACAAACCGGGTCAACTCCAACTCAGAATAAAGAGATGTCTGTAACTGATCCAAAACCTACAGCGTCCCTCCTAAGGAACCAAGTCATCCCATTTGCAATCCTGATTCTTGCCATTCTTTTTGTCTACCAGCCTGCCTTTGACAACCTCTTTGTCAACTGGGACGACCAGGCCTACGTGGAAGAACAACCCCTGGTGCTGGAGAAAAATTACAAGGCCCTCCTGACCACACCTGTATCACTCAACTATCACCCTGTGACGATGCTCTCGCTGGCCTGGCAGGCGCCGGAAAAGGGGCATAAATTAACGCCTGCGCCGTTCATCAAAGGAAATATATTCCTCCACACCTGCAATGCCCTCCTTTTATTTTTGCTGATATTGGCCTTAACCGGAGGGAGCCGAGGTATTGCCCTGTTCACCGCGCTCGCCTTTGCCGTCCACCCTATGCACATTGAATCCGTAGCCTGGGTTTCTGAAAGAAAAGACGTGTTGTATACTTTTTTCTTTTTGCTTTCCTGCCTGGCTTACTGGAAATACATCACAAAAGGAGAAGGCCGCTGGTGGTGGCTTGCAATGGTCGCCTTTTTGCTGAGTGTCCTCTCCAAAGCCATGGGCGTGGTAATTCCGGTTGTTTTTTTACTATTGCATTACTGGAAAGATCATGCACTTCCAAAGCCCGCGGCAATAATCCGGCTCATGCCTTTTTTTGCATTTTCCCTCTTTTTTGGACTCATGGCAGTACAGGTGCAGGGGGGTAAAGATTTCTATGGTGTGCTGACGCTGTATGGCGAAAAAGTCAATGCGTTAGCGGCACCTGATACGTTCACCCTCATCCAGCGCCTGCAGTTTGCTTCCTATGGTTTCTTTTCATATATCGGGCAATTTCTGCTTCCGGTCGGACAAAGCGCCTTA
>JAUMBK010000162.1:0-4210 GCA_032115795.1 Saprospiraceae bacterium | reverse complement strand
TTGATAGGATCGACGAAAATCAAGTCCGATACTATTTTGTTACCAGTCACCTGAATGAACCAAAATTACAGGGTCAAGTACTGTCCTCTATTCGACTTCCCTTTCATAAAAAATACAGCCTCGTATTTCCGTATTTTGAAAAAAGGAAATTGTTTAAAGCCCTGGATGAATGGCAGCCTGATGTTATCCACATCACTTCTCCCTCACTTTTGGGATATATAGCCCTGCAATAAAAAGTACATTCTCAGCCCCTTTTTATATTTAATATTTCCATAATATTTAGTTAATCTACCGTTGCTTACTTTGTACAAATATTTATTCATGGAAAAAAGAGAACTGAAACTGGTTGTCATCAGTGACATGCACCTTGGAACATATGGTTGCCATGCAACGGATTTGCTTAGTTACCTAAAGAGCATTCATCCGGATACCCTGATCCTGAATGGGGACATCATCGATATATGGAATTTTAATAAGAATTATTTTCCTAAAGCACACATGCAGGTAGTCAGGCATTTGCTTAAGATGGCCGAAAAAGGAACCAAATTGTACTATCTGACCGGAAACCACGATGAGGCATTACGCAAATTTTCGGGTACCTCATTGGGAAATATACAGTTGGATGACAAACTGATCTTAGATCTGGATGGTAAAAAAGTGTGGTTCTTCCATGGGGACATCTTCGACGCAACGACAAAAGGGTGGGCGCGTATCCTGGCAAAGCTGGGAGGGAAAGGGTACGACTTACTCATTTTGATAAACAGATTGGTAAATTCATTGCTTACATCCCTTGGGAAAGAAAAAGTCAGCCTCTCTCAGAGAGTGAAAGCAGGTGTGAAAAAGGCAGTTTCCTATATAAATAATTTTGAATCTATCGCGGGTCAGATCGCCGCAGATCAAGGGTTTTCAACCGTAGTGTGTGGGCATATTCACCAACCACAAATCCGTACAATGCAATTTGGAGACGAAAAAGTTTTGTATCTCAATAGCGGCGATTGGATCGAAAACAATACAGCTCTGGAATACGACAACGGCCGATGGTCCATTTACAGACACCAGGCTGCATTGGACCAGGTTGACATGGAAGAGGAACTCGAATTGGTGGATTTTACCGAGATGTTTGCCTCTTCATATAATAAATATTTTCAATACGTAAGATAATCTGTCCGCATTTCCCTGGAAGCATTTAAACGGGACTACATCCTTTTTAACACTTTCGCAGGCACATGATGGTGGTAAATCACGCAAACAAAAAGCAATGAAGATCCTTTATTCTGTACAGGCCACTGGCAATGGTCACATCTCCAGAGCGCATCAGCTCTATCCTTACCTTACCCAATACGGTACCGTAGATGTGCTCCTCAGCGGAACAAATGCTTCTCTGGCTATGGACATCCCAGTCAAGTACAGGTGCAAAGGCCTGAGCCTGTTTTATGCGACGTGTGGCGGACTGGATTATACAAAATCGGCGCTTGCTTTCAATCCATTGCGCATCGCAAAGGAAGCCGCACAACTGCCCGTAGATCAGTACGACGTTGTCATTAATGATTTTGACCACATTACCGCCAGAGCATGTGCACAAAAGAAAGTTCCGTCAATCCAATTTGGGCACCAGGCAAGTTTTATGTCAGAAAATACACCCAGGCCAGCCAAACGAAGCTTCCTGGGTGAGTACATCCTCCGAAATTATGCTCCCGCAACCAAATATGTGGGTCTGCACTTCGATGCATATGATGCCTTTGTCTTCCCTCCCATCATCAAACAAACATTTATTGATGCATCTCCCGAAGACCACGGCCACATTACTGTTTATTTGCCAGCTTATATGAGGGATTGCCTGGAAGCGCTGTTTCAGTACATCAGCCCGGTGAAGGTACATTGGTTTTTGCAGGAGGTAACTACGCCCTATGTCAAGGGAAATATTCACTACTTTCCAATTCAACAGGAATATTTTAACCAAAGCCTCATTTATTGCCAGGGTATCGTGACTGGTGGTGGCTTTGAAACGCCAGCTGAGGCTCTCTTCCTCGGAAAAAAAGTATTGTCTATACCCATTAAAGGCCAGTATGAACAAGAGTGCAACGCTGCAGCCCTTAAAAAATTGGGCGTGCTTACAATGCAGCAGCTGGACAGTGCCTCAAAAGCGACATTTTGTGATTGGGTATGGAGACATAAATCCAATGTAAAAATGCATGCAAACAATATCCCTGAAACATTAACACATATATTTTCTTAGAATTAATAATTACCTAATATTTAGGAAATTATGTAGTAATAAAAAATAAATTTATTTGTCTCATAATTGAGTATTATGAGACATTTTTTTCTAGGTTTTTTAATTTTTTTACTGGTAGATTCCAAAGCAATTTCAAATGCTGAACCCCTGCCGGTTTCATTCCCAAAAGGACTGTTTTCGTACTCCGAAGTGGAAAATTCCTGCATTGATCAATTCTCAATATTGACCTTCAATACCTGGGGATTGCCTGTTCGCCTGCCCGGCCACGACCAGGCATCCCGGTTTCCGAAGATTCCAGCAGCAATTCAAAGTGCAAACGCAGCCATTGTGTGCCTTCAGGAAACATTTCATCCTGAGCTGCGCCATCAAATTGCAGCACAACTCTTCGACGACTACCCGTTTCATACAGAGCACCAATGCCAAAAATCCATTTTGCCTTTTCTCGCCAAAGATTGCTACGGAGGCCTCCTCACATTGTCAAAATTTCCAATCATCTCTGAAAAATTTTATCCCTTTCCAGTCAACGACGAATATAGTCTGATTGAGCGTATTGGAAACAAAGGCTTTTTACTCACAACCTTGTCTGTCAATCATACTCGCATCCACGTGGTAAACACACATTTGTATGCCGGTCATTCGCCACTCGCAGAACTGCATCGCAAAGACCAAATTGAATACATGCACCAAATTTTACAGACATTGGGACAAAACAATGAGCCTGTATTTCTGGCAGGAGACATCAATGTTCACCATCCGTGTACTGCGTTTTCCAATGTCTATGAAGCACTTACAAATGATATGCTTTGGCAGGATGTACAACCCATTATTGACGAAACTCACTTTACCTCCGATAAAGTGACCAATAAGTATGTATCTCATCAGGAGCCCAGAGCAAAACTGGATTACATCTTTTTTCAGGCACCCGATGTATTCTCTGTCCAGGTCTTATCATCCCAGAAATGGGTTGATCAATATCCGCATTTATCAGATCATTTTGGATGGCTTGCCACCTTCCAGATAAAAGGTAGGGAATTGACACAACCACTTTATACAGTTGCCACGGCGAAGCATTTGGCGAAATCCTATTTTTTCAACCTGCTGGTCAAATGATGGCAATTCATGATAAAGGTGTAATGCACACTTTTTCATATTTATTGGTCGAGAATGCAGCTTTTATAATTTAAAGTCTTTCTTTGGTTACATGAAATCGACATGGGTAAAAGAATCCCACGTAAAAACCACAATGATCATTTTACTCATCAGAAATTCCATAAGACCTTAACATTAGTTATACGGAGTGTAATAAATCTAAAAATAAACACATGATCACTCCCTAAAATTTCGTTAAATTCCAAATCCACCCGGACATTTGTGGGCAAGGTGTCATTAACTTTTGGTATTTTGCGTCCAAATCGAGCACTATGCACAATAAAACGAATTTGCTAACCCTTGTCTTTTGTCTGCTCTCTGCATTTTCCTTTGCAGGCAACCCTTTTCCTTCCATCAACATCAAAACCCTGGATGGCAAAATTGTCAATACCAATGAATACACCCAAGCCGGCAAAATCACTGTCATCAGCTTTTTCGCCACCTGGTGCACCCCTTGCAAAAAAGAACTCGATGTGATCAACGAACTCTATGGCGAATGGACAGAAAAATACAACATGCAACTCGTCGCAATCACCATCGATGACGCACGGGGACTCACAAAAGTACCGGCATTGGTCAGCAGCAAAGGATGGGACTTTTCTGTACTGGCAGATTACAAGCAGGAACTCATGCAATCCCTGAGCTTCCAGACAATACCCCAAACTTTCCTGCTCAATGAAAAAGGCGAAATTGTATACGCCCACAATGGCTACAATCCCGGTGACGAACTGGAACTAGAAAAGAAAATAGCCGCCCTGTCAGGGAAATAGGGCACACTCCCTGGTTTACATTAATTTGCTTGTTTTGCGAAGACACACAATTCGT
>JAUMBK010000161.1:0-3944 GCA_032115795.1 Saprospiraceae bacterium | reverse complement strand
ACGACCCTCAAGATAAATGAAGGCACTGAATGGCATATGAATCTGGAAAACTCAAATTTGATTTCAGAAGACTATACGGCGACAGTCGCTACAGAAAATGGCCTTGTTAGGACCAGGGGTTGTACTGCATTGCCGATGAAGGGGTCTGTAGAGGGGCATCCCGGGAGTGAAGTTAGTCTTACCTTCAATAACGATTTTATCTACGGCTACATTCGTCTAGGCATGCAGATGTATTACATAGAACCTTTGTATCACTTTGTCAAGAATGCGGATAGGGGAAGCTTTGTGGTGTATAGCGTTCGGGACATCATTCCCGGGACGGAAAAGAAATGCGGGTATGACAACTATTCCCGGGAAATGCAGCAGCATAGAAGTTTGCCTGTTAAAGACAGTGGATCAAGGATGCCTGGTGCTTGTTTTGTTGTCGATATCAATATCGCCTCTGATTATT
This sequence comes from Saprospiraceae bacterium, assembly GCA_032115795.1. GTDB lineage: Bacteria > Bacteroidota > Bacteroidia > Chitinophagales > Saprospiraceae > OLB9. The sequence continues at coordinate 3,493 of JAUMBK010000161.1, read as the reverse complement.
CCATGGTTCAAAACTATGGTCTGACAGGAACACAAAACCACAATGTGGGGGTGTTGAATAATGTTCAGACCAACTATGACAATGAGTTTCCGGACGCATTGCAGTTTTCACTGGGTGAGCAGTGGATCTCGAATTGCTCGACATGTGATCCCTGGACCTCGAGCCTGGATCCGGTAAATTTGTTGAATGATTTTACAAGTTGGGCGCTGAATGGTTTTTCCGTAGCGCACGATGTTGCCTCCTGCTGGTCTCGTCGTGATTTTTTGGGTGGAACAATCGGCCTTGCCTGGGTGGGTACCGTATGTACCCAATACAAGTATCATGTATTGCAGGATTTTAGTTCCAATGCAGAACTGAAGAGAGTCCTTGTGGCCCATGAGTTGGGCCACAATTTTGATGCATCGCACAATACAGGCATCATGGCGCCGTCTGTGAGCACCGCTACAAACTGGTCCTCTACGTCTGTCGCTGAAATTTCGGCGTATTACAATAGTGTCAACTGCCTTTCCAATTGTACCTCCGGAACTGCCCCAAGTCCTGATTTTACCTATGTTTTGATTGATCCCTGTACCCCGGCAACCGTTGAATATACCGCCCTGGCACCAAATGCAAATACATGGGAATGGACTTTCAACGGAGGAACTCCGGCCTTTTCCACACTTCAGAATCCTGTAGTTCAGTATACGACAGGAGGTGTTCACAACGTAACACTGGAAGTATCAAACGGCTATGGTTCCAATAGCAGTACCATTCCAGTCTATGTCAATTCCATTCCCAATGCGGTAGCAAATTTTCAATACACAATCAATAACCATGTAGTCAGCTTTACTTTTACCGGGACGGCTGCAAATACCTACAGCTGGGATTTTGGAGACGGTACACCGCTCGCAACTATTGCAAATCCAGTTCATACCTTTCCTTTGAATGGCACATATGATGTAACGCTTGAAGTGGGTAATGCCTGTGGTACAAATTCGATTACAAAAACCATTACTATCAGTGTATTGCCATTCGTTAATTTTTCTGCTGTGCCCATTTCGGGATGCCAGCCATTGACAGTGGCGTTTACCAACTTTTCCACGAATGCGGTCACCTACAACTGGTCATTTCCAGGAGGTACGCCATCCAATTCAACCGCTGCAAACCCAGTAGTTGTCTATAATACAGGTGGTTTTCATACCGTTACCCTGGAAGCAACCAACAGCACAGGCACCAATGTGCTTATAAAAAATGATTATATTACCGTAGACCCATTGCCTAGTGGTGGTTTTACTACATCAATAAGCGGACCTGTTGTGACATTTACTAACCAGGCATTGGCTGCAGATTCAATAACCTGGCATTTTGGCGATGGCCAGACCAGCCAGCTTTTAAATCCTGTCCATACATACACAACCAATGACACATTTATTGTCATTCAGGTGTTGAAAAATGGATGTGGTACAGTCCAATATAGCCAACAAGTCATCATAGCTTCGCCGCCTCAGGCCGCCTTTCTCCCCGACAATCGGGACACGCTCTGTGTGAGTCAAAGTATTCAGTTTGCAAGCATCAGCACAAATAATCCAGTGACGTATAGCTGGATTTTTGAAGGTGGAAGTCCGGCATTCGCAACGGATTCAATGGCTGTGGTAACATACAATACGCCAGGTGTATATGATGTTACGCTGGTCGTGACCAACAGTTTTGGAACGAGCCAGACTACGCAATTTGATCATGTTGTGGTGAATTCAGTACCGTCAGTTTCTTATTCTTTCGCTCAGGCCGGACTTCAGCTTGACTTTGCTTCTGTGACCACAAATGGCAGCAATATCCAGTGGCAATTTGGAGATGGTGCTACCTCCGGCGAGCCCAATCCAATGCATATCTTTGGGGGAGAATCAACTTACTCTGTCACTTTGACAGCAGGGAATACCTGTGGTGACTCTACATATGTGCAACAGGTGCCCGTGTATTTGTTTCCACAAGCGGGAATGCAACTTTCAGACGATTCTGTTTGTGTAGCTGGCAACATACAATTCTCAGGAACGTCTTCCTCTTCTTCAAATCAGTGGTACTGGCAGTTTGCCGGAGGACAGCCCGCAACGTCTTCTGTACAGAATCCTGTGGTAAACTATCCAGCCTCCGGCCAGTATGTTGCCACATTGATCGTTGCCAATGCTGCAGGCAGTGATACCATCCAACAGCAGGTGGAGGTTTTGCCCGGATCACAGGCAAATATGGATTTTACCCAAGCCGGGTTTATGATCGCATGCCAGTTTACTGGTGCCTTGCAGGATTCCCTGCGCTGGGATTTTGGAGATGGCAACTCATCGGCGCAAGTAAACCCAACACATACATATTCGGGCCCTGGAACATACGCAATCGGCTTGATTACCTACAACGAATGCGGGAATGATACCGTCAGCAGGCAAGTGACAATCCTTCCTTCTTCTATCGGAGAATCGCTCATTCAGGAAACAATTCGGTTGGTACCCAATCCAACATCAGGTCAGTTTGTCGTTGAAACAAGCAACCCTTCTGACGTAGTTGCAGACATTGTCGTACGTGATTTAATGGGCCGTGAAGTTGTTTTACTGAAAAGCGCAACGTTGAAAGCGGGGAGTCCGGTATTCCTGGATATCTCTTCTGTTCTGGATGGCATGTATCTGGTCACATTACGAAACGGGAACGATAGTCGGACCTGGATTTTATTGAAAACTGAATAATTTTCTCGATTCAATTTATGGGAAGACATTTGATAGCTCCTTCAATTTTATCTGCAGATTTTGGCAATTTGCAACGAGATATTGTGATGATAAATGATTCATGTGCTGATTGGTTGCACGTGGATGTGATGGATGGGTCATTTGTGCCTAACATTTCATTTGGTCCTAACATAATCAAAGTCATGCATGCCCATTCGGCGCTACCTTTGGATGTTCATCTGATGATTGAAAAGCCGGAGAGGTATATCGATGTTTTTGCTGAAGCGGGTGCTGCCAACCTGAGCATTCATCTTGAGGCAAGTACACATTTGCATCGTACCTTACAGCAAATTAAAGCGGCAGGAATGAAAGCAGGTGTGGCCATCAATCCGCACTCGCCCGTTTCTCTGGTCGAAGACATTCTTGATGAGGTTTCCCTTGTGATATTGATGAGTGTTAATCCGGGATTTGGGGGGCAGAAATTTATTTACCGTACTATCCAAAAAATCAGGGCATTGCGAGAAATGATTGATGCCAGAAACTTGCCGGTTCTCATTGAGGTGGATGGGGGTGTTGGAATGCAGAATGCAGAAGCCATCCTGCAGGCTGGAGCGAACGTGCTGGTTGCCGGCAACAGTGTTTTTAAGGAAGAAAACCCACACCTTGCAATTTATGGACTAAAAAACCTGGGAGTGGATGGCCTGTATGCCTGATCGAACACGCATTTCTTTTTTTTTCAAAAACACGGCAATGTATCAGGCGTACATGACTTTTGTTCTGCTATTGTTTTTGCAGTCCATAGGTGC
>JAUMBK010000160.1:0-3934 GCA_032115795.1 Saprospiraceae bacterium | reverse complement strand
CCAAAAAAAGTCTCTCGATAGCCTGTATGCAGTGGCTCTCGTGAAAGAGAAAAAATTGTCTTCCGTGCCTTCCATCAAGCCAGTCAAAGAAAGTTCACTCAAGCGCGATATTAAGTTTCTGTCAGGGTATGGCATGCGCATCCATCCCATTCATAAACTAAGGCGCTTTCACAGAGGGATTGATTTTACTGCACCCAAAGGCACACATATTCAGGCTACAGGCAATGGCCGGGTGGTTTCCGTAAACAAGGTAGGAAGCGGCTACGGTCGGCATGTCCTGATCGATCACGGCTATGGCTACCAAAGTTTATACGGCCATATGCACACCATCGATGTCAGGGAGGGCCAGATTGTAAAAAAGGGCCAGAAAATTGGTACGGTAGGGAATACCGGTGCTTCAACCGCCCCACACCTGCATTATGAGGTTTGGTTTAATGGATCGGCGATCAACCCCATCGATTACTGTCTTGATGGCCTGACAGCGAAGGAATACCAGGAGCTTGTAAGAAGAGCTGCAACGGATAATCAATCCCTGGATTAAGAAAGTCGTTTTCAGCCGATAAAGTGTTGCTTACTGATAAAATGTGCCTGCTTGTGCCTGCCGGCTGGGGCATTCCAAGAAGATTTGTCGCAGCCCTTTTTTGCATATTTCACACGTTTTCTGCATCCATTTTTCCCTTTGACTTGGGATGTGCTCCATATGAAAATGGGAAATAAGTCGTATCATTGCACTAAAAAAGAAGCCAATGCACTACCATTCATTAGGCCATATACCCAAAAAGAGACATACGCAATTCAGAAAGCCTGACGGAACACTTTACAACGAGCAACTGTTTTCAACCGAGGGTTTTAGTGATATGTATTCCTTGCTGTATCACCAGCATCCTCCCACGATGATTACACAGGTGGGCGAACCAATCGATTTGTCCCCCAAAATCATCCATGACAGACAGCTGAAGCACCGTTCCTTGCAGGGCTTTCAAATCACGCCGGAGGAAGATTATCTGGATAGCCGCAAACCAGTGCTTGTAAACCAGGATTGCAAGATCATTCTGGCTTCCCCGCGCAAAAGCATGACGGACTATTTCTACAAAAACGCGGATGCCGATGAATGTATCTTTGTCCACGTTGGTACCGGAACGCTCAAGACAATGTATGGAGATATCCGGTTTGAATACGGCGATTATCTCGTCATTCCCCGAGGGACAATCTACCAGCTGGAATTTGATACACCCGACAACCGCCTATTTATTGTAGAATCTTCCACCCCCATTCTCACACCCCGAAGGTATAGGAATGATTTTGGTCAATTGATGGAACACTCCCCGTTTTGTGAACGCGATATCAGAAAACCCGGCGTACTCGTAACCTATGATGAAAAAGGTGATTTTCTGTTATACATTAAAAAACAGGATAATCTGTATCCGTATCACTATAAGGCACATCCTTTTGATGTGGTCGGTTGGGACGGATATGTTTATCCCTTTGCTTTTTCCATACATAATTTTGAACCCATTACCGGTCGAGTCCACTTGCCTCCACCCATCCACCAGACATTTGAAACCAGGCATTTTGTGATTTGCTCTTTTGTACCGCGTATGTATGATTATCATCCACTGGCCATACCGGCGCCTTACAACCACAGCAATATTGACAGCGATGAGGTGCTCTATTATGTGGATGGCGATTTTATGAGCCGCAAACATGTTGAAAAAGGGCAAATCACACTTCATCCGGGAGGAATTCCACACGGGCCTCATCCTGGAGCAGTCGAAAAAAGCATCGGGCTGAAAGAAACCCGGGAACTGGCTGTGATGGTGGATACTTTCAAGCCATTGCTGATGACCAATTATGCCGTAGATATCGAAGATGAAAATTATGCCCTCAGCTGGCTTTCCTGATGAGACCAGGTCTGCTGAAACAGACATGACTATTCAAGATTGACAGATTTTCCAAAGAAACCAATTCCTATTAACAGACAACAATGGATACAATTCATCAAACACAACCACAGACACAGCAGGATACATTTCCCATTAATGGCACAGACTTCATTGAATTTTATGTGGGAAATGCCAAACAGACTTCCTTGTATTATCAACACTGCTTTGGATTTGAGCTGATTGCATATAAAGGGCCTGAAACAGGTTCGAGAGATGTAATTTCGTACGTCTTGCAGCAAGGCAAAATCAGGTTTGTCATCACCTCTGCGCTCAGCCCTGATCATGAAATCCTGCGCCATGTCAACACACATGGTGACGGTGTAAAAGTACTGGCTTTATGGGTTGACAATGCTGCGGAAGCCTGGCAAAAAGCAGTTGACCGCGGCGCAGAAAGTGCCTTTGAACCATTCAGAATGGAGGATGAATATGGACAAGTATCTATGGCTGCCATTAAGACGTATGGAGAGACAATCCACACACTTGTGGAACGAAAAAGTTATTCAGGCGCCTTTTTGCCCGGATACAAACCCTGGAAAAGCAAGGTTGCGGTAAAACCACTTGGATTTAAATACGTAGACCATTGTGTAGGCAACGTGGAGTTGGGAAAAATGAACCACTGGGTCAAATTTTATGAAGAAGTCATGGGCTTTAAATTGCTTGTCACCTTTGATGACAATGACATCTCTACAGACTATACTGCCTTGATGAGCAAAGTAGTATCTAACGGAAACGGCTTTATAAAATTTCCCATCAATGAGCCCGCTGCAGGAAAGAAAAAGTCCCAGATTGAAGAATTTCTTGATTTTTACAAAGGCGCTGGGGTACAGCACATTGCCATAGCCACCGACAACATCGTACAGACTGTCGAAGCACTCCGAAACAATGGCATCGAATTTTTATATGTTCCCGATACCTATTATGATACTGTCATGGAGAGGGTAGGGGTGATAGAAGAAGATATCCAGGATTTGAAGAGAATGAATATTCTGGTTGACAGAGACGAAGAAGGTTATTTGTTGCAGATATTTACAAAGCCAATTCAGGACCGACCTACAGTGTTTTTCGAAATTATTGAACGCCATGGGGCAAAATCCTTCGGCAAAGGCAATTTTAAAGCGTTGTTTGAAGCGATTGAACGAGAGCAGGAACTCAGAGGGACCCTATGATAAAAAAAGGCCGTCTGGAATTCCAAACGGCCTTTTTTATGCTATCTACTCACCAGAGACTGTTTCTATCACTGCGGAAAGTCCCCTGTCAACCAAAGCTTCTTTCATGGGTTTTAAGACGACAAACGGACCTGTTTTTACCGTTGCTTTGCCTTTGAAATGGACCAGCAGAGAAAGTTGTTCAGATTGCTCCTGCGTATGTTTGCATACCTCTATGAAGCACTGAATGACCCAGTCAAACGTGTTGTGATCGTCGTTAAACACAACGAGTTGCGCATAATCACCCACGTACGTGTCATCTTCTACCAGTACGTCCTCCTGTTCCTCATGCTGAATACCCCGAATCATCGTTTTTCAAAGGTTTGAAATGGTGTCAGGCGATGGTCGCCAACGTTTTTTTAATCTCGTCAAAGTTGGGTAAATCTCCCGCACTTTCCAATACTTCTGCGTATTGAATGATGCCCTCGCTGTCAACAACAAAGGCTGCTCTTCGTGCCACTCCTTTCATTCCAAGAACAAATTCTTCATAGAAAGCTCCATAAGCCTGGCACACTTCCTTGTTGAAATCCGAAAGAAGGACAAACGGATAGTTGTTGTCCGACTTGAACTGGTTCAGTACAAACAAACTATCTACTGATATTCCAATTACTTCTGCATCAAGATTTTCATAATCTTGTATTGCATCGCGGACAGTGCACAATTCTGCAGTACAAACACTTGAGTAGGCACCCGGAAAGAAATAGATGACCACTTTTTTGCCAATATAATCTTCGAGCGATACATCTTTTCGGTCAGAAGATTTTAATATAAACGAAGGCGCTTTAT
>JAUMBK010000159.1:0-4409 GCA_032115795.1 Saprospiraceae bacterium | reverse complement strand
TCTGCCCAGATATTGCTGGAAGCCGGCTGAACGGCAATACAGGTCAAAGCCCATTGTCCCTTTTGCAGCGCCGTGAAAAAAAATGGAGGAATAGCCACGGGAAGCCATCAGGCTGGCCACAGATTCGATGTGGTTGTTGCCATACCGCGAAAACAGAAACGGGTCATCCATCCAGGCAGGTATGGAAGAGAGGACGGCTGGCACTCCCTGAACCGACTCCCGGGCATTGGCAATGGTGTTGGCAAAATACCAGCCCTCCTCCACCAGTGAGTCCAGAAATGGCGTGGATGTCATTCCTCCTTCCCTGCCGAGCAAGTTGGTGGATAGACTCTCGACCATAATGATCACCACATTGGAGTGACTGTCAATGTGCGCTTTGGTATCGGCGGGCACATGCACTCCCCGGTCGGATAAAGTTAGACTTGTCTCCGGAACAAAACTTACAGGCACCAGCACCTGCTTTTGCATTGTTCGCCACAAGGAGAACGTCGTATTCAGCACGGCTGGGGCCAATTCAGGGCCTACCGCTTCTGTGGCGTGCATGATGCCCAGCGGTCGCAGCTGCCATCCGCCGCGCAGCGCCAGAAGATACACAAGGGCGATGAGGGGCATCCACCCGGCCTTCTTTTTCCAAGATACATTTGAAGGGAAAACCATGGCCGGTCGCAACAAGAGCAGATATAGTCTGTCGAGCAGAAAAAAGCCGCTGAGGGCGATGAGCCAGGCCCACCAGAATTGTACCAGAAAAACAGGGAGCACCTGCCAGAATTCCGTGCCTTTTTCGCCGGTCACAAACAAAAAAGCATCAAACTGCAGGCGTTTTTGCACAAACGGGAAGTAAAGGGCGTCCACCCAGAATAAAAGGAAGAGCAAGCCATTGATGCCAGTGAAAAGCAGGCGTACTGCCAAATGGCCTCTGGGTGGGATCGTCACAAACGTTGACAGCAGATACAGGATGACAAAGAGGATGTTGGCCATGCAAATTGCTGCCAGGTCAAAGCGGATTCCGGAAAGAAATAGCATAGGCAGCCCTGGTTTGTCAAGTCCAAGAAGATCCTGATTGTATGAAACAAAAAAAATCCTGCACGCTGTATACAATAACAGCAATGCGAAGAGTACGCCAAAAAGGCGTGCCAGTGGCGTATGCGAAGGCAAGGGTCCCGTTTCTTTTGTTTTCAGGTGCAAAGATAGCGCTTGTGGTGTATTTATTATGATTGCCGATTATGCCTTATCTTGCGATAAATTTTATATATGTCAACTACCATCATACGCAATGTGACCTTGATTAACCGTGGAACTTCGATTGTGACGGATGTATTGATCAAAAGAGAGCGCATCGAGCGCATTGGCCCCGCCCTAAAAGTACAGGGAATGTGCACTGAAATAAACGGCGAGGGACTCTGGCTTATGCCGGGCATCATTGACGACCAGGTTCATTTTCGGGAGCCGGGCCTGACACACAAGGCCGACATTGCCTCGGAGTCGGAAGCGGCCATTACGGGAGGCGTTACCACCTTCATGGAAATGCCAAATACGCGGCCTGCCACCCTGACGCAGGCATTGCTTCAGGAAAAATATGACCGTGCTGCGGCGACTTCCTTCGCCAATTATTCATTTTTCATGGGCACATCGCTCGAAAATTATGATGAGGTCATGCGCACCAACCACGGTCAGGTCTGTGGATTGAAAATATTCATGGGCTCCAGCACTGGTGACATGCTCGTGGATGATCCTGGGGTGCTGGAACGCATTTTTAGTCAGTTTCCCTCACTCATCGCGACCCATTGTGAAGATGAGGCAACCGTCAAGCAGAGACTGGAAGAGTATAAGGCGCGCTATGGTGACGAGATAACCCCAGAAATGCACCCGCAAATCAGGAATGTGGACGCCTGTTACTTATCCTCCTCCTTTGCTGTAAATCTGGCAAAAAAGCATGGTACACGTCTTCATATATTGCATTTGACTACGGCAAAAGAACTGGATCTCTTTGATAACCAAACGCCCTTGCGGCATAAGAAAATCACCTCTGAGGCCTGTGTCCATCACCTGACTTTCAACGATAGGGACTATAGACTTCTAGGCAATCAGATCAAGTGCAATCCGGCCATCAAGTCGGCCGCGGATCAGGCCGCTTTATTGACCGCCTTGCTAGACAACCGGCTGGACATCGTCGCGACGGACCATGCCCCCCACACGGCTGAAGAAAAGTCGCAGCCATACCTTCATTCGCCGGCCGGACTTCCTTTGGTGCAGCACAGCCTCAATGCCATGATGGAGTTGCATTGGGAGGGGAAAATTTCGATGGAGAAGGTGGTAGAAAAGATGTGTCATGCGCCCGCCGACTGTTTCCGTGTGATTGACAGGGGTTATGCCGATGAAGGTTTTTTTGCTGATTTGGTTTTGGTGGATCCAGAAAAAAGGTGGGTCGTTAGCAAAGAAAATATCCGATACAAATGCGGCTGGTCCCCATTTGAGGGGCATACGTTCCGCGGCAAGGTTCGAAGTACATTTCTCAACGGAGCGGAAGTGTACAATGAAAGTGGGCTGTTGCGCCAGGGTGTTGGGCAGAGGGTGCAATTTGATCCTGTCAGAGTATAAAAAATAAGGTACCATTTTTGAGATTGGAAAATATACCTTACATTTGCCCCCGATTTGGAGAAATCGTGTTTGACGGTCTCGTAGCTCAGTTGGATAGAGCAACAGATTTCTAATCTGTGGGTCGCAGGTTCGAATCCTGCCGGGATCACCAAAAGCCTTGAAAGTCGAAAGATTTTCAAGGCTTTTTTGTTTTTATTTAGTTGCGAGGGGCTTTACCGCCACGCTGGGGTATGGCGCCCTTCCAGGGCTAAGGGATGTACACTTATCCTTACATCATCTAATCCTAAAAATCTTAATTCAGACATTTTCAATAAGGCAATTTCTGCTTTATTATCGAGGGCCTTCACCCCTCGCTGCGGTATGGCGCCATTCCAGGGTTGGGGGATGTATAATCATCCTTACATCATCAAATCCTAAAAATCTTAATTCAGACAATTTTGAATCGGGAATGGAGAACCTGAGAATCTATTGGCCTTAGCCCATTGAGGAATGAAGTCTTAAACCTCCAAAAACTACAATAACCTTCCCACAAAGAGGCCCCCAACTCCCACAACACCTATGCCATGATACTTTTTACCTGTTCCTCCGTAAGACCTGTCAGTTCACAAATATCTGCGAGAGGCATATTCCGCTGAATTAGTTTACGTGCAAATTCGTATTTGCTCTCAGTGCTACCTTGTTGTCTTCCTTGTTCTCTACCTTTTTCAATACCTTTTTCGATACCTCGTTCAATACCTTTTTCGATACCTCGTTCAATACCTTGTTCGATACCTCGTTCAATGCCGATGGCGATACCCTCTTCTTTGCCTTCAGCAATAAGCTCATCATAAAGCGTCATTGATTTCGTTCTCATTTCTTTAGTTAGTTGACTTGTTATTTCAATTAATTTGGGTTTATCAAAATTAACAATATTCAGGACGTAAACGAAAAAGGAATGTAAAAAGTTTCCTTTTTCATAGGGACCCAGGGCATCTATGACTCTGACGTAATCCTTTATGGCCACAAGCTGGTCATGCATGCCTTTTTGCACCATAAAGGTGGCCCTAAGTTTTGCTTCGGCAATGGAGTGGATGTGTTCCCTGGTTAAGGATTGGATTTGCAGCATTTCAATTTGAAAAGAGGGAATGTACGGCAGCAAACTATCCGGAATATTTTTAAATAATTGATGTAAGGGTCGAAACTTCCAGTTTCCCCTTCCGTGGTAATACAATACCGGCACAATGACGCTGAATCTTTGTTTTTGGGTTTTCTGTAGATTATACCCATTTGCGATGTAGGTAAGCAATTGTATGCAAGTGAGGTGGTCCACATTTGATTTATGTTCGACCAGAACGGAAATGGTGACCTCATCCTTTTGTCCTTCCAAAGGGACTTTGAGGATAATATCGCTGACGACCTCATCCAGGTCAGGTGTTGTATAGGAAGTGTTTATCTGAACCAATTTTTCCAGGATACACTGCCTAAACAGGGCGGGAGAAAGAGCCTGCTCCAAAAAGGCAGATGCACTTTCCGGATGGCTCAACAGGTTTTTAATAAAGGCATCGTGTGGCTTGTGCAGTTTTTTGGCCATAGCAGGTGTAGTATTTTGTGCAAAGGTAGGGGGATTTTTTTAATTGAGAATTTTGAATTAGTAATCTGGATTCAAGCAGGATATACATTTCATTACTCCAATACAAGGCTTGGCGAGGGTCTATACCCCATGTTTTGGTATGCCGCCCTTCCATATCTTGGAACATCACACAAAAAATCCTACCATCATGAAATCCTAAAAATCCTAATTCAGACAATATTCAATCAGAATGGAGAATTTG
>JAUMBK010000158.1:0-3181 GCA_032115795.1 Saprospiraceae bacterium | reverse complement strand
TGGGCGAAAGTGGTGCCATTATTTTTTCTGTGCTCGAACAAAAACAACAAAATGACTCGGAGCTTTGGTATCTGATAGACAACAGTCTGATGAATACCATACCCGACGCCTGGTCTATCTTCGAAAAATTCATCCTGCTCCCTGTCAATAAATGGGACAATGAATATTCTCGGGTAAATATCGGAGGAATCAGTTGTGATCATTCGGATTATTATAATTCGGAAGACCTGAACCAGGAAATATACCTTCCCACATATGATTCTGACAAAGAAGAGCCCTTATACCTTGGCTTCTTCCATACAGGCGCATACCAGGATGCCATCAGTGGGTACGGCGGCATCAAGCACTGTCTGATTCCTTCCCCAAAACAGATCATCATCGACAGGGATGAAAAAGGAAATATTGTGGACAGGCTGTATCGCGACGAACAAACCGTGGAACAGATGTTGCGTATCTTAGGATATGAATAATTGTCAATTTTTGAATCAGAATACGTGAAGACATGCAAATAAGCCAATTTTTAAAACACCATTACAAGCATTTTAATGCGGCGGCTCTGATCGATGCGGCAGATGGATACGTTGCTCATTTACACGAAGGCGGAAAAATGATGATTACTCTCGCCGGCGCAATGAGTACTGCCGAACTGGGCAAGTCGCTTGCAGAAATGATCCGGCAGGATAAAGTTCAGATTATTTCATGTACCGGAGCAAACCTGGAAGAAGACATCATGAACCTGGTAGCCCACTCCCATTATAAACGAGTACCCAATTACAGGGATCTTAGCCCCACAGATGAGTGGCAGCTTCTCGAAAACCACTACAATCGTGTCACGGATACCTGTATTCCTGAAGAGGAGGCCTTCCGCCGATTGCAAAAGCACCTGTACAGAGTATGGAGCGAAGCCGAGGCCAAAGGGGAGCGATATTTCCCGCATGAATTCATGTATCAGATGCTTCTCAGTGGGGGGCTGGAGCAATACTATGAAATTGATCCGGCTGACAGCTGGATGCTGGCTGCGGCTGAAAAGAACATACCCATAGTAGTACCCGGCTGGGAAGACAGTACAATGGGGAATATTTTTGCTTCCTATTGCATCAAGGGTCAGTTGAAAGCGTCCACCACCAAAAACGGTATTGAATATATGATGTGGCTTGCTTCGTGGTACACGCAGCACTGTGAAGGAAAGGGCGTCGGCTTTTTCCAGATCGGAGGAGGTATTGCCGGAGATTTTCCCATCTGTGTTGTACCTATGCTTTACCAGGATATGGAAATGCACGATATTCCTTTCTGGTCCTATTTCTGTCAGATCAGTGACAGTACCACCAGTTACGGGTCTTATTCCGGCGCGGTGCCCAATGAGAAAATCACCTGGGGTAAGCTGGATATTTCCACGCCCAAATACATTGTAGAAAGTGACGCTACCATTGTAGCCCCATTGATATTTGCTATTGTTTTAGGCTGGTAACCTCCAATTAAACATGCCCATGAAAAGGATCCTTTTATTTCTTGTCATCGCTCTTTCACTTTTCCGCTGTAAAACCGGAACGGAAATATCTTCCTTTGAAAAGCCACGGGTGCCGGACTGGCATAAAAACGCGGTCATTTATGAGGTGAACCTTCGCCACTATACAAAAGAAAACACCTTCAAATCCTTTGAAGCACACATCCCGCGACTGAAAAAGATGGGTATTGATATCTTGTGGTTTATGCCTGTGACCCCGATCAGCAAGAAAAACAGAAAAGGGGAACTGGGAAGTCCGTATTCTGTTGGAGATTACATGACAACCAATCCTGATTATGGGACCATGGATGATTTCAAGCACATGGTAAAGGCCATCCATGATGCCGGCATGTATGTGATTGTGGACTGGGTGCCCAACCATACCGGGTGGGACAATCCCTGGATTACTCAACATCCTGAGTGGTACACAAAAGACTCAATGGGCAACATTACAGACCCCATCGATTACAATACTGGAAAATCGTGGGGCTGGACAGATGTCGCCGATCTCAATTACGATGTACCGGAAATGCGGCAGGAAATGATTCGCACACTCAAATATTGGATAAAAGAGACCGACATCGACGGATATAGGATGGATGTTGCCCATGGTGTGCCGGTTGATTTCTGGGAAATGGTAGCAGATAGCCTCTATGCCGTCAAACCGCTGTTTATGTTGTCAGAAGGAGAGGTGCCGGATATAGTCAACAACGGTACGTTTGTGGCTGATTATGGCTGGGAAATGCACCACCTGCTCAATGATATTGCCGCCAGTCAGGGTGAAAACAGAAAAAAACAAATCCAGATGGTCAATGGAAACCCCGCGGATGGTGAGAAAAAAATCACCTTGCGCACGGCCCTTCACATTGATTCATTGCTAGCCAAGAAACAAAACCTGTACAAAAAAGGATACCAGATGATGTTTACTTCCAACCACGACGAAAACTCATGGGCGGGTACAGAATTTGAACGGATGGGCAAAGGCCACAAGGCCTTTGCGGTATTGACAGCCACGATGAGCGGCATTCCCCTGGTCTATACAGGCCAGGAATCAGCCATGGACAAACAATTGCAGTTTTTTGTGAAAGACAGCATTCCGTGGAGTGATTATGGTTATACCGGCTTTTATACTACTCTTTTTGACTTGAAACACAAAAACAAGGCCCTCTGGAATGGTAGTCATGGTGGAGAGATGGTTCGCGTGCATACAGGCAATGACGCTGCTGTATTTGCTTTTACGCGGGAAAAAGATGGCGACAAGGTGTTGGTAATGGTCAACTTGTCTTCTTCTTCACAATCGTGCAAAGCTACCGGACTTGCCGTAGCCGGGCTGTATTCAGATGCGTTCAGTGGAGCAAAGGTTGTGGTTGCGGAAAACCAGGAAATTTCCCTCGGACCATGGGAATATGTTGTGCTGACCAACAAATAAACTCCTAGGAAGCGGGATTCTGCATGTTTGCTTGTGCTTGCTGGCTGGCTTTAAATATTCTGAGCTGGCCGTAGGTGAATTTATCTCCTACCAGATCTTTGTATGCAGTCAAGCCCTGATTACCTGCCTTATCGAATACTTTGGTCAATTCCTGGATGGCTTCCTGTGACAAAAATGCATCTACCTGTACCTGGCCTGTCTCTATCAGTTGGGCAAAATGACTTTCTATTGTGGTCGTGGTGAGCATG
>JAUMBK010000157.1:0-42777 GCA_032115795.1 Saprospiraceae bacterium | reverse complement strand
ATGTAACCACACAGACCTATGCCAAGGAATGCACCAGAATTGACGCCCATATAGAAGATGGTGTACGCACCGTCTTTCTTTTCCGGAAAATCCTTGTACAATTTAGCAACCATAGAGGTCATGTTGGGCTTAAAAAATCCATTGCCGAAAATCAGAAACAAAAGCCCCGCATACAGAAAACCCGGTGATTCAACAGCCATAGAGGCATGTCCGCAGGTCATCAGGATCGCACCCACGATGACCGCCCGGCGGTGGCCCAGGTATTTGTCCGCCATGATGCCGCCAATAATCGGCGTGAGATACACCATGGAAGTATAGGTGCCATACAAAGCCAGCGCATTGACCCGCGGCCATTCCCAACCCCCGTCTATAAGGGAAGATGTAAGAAACAACACAAAGAGGGCCCGCATGCCATAGTAGGAAAAGCGCTCCCACATCTCCGTAAAAAACAAGGTAAACAGGCCCGCAGGGTGGCCCAGGACATTGGTTTTGAAAAAATCATTGGACATAATCACAAAATTGGAGTAGTGGAAAATTATTTTACTTCCTGCATCAGTTTTCTGATCAGGGCAGACAGCAAAATCAATAAAATACCGGCAACCAAGGCATATATCGCCAGCTGTAAATATCCGTCAGTATAGGCGATCAGCTTTTCGGATGCAGGGGCATTGTCGTCAGGGGTGGACATGCCGGCTCCCAGTAGCCCCGCCACGTACTGCCCGTAAGCACTGGCGAGAAACCACATGCCCATCATCATGCCTCCCAGCCTCTTGGGCGATAGCTTGGTTATAATCGACAGTCCTATGGGGGAAAGACACAATTCGCCGACAGTGATGACGAGATATGCCGCCGTAAACACATTCAGCGAGGTCATACCCGACTCGTCCGCAAAAAATCGCGTGGCATAAAACACATAGAAGGCACCCGCCAAAAAGAGAAAGGCAAGGCCAAATTTTATCACGGTATTGGGCTCCAGCTTCTTGTCCGCCAGCCACACCCAAAGCAAGCCGATGACAGGGCTTAGCAAGATGACAAAGAGGGCATTGAAGGAGTTGTTGACCACATTCGGATCGATAGAAACGCCCAATAGGGAGTGATGCAGGTTGTTGGCCGCAAACAAAGCCAGCGACCCTCCGCTTTGTTCGAAAAATGCCCAGAACACCACCGAGAAAAGGATGAAAATAAAGGCGGCAATCATTTTTTTTCTGGCAGCTTCGCCCACGGTGGCGTACCATTCATAGACAAAATACAACAGTGCTGCCGGTCCGATGGTGTACATGAAGTAATCGGTATATTGGGTGTCAATGATCATCATGTAGATTAGGGGAAGGCTCACCAGAGCGCCCAGGTAAACCCAAAGTTCCCTGCGAAAGCGAATGTGGGGAGAGAGGGATAACAAAGGAGACAGGCCAATCGGACCCAGGCTTTTTTGGGTAAAAAAGAAGGTAATCACGCCCAGAGCCATCACAAAAGCGGCAGAGAGGAAAGCGGCATTCCAGGAATGGTATTTGCCCAGCCACACACACAGGGCACCACCCAGCAGAGCACCGATGTTGATACCCGAATAAAACAGACTGAATCCGGCGTCGCGGCGACTATCCCCTTCGCGATACAGGTCGCCTACCATGGATGAAATATTGGGTTTGAAAAAACCCGTACCAATGATCGTCAGTGTAATGCCCGGGTAAAACATCTCCGCCGGAGAAAAGCCAATCAGCAAATTTCCGGCGATCATGGCCATTCCGCCAAAGAAAAGCGATTTGCGGAAGCCCAGAATTTTGTCGGCAAAAATACCTCCGATGAAAGTAAACGCATAGACAAAAGCCTGGATGGCCCCGTATTTCAGGTTGGCATCCCTGTCTGTCAGGCCCAGCTGGTCAACCATGAAAATCGCCAGTACGCCCCGCATGCCATAGAAGCAGAAGCGCTCCCACATTTCCGTGAAGAACAAGTACCAAAGCTGTTTTGGGTATTTTCCGTTGAAACCCTGAATTTGTTCCAGGGAAAGGCTATCTTTTATCTCCATGAGGTGTAAAATGACTTGATGTAAAGTCAAATATAGCAGGAAAAAGCGATACCAAGGTAGAGAAAAAAAAGAAGCGCGGGCTGATTGTATTCGTGTATCTGAGGGAGTCGAAGCCCTAACCTACATAGAAAACAAAGCCCACGCTGTACGTTACACACTTGCAATCAACACATAGTCAAATACTTAAATAGACTCTTTGGACGAAAGCAAGCGAAAATATCTCTTGATGAATGGATTACCATCGAGTGGACCCATTTCTGAGTACAAAAATAATACAAATAGAGATTACTTCGGTGTATATTTACAATAAAACACAAAAAGATGCAAAAGAAAGCGATCTGGCTTTTCTTCTTGCTGGTCAGTGCCTTGCCGGGACGGGCACAGCAGGCAATAAAACCTGTCTGTCCACTGGGACCCGAATGGCACTTGGCTGTATCGCATAGCGATGAGTTTGAAGGCAACGCTCTGGACGAGACAAAATGGTGGGATTTCAATCCGTCATGGGTAGGGCGGAAGCCGGCCTATTTTGACCGGAAAAATGTCCGCGTAGTCGGGGGAAGCCTGCAACTCTCGGCCAGCGTCCAGAATCCGGCAGAGGTGACTGTGGAAAATGCCACAAGGGGCCTGGACAAGTTTACAACGGCGATTGTCAAAAGCAAGCAGCGCATTCTGTATGGCTATTTTGAAGCCCGGAGCAAATCCATGAAAGCCGGCGTCTGCAACGCTTTCTGGTTATATGACCCCCTCGACGCCGACAAAAAGTACAGAGAGGGTGATGCCTCCGAGGAAATAGACATTTTTGAGCTGTTCGGCAGGCTTCCCGATCAGAATCAGCAGCGCACCTATTGGGCCACACTCCACCGCTATGAAACACCCTATGTCGAATCTGTGGTAAATAAAAAGAAGACCAAATTACCTGATTATTCATACAGGAAGCAGATGCCCTTTGACTTTTATGAAGATTACCATGTGTATGGCTTCTTGTGGACTCCTGCCGAACTCGTATGGTATGTGGACGGCGAGGAGGTGTTCAGGCGAGTCAATGACTATTTCCACCGGCCGCTATATATTGTCCTGGATGCCGAAATCATGGAAGACTGGATGGGCTTGCCCGACCCCAACGATCTGCCCGCTGTATTTTATACCGATTACGTCCGTGTGTGGCAAAAGCCTTAGCGTAGTACCAGGAGCACCATAGCTACACTGACATGTGACATCTCAGTGCAGGACTTTTTACTCCAGTCCCCGCTTTTCAAGAAGGGGTTGAATGTCCGGCTTCCTTCCCCGGAACTTCATATACAGCGTCATCGCCTCTTCGGAGCCTCCTTTTTCCAGAATATGTTTGCGAAACGCCGTGGCCGTATCGCTGTCAAAAATGCCCTTCTCCCTGAATGCGGCAAAGGCATCTGCGTCGAGTACTTCTGACCAGATGTAGCTATAATAACCGGAAGCGTAGCCTCCGGCAAAAATGTGATTGAAATACGTGCTTCGGTAGCGGGGCATGATCTCGGGAATCAGTCCCAATTCATCCATTTTTTGCTGTTCGAAGGCATGCACATCGCCGACATGGCCTCCGGGGAGGGTATGGTATGCCATGTCGAGAAAGCAGGCGGCCAGGTACTCTACGGTGGCGAATCCCTGGCCGTATTTTCCCGCATTCCGGACAGTGTCGATGACCTCGTCAGGGAGAGGATCGCCGGTCTGGAAATGGCGGGCATACATCTGGAGTACGTCCTTTTCCGTGCACCAGTTTTCCATGATTTGTGATGGTAGTTCCACAAAATCGGTAGAGACATTGGTTCCGGCGAGTGACCGGTAATGTACGTTGGAAAGAAGTCCGTGAAGCGCATGTCCAAATTCGTGAAAAAGGGTATTTACTTCATCAAACGTCAGCAGAGACGGTGTGTTTCCTATGGCTGGAGTAAAATTGCACACGATCGAAATCACGGGCAGTACTCGTTTTTTGCCGACTTTATGCTGGTCTGTAAAACTCGTCATCCAGGCACCTCCCTGTTTGGTTTCGCGGGGAAAAAAGTCGAGATACAGCACTCCGATGTCTGTGCCGTCCTGGTTAGATACGAGGTACGCCTTTGCCTCCGGGTGATACACGGGAATGTCGTTCCGGAGAGAGAATTGCAGTTTGTACAGCCGGGAAGCCACATCAAAGGCCCCTGCGCATACGTGTTCCAGCGAAAAATAGGGTTTGAGCGCATTCTCGTCCAGCCCATAGGCCTCTTGGCGTTGTTTTTCGGCGTAATACCGCCAGTCCCATGCTTGCAGGCTGAAATCATTTCCTTTCTGTGCGATCTGCTTTTGGAGAGTGGCGGCCTCCTCCTTTGCGGTGTGAAGAGCGGGCTGCCACAGCCGGTGCAGGAGCTCGCTGACAGCGGCAGGATGTTGGGCCATTTGGTCATCGAGGATGTATTCGGCATAATTTTTATAGCCGAGAATGGCGGCCTTTTCGGCCCGGAGGGCAACCGTCTCCCGGATGATGTTTTCTGTATCATGTGCGTCGCCCAGATGGCCTTTGCTGACAAGGGCATTCCATATTTCATGCCTCAGTCCCCGGTTGTCGGCGTATTGGAGGAAAGGCATGATGCTGGCATTTTGCAGGGTAAAAAGCCACTTGCCTTCCAAACCTGCTCCGCTTGCAGCCTCTGCCGCAGCCTCCCGGATGTTGTCGGGCAGGCCGCTCAGCTGCGCTTCATCGCTGAGTATCAGTTTGTATCTGTTGATGGTGTCGAGGATATGTTTGCCAAACTGTAGGCTAAGCAGGGTGAGCCGCTGGTTGATGCCTGCAACGCGCTTTTTTTGTGCCGGTTTCAGGTCTGCCCCACTCCGTACAAACGACCGGAAATACTGTCGGGTGAGCCTTCTTTTTTCACCTCTCAGACCGTGGGTCTGCCGGTTTTTCCACAAGGTAGAAACGCGGTCAAACAAGCTGGGGTGCATGAAGATACTGTCGCTGTGGGCTGACAGGATTGGTGCCATCTGTTGCATGATGTCCTGCAATGCGGGGCTTGTATGTGCATAGCCGAGATTGTACATGACGGATGCCGCCTGTCGGAGAAGCTGTCCCGACTGCTCCATAGCCAGAATGGTATTGTCAAAGTCGGGCGGTGCCGGATTTTCGACGATGGCCCTGATTTCTTTCTTTTGCGCGCGCATGCCGGCACGGAGCGCGGGGATGAAATGTGTATCCTTTATTTTATCAAAGGGAGGCACACCATAAGGCGTGTTGAACGGAGATAAAAGTGGGTTGGCCATGCGTATCGATGTTGGTTTGGTGGATGCCGGTGTTGTTAGTACAACCGCTGCACAAAGATATTGGATTTGCCAGTTGTAAAAAATGTGAAAAACACTTGACAAACTCTGTAAACTCATCTATATTTGCCGGATTTATCAGCAAATAAATGACGGATAAATCGGCAATGATTTGTTTTTCGTCCGGCTGGTCTGGCCGGGCATCACCCAAGTGCTGGTATGTATCTCAATTGTCATTCTTATTTTAGCCTGCGTTATGGCACACTCCCGCCGGAAGAATTGCCGGTACTCGCTCGCCGGCATGGTGTCGAGACCCTCGTTCTCACCGACATCAACAATACATCTTGTGCTTTTCAGTTTGTCCAGGCATGCCGCAAGGAAGGCATACGCCCCATTCTGGGCATCGAATTCCGGCAGGATGGCCGGCTTCTGTATGTGGGCATCGCCCGCAACGACGAAGGGTGGCGTGCGTTGTGTGCCCACCTTACGCACTGTTCCCTTGTCGGGGAGGCGATACCAGTAGAGGCTCCTTTACTGGAAAATTGTTATATCATCTACCGCAAGTTGCCCAAGGATGTTGCGTTGCTGCGCGACTATGAATATGTGGGTGTGCGCCCGGAGGAGGTCAACCGACTCTATTCTTCTTACCTGAAACATCACCCTGACCGGCTGGTGGTGTTCAGTCCGGTAACCGTGGCTGACGAAGAGGGTTTCAGGGTGCACCGGTTGTTGCGGTGCATTGATCTGAATATCGTCATTGGCAAATTGAAGCCGGAGGATTGTGCCCGTTCGTCGGAAGTATTTTTGCCCTCCGGCCACCTGGAGGAGGTATTTCAGGCATACCCGCAGATTCTGGCAAATACGCGTCACATTCTCGACACATGCACTGTCGAGATGGAGGCGAGCAATCTTCACAACCGCCGCACGTTTACCGGCGATAAGGCCGATGATTACAAGCTGTTGACCAAGCTTGCGGTAAATGGCTGTGCGCGCAGGTACGGAGCCGTCCATCCGAAGGCCACGGAGCGCACATTGCGCGAGTTGAAGGTGATAGAACAGATGGGCTTCTGTGCCTATTTTCTGATCACGTGGGACATTGTGCGCTATGCCCGGTCGGTGGGCTATTTTCATGTGGGTAGGGGCAGTGGCGCCAATTCGATAGTGGCGTACAATCTTGGTATTACGGATGTCGATCCCCTGGAGCTGGACCTGTATTTTGAGCGATTTATCAATCCCCACCGCAGCTCTCCGCCGGATTTTGACATTGATTTTTCGTGGAATGAGCGCGATGATGTGACAGACTACATTTTCAAGCGATACGGCCGCGAGCATACAGCCCTGCTGGCTACCTACAATACGTTCAAGGGCAAGTCGATCATCCGCGAAATAGGCAAAGTCCTCGGCCTGCCCAAAGCAGACATCGACGTCATCGTTGATGAGCCGCTGGCGACAGAAAAGCACCACCCTTTTGCGCGCCATATCTTCCGCTTTGGTAAGCTCATTGAGCGTTTTCCCAACTACCTGTCGATACATGCAGGCGGCATCCTCATCAGTGAACGGCCACTCAACTACCACACTGCCCTGCAGATGATGCCCAAGGGCTTTCCGATCGTGCATTTTGACATGTACGGCGCAGAAGACCTCGCCTACCATAAGTATGACGTCTTGTCACAGCGGGGCCTGGGGCACATCCGGGATGCAATCGACCTGGTGAAGGAAAACCAGGGCAAGGCCATTGATGTACACGATGTGGCCCGAATCAAAGAAGATCCGAATGTGCGTGCGCAGCTTCGTTCGGGGCATTGCATCGGCTGTTTTTATATCGAGTCGCCGGCAATGCGGGGCTTGCTTCACAAGCTGCGGTGCGACAATTATGTCCACCTGGTGGCAGCCAGTTCGATCATTCGTCCGGGCGTGGCCCAGTCAGGGATGATGCGGGAATACATCCAGCGTTTTCATCGGCCGGACAGTTTCACGTACCTGCATCCTGTATTCGAGGAGCACCTAGGCGAAACCTTTGGGGTGATGGTTTACCAGGAAGACGTAATGAAGATTGTGCACCATTTTTCCGGGCTGGACCTGGACGAGTCGGACGTTTTGCGCCGCATCATGACAGGGAAGAAAAAAACTTCGGATACCTTCCGTCGGCTGCAGGAGAAGTACTTTGCCAACTGCCGCCAACGGGGATATCCGGATGAGCTGGTCGTTGAAGTGTGGCGACAGATTGAAAGCTTCAGTGGCTATTCCTTCTGTAAGGCCCATTCCGCCAGCTTTGCTGCCGAGTCTTTTCAGAGCTTATACCTGAAAACGTATTACCCTCTGGAATTTATGACCGCTGTAATCAATAATTTTGGCGGCTTCTACAGCACGGAGCAGTATATCCACGAGGCCCGCATGTGTGGTGCCGTCATTGAGGCACCCTGTGTCAACCACAGCCGCTTTCTGACGCACATCTATGGCAAGACACTGTATCTTGGCTTTGTGCACATTGCAGATCTGGAAAAAAAGATCGCCCAAGCCATCGTGGAAGAGCGCAACCGCCACGGTGAATACCGCCACCTCCAGGACTTTGTCCATCGCATCGATATTGCCCGTGAACAACTCGAAATTCTGATCCGCATCGGTGCATTCCGGTTTACCGGTATGAATAAGTACGAGCTCATGTGGGAGAAAAATGCGGTACACAACCCATTGATCAAGCATGTCCAGTGCGCTACCTTTTTTGATACCGAGCCCGAACAATTTTCCTTGCCCGTCCTGCTGGAAGGCGAGCATGAACAGGCTTTCGACGAGATCGAACTGCTCGGCTTTCCGCTTTGCAGCCCCTTCGACCTTCTCGAGACCCGCTTTCGCGGAGACATTCTTGCACGGCAAATGGCAGAGAACCTGGGACGCACCATACGTATGGTTGGCTACTATGTCTGTCGCAAATACGTGACGACATCCAAGGGCGACCTGATGAATTTCGGCACGATGACCGACGTGGAAGGCCACTTTTTTGATACAGTGCATTTTCCTCCCAGCCTGGCGGCATACCCCTTTAAAGGCAAAGGATGTTATATTTTTCAGGGACGGGTAGTGGAGGATTTCGGCTTTCCCAGCCTGGAGGTATTGCGTATGGAAAAACTACCCTATGTCAAAGATGGCAGGTATTAGGGCACCTGCAGATTTTCGGGCAAAAAAAAAGCAGCTATGAACCATAGCTGCTTTGAAAAGTGGGAGATGAGGGGCTCGAACCCCCGACCCCCTCGGTGTAAACGAGGTGCTCTGAACCGACTGAGCTAATCTCCCGAATGTATCCAACCACCATAGGAAAACCAAAGCGGTTGGTATTTTTCTCTCCGAAGAAGAGACCCTTTCTTTTAAGGCGGTGCAAAGATACATATTTTTCTCCTTATCTGCAAGTTTTTTCTTTTTTTTCAAAATCTTCACCACTTTGCAGCAATCATTTGATTTGTTGGCACGCAGGGTAGCAAGGGATTCAATTTCACGGGCAGGATAAACAATGTCGGCAGAATTTCATTACTTTACAATCAAAACGAGATTCATGGTAACAACTGGTTCAACCGCCTCATTCAGGCACACCCTTCCATTATGTTTGCTCACGCTCCTTTTCTCCGTATTTCTGGTGTCTGGATGTACTACCTCAACCGAAGAAACTGCGCCGGAAGGCCTTTTTCCTGAATACCTGCCCGTGGTGATGATTCATGGGGCGCTTGCTTCTGGAGATACGTATGCAAAGCCTGCCCAGCTGCTCACGAGCAACGACTATCCGGCCGGACTCATTCATGTCTATGACTGGAATAGCCTGGGAGGAGCCTCAGCTGCCGCCATTGCAGGCCTTGATGCACTCATCGACAAGGTCCTGTCAACAACGGGAGCGCCAAAGGTATACCTGGTAGGACATTCTGCCGGAGGTGGTCTCGGCTACAGCTATTGCAGCGTTGCCACACGGGCTGCCAAGGTAAAAGGCTATGTACACCTCGCCTCGAATCCCCAAGCCAGGCCCGCAGGCCCCAACGGGGAAGTTCCGACATTGAATATCTATTCCACCGCCGATAAGGTGGTCAATGGTGCGGCCATCAACCAGGCCCAGAATGTTGTCTTTGACGACCTCGACCATTATCAGGTTGCCACGTCCGAAAAAACATTTGCTGCCATGTTTTCCTTTTTCCTGGAGGGCCTCTCTCCGACGACAGTCATTTCTCCGCAGGAAAATCCCACCATTACCGGCCGGGTACTTACCCTGGGAGAAAACAAGCCCGTCAGCAACGTGCAGGTCACCGTATGGGAAGTGGACGGACCTACCGGAAAGCGAATGGGCGAAGCCATCACCCGTTTTACGCCCGACCAGGATGGCCGTTTTGGTCCGCTGTCGGTCAGGAAAAACACCTACCACGAATTTGAAATTACATCTTCTGATCCAGATTTCAGGACTCTCCATTATTACAGAGAGCCATTTCTCAGGGACAATGGCTTTGTTTACCTGCGCACGTTTCCACCGTCATCTTCCTTTGCCGGCATCCTGCTTTCCAACCTGCCCAAGGATGATGACCAGGCTGTCGTGGCTGTATTTACGGCAAACCAGGCCGTCATCAATGGCCGGGATTCATTGTTGACAGGCAATACCGTTTTGTCCACGCCGGCTTTGTGCTCGCCGACAAATTCGACCATCGCCTTGTTTCTGTACGACGGGGGTGACAAAATGACATCGGGAAATCCTCATGCTGTGTTTGGTTTTGTGCCCTTCCTCAAAGGAGCCGATGTGTATAACGGCACGCCCTGTTCTGAAACGATAAAATTGCGGTTTAACGGACGTACGATGGGTGTGCTCAACTACAAATCTGCTTCCGAGGGCGTTGTCATTGCGGTTTTTGACTAAGAACCTAGCTTATAACTGGAGATGCCTGTTCCTATCCTTTCTTAGCTCGGGAAATGAAAACAGATTTCGATAATCAAAAAAAGTACACTAATATTCGAATTATTTGGACAAAAACTTGAAGAGCCTACTAAATCTGCATTTTTTTACCTTTTGTTATCGACAGTGAAATTTATCTTTTAGTTAATATATTGAATAATTCCTCATTAATATAGTAGTTGCCAGTCCCCAGTTTTTCTTTTCGCAAGATGTTATCAGCGGCCAGTTTATTTAAATAATTTGCCGCAGTCAATCTTGATACTCCCAAATCATCGACAACAAATTCAATCTTTGTGTAAGGATGTTTGAATAAATTATTTAACAAATCCTGACTGTAAAATTTGTAATTATCTCGTAATCTGTGCTTATAATCAAGCATTAACTCTCTAATTTTAATAATCAAATCAATGGTCTCTTTTGCTGTTTGTTCGACTCCATTGATCATAAACAACAACCACTCTTCCCATAAATTTTCATCCCGCACCTTTTGTAACAGTCGATAATAATCCGTTTTGTGTTTGATTATATAATTACTCAAGTATAGTATCGGCAAAGTTTGAAGATTTTCCAGAATCAAATATAGTATGTTTATTATCCTGCCAGCCCTGCCATTTCCGTCATAGAATGGGTGAATACTCTCAAATTGAAAATGTATAATTGCCATCTTAATCAACGGGTCGCAATCCTGCATTGACGAATCATTGATGTATCGCTCTAAATTAGCCATTAAGCCCATGATTTCCTGATAATCTTGAGGTGGCATGTAGATAGTTTCTCCTGTAGCCGAATTTTTTAAGGCTGTCCCAGGTAATTTTCTGAATCCAGCTTTGTTATCCTCTAATACTTCCTGAATCTGTAGAATACTATTGTTTGTCAGTAAACCAGTCTTTTTGATAAGCTCAAATCCTTTTTTTAGAGCTAAAATATAGTTCTGAACCTCCTTTGCTTTAAGGGATTTAAAAGCGTCAAGATTCAATTCCGATTTGTATAAATCATCGTGAGTTGTAATAATATTTTCAATCGCAGAACTGTCTTTTGCCTCTTGTAATCCAAGGGTGTTGATCAGAATATTTTGATTTGGAATGGTTGAAGCAATTCCTTTTAACTCAGCCAAAGCGGCATGTGCTGATGGTAAAGCTTTTAATACCTTTTTGGTTTCCAAGTCAACGTTGAATGGTAATTCAGTTAAACCCCAAGGTATCATTTGTAAAGATTATTTAAAATTTTATACAAAGATTGCTTTTTATGTATAGAAATCAGCAAAATCTTTACATATAAAAATCGTCTCTGTATAAAAGTTGCTGTTATGGCTTCGTTATTCTTTCATCTGTCTCATAGTCTTTCAATTTTTCCGCCTTTCGACTTCCAAGAGTTCGATTTTTAATTTTTACTCAAATTTTTCACGTTTTTGGGTTCCACGTTTACCTATGTGCATGTCTATGACATCATTAAAACTCGTGGTTTGCATACTGGTTACTTCATATCCCAATTCTTCATACCCCAAATTTAGCGCTTCAAGCAAATTTGCATGAAGTTCGGGAATATCTTTACCCGTTGTGAAGACACTTATGTCTTCAGTATAAGCTGAGTAGCCGGTGTCTGTTTTTTCAACTGTGATGTTTATTTTTTTCTTCAAATATTTCATAATCAATACAAGCGCAAAAATACAGACAAAGTACAATTGTTATCAAGATGAAGCCAAAATTTTCTCTCGTTTTATTCTAAAAAGTGACTGTTGTTTGTGGGAAGTCACTATAATAGCTGGTGTAATATCCTATAAAATCAATCCGGAAAAATCAGAAGCTGGGTCGCTACGAAGCCCGGAGTACCCTCATGGCTGAGAAGCCACCGTTTACAGTTCAGGCCAAGCGCATAGCCGGTAAGGCTTCCGTCAGAGCCGATGACGCGGTGGCAGGGAATCACAATCGGCAGCGGATTGCTTCCATTGGCAGTGCCTACGGCGCGAACTTTTTTTGTGTCGCCAAGCCATTCCGCCAGTTGTTTGTACGATATCACCGTTCCATACCGGATTTTTTGCAAAGCCATCCAGACTTGCTGCTGGAATACCGTGCCGAGGCAAAGATCAAGAGGAATGTCAAAGTGCCTTGACTGGTGGCTGAAATACGCAATCAGCTGTTGGCTGGCTTCATGCGTAATGTCGTCAGAGGGATACTTTTCCAGCAAAACCGCCCATCCGGCAGGCAGCCCTTCCTCATTTTCTGTAATCAGTGTACAAGCCCCTTTACCGTACAACCCTCCGTGATGATGACAAATGCGCGCCAATCCCTGCTCACTTGACAACAGCAGCAAGTTGCCCACTGGCGAGTTGAGGCAGGTGGCACCCCTTACCCAGGTGACATTACCGGCAAGGGCACTCATTTCTGGAAAGTGGGATTTCGGAAAATACTATGCAGGGAAGCATACAATGCCGGAGCCTCCAGTTGGAACCTATCATGGCGGCTGAAGAACAGGGTGACAAAGACGGGAAGCAGGGGCAGGGTATCAAAGCCGGCCTGCTGGCATAGGACATCTTTCTTCCAACCACCGATTTGCTCGGCTACAGACCAGCCATCGTCGGGCAACGACGGCCAGGCGATATTTTTTTGTGTGTCTATCACAGCTTCCGCATAGGCATGGTAGATGACATTGTAATAATCAGTGGGGTATAAGACCGCATTGACGGCCTGTTCGAGCGAAAGGATGAGCACCCCATCTTCTGCATGCGTCTCCACGGAATGGAGAAACGGATATGCCGGAGACGGGAAAGGGTGTTTGTAGAGGAAAATGCGGTCCATATCTCCAATCAGATAGTCCGGCATATACAGACACATTTCTACACCATGGGCCGCAATCATGGCCTTGATGTCTTCCGGCACCTCCTGCATCTCTTTGCCTACTGACTGAAACAGTCGGCCCTCTGTATATAGCGTAAGCCGATATTCAAAGCGTTTTTTTTCATCCGGCGAAAATGCGGAATATGGGGTGAAATGCGCTTCCAGCCACGCCCGTATTTTTTTGTCAAACGGAATGGGAAACCGTGACAGCCACCAGTGGTCCAGAGGGCCATGGAAGACATACAGTGCCACCAGCAGTACTACGGGAATAAATATGAAGATGGAATGTTCGTTGTAGTTGTTGTAGCTGCTATAGAGAATCGCACCAATGGCCACAGCCAGGGGAAGCGCCAGCAGTCGAGAGATAGAGTGTATATGCATCGGCAGGTTAAAAGTGCAAGCTATAAAAAAAGGGATTATTTTCGATGAAAATAATCCCTTTAAAGTGGTACCTCCCAGATTTGAACTGGGGACACACGGATTTTCAGTCCGTTGCTCTACCAACTGAGCTAAGGTACCCTGTTTTAAAAGCGACGCAAAAATAAGGGCTTTTTTTACATAACAAAAGAATTCACGCTATTTTTTACCCTATCCTTGCCTGGCGGCTCCTATCTTTGTTACATCAAAATCATGGATGATGAAACCGTACCTGTGTATTTTTACTTTTGTCCTTTTTGTTTTTCCTCTCTTTTCTCAACCTGAGGTGGTTCAAAATTCAAAAGCGCCTTTTTCGTGGGAAAGCGCAACGGTGTATTTTTTGATGACAGACAGGTTTTACAACGGGCAGCCTGACAATGACTTTCAGCAGCCTGTAGCACCGGCTCCCTACCGTGGCTATATGGGAGGAGATGTGGCTGGCATCATCAAAAAACTGGAGGAAGGATATTTTACGAAGCTGGGCGTCAACGCAATCTGGATGACACCCCTTCTCGAAAACATCTCTGCGGGGGTAGATGAGGGTACAGGCCTGTCGTACGGCTTCCACGGCTACTGGACCAAAGACTGGACCCGCATTGATGCACGCATTGGGACAGAACAGCAAGTCCGGAAGATGGTGCAGCTGGCTCACAAGCAAGGAATTCGCATCCTGATGGATGCCGTTGTCAACCACACAGGTCCTGTCACATCCGTAGATCCGCTTTGGCCAGCCGATTGGGTCAGAACTGGCCCTCGCTGTACCTACCAAAGCTACAGCACAACAACGGCATGTACGTTGGTTGACAATCTGCCCGATATCCTTACAGAAAGCAGCCAGGAGGTGGCACTACCCCCGCATCTACTCGAAAAATGGAAGAAAGAGGGGCGGTTGGAAAAGGAAGTGGCTGAGCTGGATGCGTTTTTTATACGGACCGGATATCCAAGGAGGCCACATTATTATATCCTCAAATGGCTGACTGACCTGATTCGTGATTATGGCATAGATGGCTTCAGGGTGGACACAGCCAAGCATACCGGCGAAGACGTGTGGTCGGCCCTAAAGGAAGAGTCCGACCGTGCTTATGCAGAGTGGAAAGCAATGTATCCCACTGAAATTGAGGGCAACCAGCCCTTTTTTATGGTTGGGGAGGTTTACAATTACTATATCGGTGCCGGCAGGGAATTTGATTTTGGTGACCGAAAAGTGGATTATTACAGCCATGGCTTTGATGGCCTGATCAATTTTGACTTTAAATACGATGCCCACAAGCCCTGGCAGGCGATGTTTGAAAAATATGACGGCCTGCTGCATGGTCCCCTGCAAGGCAAGACAGTGCTCAATTACCTTAGTTCGCACGATGACGGAGGACCTTACGACAAAGAAAGAAAAAAAGCAGAGGAGGCCGGTACCCGGCTATTGTTGTCGCAGGGCATGGCACAGATCTACTACGGTGATGAATCGGCGCGCAGCCTGACAGTCTCCGCCCAGGGCGATGCGGTGCTGCGCTCGTTTATGAACTGGGACGAGATCGCAGAGCCACAAAAGGCCGCTGTGCTGGCACACTGGCAAAAGCTGGGGCAATTCAGGCGCAACCATCCGGCAGTGGGGGCAGGCAGGCATGTGACCATCGGTCCGCAGGTCTTTGGCAGGGTCTTTCAGTCGGCAACACTACAGGATTCCGTGGTTTTTGCTGTCAATCAGGCCCCGGGAAAGAAAGAACTCTCTGTAGGGGCCCTTTTTGCGGAAGGTGCCGACGTAACGGATGCCTATTCCGGCAATCATGGCCGTGTCAAACAGGGAAAGGTCGAATTGGACACGCCCTATTCAGTGGTATTATTGGAAAAACGCGATGTACGTCGTAAATAAGCCAGGGCATTTCCACCAATTGCGGGAGCAGAATGTGAGGAAATGCAGTGGTGATTGATAAATTGGTGCAATCTTTGCAAGCATATTGACAAAAGCGTATGAGTCAGTTTATACAGGCACCCCGTACACAGGCACAGATTTCCCGGGCGGCAATTCAACGCCTCTACGTTTCTATGCGGCACCTTTTTCTGCGCGGCATGTATAAGCCGCTGGGTGTGTCGGGCGAGTCTATGATTGAAGCCATGCTCTCCCTCAAACCTGAAATTTATGGCTGCATTGCGGATGAAGAGAAAGTGGAGCTGGATGGATTGCTGTACATTTTTCAGCGCTTGCCCAAAGGAATCGAGCAATGTAGGTACATCAAGCTGATCTCGCGTGAGGGATACAGCCATTCCCACTTTGAAAAACATGTGCCGCCACGCAGGAAGCGCGATTGCTACCGGGTGGACGAAGAGCAAATGTTTATTGAGATGACGCGTGGGGGCAGTGATATTTACGATATCCTTACCCACCTCACTTTCATGTATATCGAGGCAGAGAAAATCCGCCGGAACGCGCTCGACTCCAGAGGCAGGCACAACCGCAGCTGGATGATGCTCGAAAAGCTGGTCCATGAGTTGCGTTCAGGCCAGGAAATCAACACGGAAGTAGGCTTTACCTACCTCAACACCATTCTCGGCAGGACATACGACGAAATTGAACGGGCCTACCAGCGCTTTGAGAAGTCTTCCGAAGTCAACGACCTTTTTACGGTGACATACTGGCTCGGCAAGCTGAGCATGGATGAATTCCTCACCCAGATTGACCGCGAAATTTCCTTCTCGCCGGCATTGAGAGAGAGCCTGGGTCACCATGTTTACGGTGAAAAGTGGGCCAACAACATCAAACACACCCTTTGGACGCACCACCTGTTTGAGCGGCCACTACATATTATCAGCGCCAACCTGCACAGCGTCATGAATTGCTTTTATGCCCGCGCAGCCCTGGGCAAAAAGGTCAAATATGAAAATATCGAGCAATACGCAGAGATTTTGAGTCTGGAAGCTAACTCTGACATGAGACATGCGGTAGAAAAGTATGCCCTGCAGCATGGCATGATTCAATTGTCCGATACGAGTGGGACCAACATCGGTGTGCAGCTCTTTGATACAGCAAAAATCGACGACAGCCAATTGCCGGAAGCCCTGGCAGGCATTGCCATCGACAAGAAAAACGCGCCTGTCATTATGGTGATGGACTATGCCTTTGGCGAACAGGCGTATGAGACGATGGACGAGCTGGTAAAGCCATACTTGTTAAACGACAAGAAACATCACCTACAGGTCAAGTCCATCAACATCATGGGCAAGGCCGGCATCCTGGAGGGAGGCAAAGGGGACATCATGATTCCCACGGCGCATGTGTTTGAAGGTACAGCCGACAATTACCCATTTGACAATGCCCTGGCAGCCCATGATTTTGCGGATTGCGGACTGGGTGTGTATGAAGGCACCATGATTACCGTGCTGGGTACATCGCTCCAGAATAAAGACATCCTGACCTATTTTCTCAAGTCATCGTGGAAGGCGGTAGGACTGGAAATGGAAGGAGCCCATTACCAGAAAGCCATTCAGGCGGCTATCCATATCAGGCACAATATACCCCCTGATGTCCAGTTGCGCTATGCCTATTATGCCTCTGACAACCCTCTGGAAACGGGCAGTACACTGGCTTCAGGCAGCCTCGGGCTAGATGGAGTCAGGCCGACCTATCTGATTACACTGGCCATGCTGAAAGGCTGTTTATTATAATTTATGTTATCTATTTCTTAACCACTAACACTGCTACGATGTACAAAACGAATTTTATTCTGCTCGCTGTTCTCCTCCTGGTATCGGGACTTAACGCCCAGGATGATATGATGATGAAAAAAGAAGAGATGGCTGCCCTGGCTGCCAAGGACATGAAAAAAGCCATGGATAGTACGGCCTGCTGTACCATGCCCTGCTACAAAAATGAAGTGGCATTTTCGGGCAGGTATCTATTTAATTCTCTCAAGAGTACCCGCAACACATTGGCTGATAACGGCTATCTGCTCAACCAGGAAGCGTGGGAATTTCAGGTGCGCTTTGGAAATCTGCCCAAGGTATTTTACTCCCACCAGCTCGGCACACTCACGGATGTAGGAAGGTATGTGTCTGTGACGGGCATTGGCTTGAAGGAAGACATTCGCTTTCCCATTGTAAATACCGAAAACGTGTGGGTGACACCCTATATCGAAGTGGGAGCAGGCTATTACAGGATGAATGCCGTGCGCAATGTGAGCACCAATTCTATTTCTACGGCGCTAAACGGCTCTGTGGAAAGCACGACACTCGATAATTTTGTAGTGTCGGGAGACGTGGGATTAGAACTTGGCTTTGGCTTTGCGTTTGACCAGCGCCGTTTCAGGATGTTGTTTAATGGGGGGTATATCTCCAATGTGCCCACTGAATGGCGATTGGCAGGCTCGCTGGCCTTCAAGGATAAATTCAGCCTGGCATCACCCTATGCTGGTGTGACTGTGCAGCTCGAATTGCAGGATATGGATTGTTGCAAGTAGGGGCGAATGTTGGGGCGAATGATGGGGCGAATGATGATTCGCCCCAACATTCGCCCTTACATTCCCCAACATTCTTTTACTCTCTCTTCAACCACCACCCCAGCCAGGCTCCACAGATCGCCCAGCAGCCCACGGCATCCACCAGGTATGCAAGGGAATTGTACTGGTACCAGATGGAATGGGTATATTCGGTCGTCAGGTAGCTAACCACCGCAATACAAATGCAGATGGTCATCGTACTGACCACATTCAGTGAAGGGATTTTTCCGAGCAACCAGCATAGTAGGAAGACGGCGACAATGTCAGTGAGCAGGCCCCGTACCATGGGCATCACCATGTCGGTGTTCATGGCTTTGTGGATGGTCACCACAGCCCATGGCTTGCCGGCGGACGCTTCCATGGCTTTTTGCATTTCTTCCTGGCTCGACCCCGGCATAGGCCTGGGCAACATGTACGTCCCTTCATCCAGGTTTTGCGAATTCAAAAACTGCAGAATGGTGTCTTGCTTTTCCGTGTATTTCTGCTCGTTGTCATGGATGTTGACCAGTGACCAAGACATAAATTGCCACATAAATACCAGCACACCCCCTACAATGGATCCAATCAAAATTTTTCGGTTCATGTTATAACGTATTAAGAAGTGAAGAAAGCAAGCTGTTATTTTCTCTTTAGGGCATTATTTAAAATAAAAATCCAAATTAAAAATAAATTGTAAAATAAAAATGCATAATCTACCAAAATGCACAAAAACCATATTTTAGTCCTTCGATTACATACTTCCAACCCTGAAGGGGTTGAATTAGGGTAGCCTCGGATGCAATCCGGTGGAAAAGGAGGCAATCCATGACAAAGGAAAATATGTCTTTTTATCAGATAAAATGGCAATATGAGATCAAAATCAATTCTTTTTTGGTGATCCTCAAATGTCGGTAGTGCTGGTGTGGAATCCCCTGAAATTTCCTACCTTTGCCTTTTGATATATTACGCAATGCGTGATAAACTAAAATAGTACAGATGAAAATAGGCATTACCATAGGCGATATCAATGGCATTGGTCCGGAGGTTGTAATCAAGGCATTGTCTGATGCGCGCATTCTCAATTTTTGCACACCTGTCATATACGGCTCATACAAAGTGCTTTCCTATCACAAAAACATAGTGAAAGAAAGCCAGATTGGTTTTCATTCGGTCCAGTCTGCCCGCCAGGCAGTATCCGGAAAAAACAATCTCGTCAATTGCTGGGAGGACAATGTGAGTATCACATTGGGGAAAGCCACCGACGAAGGGGGAAAATATGCAGGGCTGGCATTGGAAAAAGCCATGGCTGATTTGAAAGACGGCCAGCTTGATGCGTTGGTAACAGCCCCTATCAACAAGCAGGCCATGAATATGGCGCAGTTTCAGTTTCCGGGGCATACGGAGTACCTAACGCACATGGACCAGAAAAAAAGCAGTCTGATGATGATGGTCAGTGACAATCTGGTTGTCGCTCTGGCCACAAATCACCTTCCCTTGTCTGAGGTTTCCGATGCCATCACGAGGGAGTTGCTGATCGAAAAAATCAAGATGCTCAACAAAGCATTGATAGAAGATTTTGGGCACGAAAAACCGGTAATTGCTGTTTTGGGTCTCAATCCGCATGCGTCAGACGATGGTGTGTTGGGCAATGAGGAAGAAAAGTGCATCCGGCCGGCCATCATCGAATTGAAGAAGCAAGGTATTATGGTTGCAGGACCGTATGCTGCCGATGGCTTTTTTGGCAGTGGTCAGTGGAAGAAATGCGATGCTGTTCTGGCGATGTACCACGACCAGGGCCTGATTCCGTTTAAAGCGTTGTCTTTTGGTGCTGGCACGAATGTCACAGCCGGATTGAGTTTTGTGCGTACGTCACCGGACCATGGAACAGCCTATGATATTGCCGGCAACAACCTTGCGGATGATGCTTCCATGAGAAAAGCCATCTTTACAGCCATTGATTTGGTGCGTTCCCGAAAGGATTATTTTCAATCCAGGGAAAATGCCCTTGTCCGCCGTGAAAAGAAATCAGCGGGCTTACACGAATAAGGCGGGAAGTACGTAAATGGAGTTGGTATACGAAGGCCTTTTGCTTGGCTTAACCCTGACTATGTTGGTGGGCCCACTTTTTGTCGCTTTGACGCAAACGAGTGTACAGCGAGGGGTCAGGGCAGGATTGTGGGTGGGTACTGGCATCTGGGTCAGTGACGTACTTGTGATTTTGGCTTCGTGGATTTTTGTGCGGGAAATTCAGTTGTTTACGACGGATGCGGCTTTTCGCTGGTGGGTTGGATTGGCCGGGGGAATCATTCTGATTGTTTCAGGCATCGCTGCTATGGCAAACAGGCATGCCCACGACCTGGAAGCCCATGAATTTAGTGCTGCCGGGGGTTTGGGATATTTTTTCAAGGGGTTTGCGGTCAATTTTATCAATCCCTTCACCTTTGTTTTCTGGACGGGCGTGTCAGGCCATTACAATGGGGTTCGGGGACTAGCCAGCGGAGAGGCATTTCTTTTGTTTGCTGCGATTATGGGCACCATTATGGCCACCGATTCCCTGAAAATTGGTTTGGCAGGCTGGATTCGCAATCGGCTCACGATATCCCGGCTTGTCCTTCTGGGTAGAATTTCAGGAATGCTTTTGATTTTGTTTGGCGCCCTGCTTATTGCTCGCTCTGCAGGCTATTTTACGGATCTACAATGATTTCGATGACCTCACTTTTTACAGTGTCGGAATTCAGGATGATGATTTCCTTCTTTTTTCTGTAGGTGTAGGAAAGAGCAATGGTTGCGGGCGGCTGCAAGCCCATATCATCTGCATGCAGCAATAAAAAGTTTTTCCCTTTCTCGTTGAGTCTCACCGTAAAGAGATAGGGCTTCTCTGAAATGATAAATTTCTCTACGATCCAGTCTCCGTTGAAACTCAGGGAGACAATGTCCTTGTCGATCACTTTGTGGTCATACATATTGAATTTGACGAGGAAGCTGTCCACTTTGATGGTTCGGGTGGCAACAACCACATTTCTACCCTTGACAATCGCGGGAATTGAACTGATGACCGGGTCGGATGCTTTGAGAAAGTCCACTTTTTCCAGTAATTTGGGGTAGATGACTTTAAAATAGTGGGGCATTTCAAAAAACCGAACCACGGGCACGGACAAGTAATCCAGGATGCGGTTCATTTCAATTACGACACCATTGCCGTACCTGTTGAATTTGTCGATCACGGCAATATTGTAGTAATAATAGTATTTATCGTACAATTTGTATTCTTCAGGTATGTTTTCTGATTCGGCAAAAGCCTTACAGGAGGTGACAGCAGCCTGCCCCTGGCGCTTGATGTTGCCCCAATACATTTGGACGCGTGTGTTAATCAGTCGGGTGCTGTTGAAAGAGGCCAGATTCAGGCCGTTCAATTCATCCAGGGCGGTTTGTTGCTGCTTTATGAGGTCGAGGAAATTATCATCTTCTTTGTAGTACAGTGCATTGAGGGTGGTTCGGTTGCTGGTATACACTCCTTTCATTGCATTGACGACGGGCACAAACTGGATATCATCGGCTGAGAAGGCCAGCAGTTTGTAGCACTCCTGTACTTGTTTTTCCAGCAATAGCTGCTTGGCATAAAATTGCTTGTACAATGCGACTCCTTCTTCCAGCTTGTCATATACCAGGCTGAGGTTTTCGCGTTTGGTGAGATCCAAAGTTTTGATTTGTTCTTCCAGTGCAAATCGCAGCTGGTTTACAGCATCTGTGATGGCTTTCATTTCTGTGGCCAACTGGTTCATCTTTTCAGGATGGGGAGCAGGCAAGACGGATGATTCTTCCAGGATTTTGGCATGCCATTCGTTGGGCGAGGTATCGTAAAACCAATTTTCCGGATCTTCAAAGATATCCTGAGGCAGGTCTTTATTGGAGTAAAAATTGATTTGCTGATCGGGAAGGTCAACGTATTTGTTGATGTTTTTATTGAAATTTTCCAGCAGGCGGTGCACAATCAACAGTCCGTGTGTACTTTCATTACTAAAATGTACATAGTTGTTGAGGGAACGGAGTTTGTCTGCATCCGTTGTCTTTGCCTGCGAAGGGGCGGTGGTGGCTGTGAGCACACATGCAAGGCAAACAAGAAAGGTAGACTTCATATATGTTGTTATTGATTGCCACCTGATTGGTGACGTGTGAATAAGTCCATATCGAATTCACGGGAAAAATCATCCACCAGGCAGAAGCACACTTTCTTATCTCCTTGCTGCTCAAATTCGGCATTTGGGAAGAACCAGTACGCACAGACCCGTGTGGTGGTTTTATTCACTCCTGTTTCAATATGACACCAACGATGCCTGCCACTTTACGCAGGTCTATTGGAAAACCGCAAATATAACGATTTTTTACTATATTTAACCTGTTCGTAAGTGGATTAACCAAAAATTAAACAATTGAAATGTCTCTTCCTGCCTAGGATGTCTTCAGTTGAGGGGCAATCACCTGCCCACATGCACCAAAAGGATTGAAATATCAGAGGGTGAAACGCCACTGATCCTGCTTGCCTGACCAATCGTGCGAGGTCTGACTTTATGCAGTTTTTCCCTCGCTTCAAAGGACAGCGAAGTAAGGGACAGGTAGTCAAATTGATCGGCCAGCCTGACGGATTCCAGGCGCTCCAGTTTCTCAGCCATTTCCTGTTCCTTACGGATGTATCCTTCATATTTCATGCTGATTTCGGCGCTCATGGCTGCCTCATCGGAATACGCTGTGAGAAAATCGCCCACGTAAGGAAGGCATTGTTTTAAATCTGTCAAGTTGACATTGGGACGGGTAAGAACGGAGCGCAATTTCACTTTTTGGCGCAGGGGTGAGGAGTCGATTGTTTGCAGAAACGGGTTGATGAGGTCCGGCTCCGCGCTTGTTTCGTCAAAAAACCGCTCTATTTCTTCGGTCTGCCTTTGTTTTTGGGCAACTTTTTCGAGGCGTGCTTCCATTGACTGCATGCCCAGAGCAGCAGCCAGCGGCGTCAGGCGGATATCTGCATTGTCCTGGCGCAAGAGGATGCGGTATTCGGCCCGGGATGTAAACATGCGGTAGGGTTCGTTGGTCCCTTTGTTGACGAGGTCATCAATCAATACACCAATATAGGCTTCTGATCTTTTCAGGATAAATGGTTCCTTATCGTGGATGGCGAGGTGGGCATTGATGCCGGCCATCAGACCCTGGCAAGCGGCCTCTTCATACCCAGTTGTGCCGTTGATTTGCCCGGCAAAAAAGAGGTTTTTCACCAGTTTTGTTTCCAGATTCATGTTCAGCTGCACCGGCGGAAAGTAATCGTATTCAATGGCATATCCTGGCCGGAACATTTTCATATTTTCAAAGCCGGGCACTTTTCGAAGGGCGTTGAATTGGACGTCTTCGGGAAGGGAGGATGAAAAGCCGTTGACGTAAATTTCACAGGTATTCCAGCCTTCCGGTTCGAC
Source organism: Saprospiraceae bacterium (assembly GCA_032115795.1). GTDB lineage: Bacteria > Bacteroidota > Bacteroidia > Chitinophagales > Saprospiraceae > OLB9. The sequence goes on along the minus strand of JAUMBK010000157.1, from coordinate 19,390 downwards.
AAACAGTTGGTGTCGGTCTTTATCTGCAAACCGGTTGATTTTATCTTCAATAGACGGACAGTACCGGGGCCCGAGGCCTTGGATTCTTCCATTGAACATGGGAGATTTGTCAAAGCCCTCCTTGAGGGCTTCGTGCACTTCGTCGCTGGTGTAGGCTATATGGCAAGGAAGCTGGGTGGCTGGCAGAGGGGTGTCTGTAAATGAAAAGCGGGCTGGATTGTCATCTCCCGGTTGTATTTCCATTTTGCTGTAGTCCAGAGACCGGCCATCGATGCGGGGTGGAGTCCCCGTTTTCATCCTGCCTGCCTCAAAACCAAGGTGAAGCAATTGCTCGGTAATTCCGGTAGCAGCTTTTTCACCAGCCCGGCCACCTCCAATTTGTTTTTCGCCAATGTGGATGATGCCATTGAGGAAGGTACCGTTGGTAAGTACGACGGTGCGACTTTCAATTTCAAGGCCCAAACTTGTGATGATTCCTTTGCACACGCCGTTTTTCACGAGGAGACCGGGTACAGATTCCTGCCAGAAGTCGATGTTGGGATGACTTTCCAGCATTTCGCGCCATTTTGAGGCAAACAGCATGCGGTCATTTTGTGCGCGAGGACTCCACATCGCTGGTCCTTTGGACATGTTGAGCATTCGGAATTGCACCATAGAGTGGTCTGTGACAATGCCTGAATACCCACCAAGCGCATCGACTTCGCGCACGATCTGCCCCTTCGCAACCCCGCCCATGGCCGGATTGCACGACATTTGGGCAATGGTGCCCATATTCATCGTGACAAGCAATACCTTCGAGCCCATATTGGCTGCACCGACGGCGGCCTCACAACCGGCATGACCGGCACCGACTACAATAACATCATACGTTGAAAACATGGCGTAAAAATAGGATTAAATGGCACTTCATCAAAATCTTCCCTGGAATGCTAGTGCAACATGCGTACCAACATTTTTAGTTGACTTTTTGTTATAATTGTTCAGCTATTTGGCAAATCTTTGTAGTCGTAAAAGAAAGTCACCATGGAAAAGAGGGGCATAGATGTTCTGAAGGACAAGCGAATCAGCAAGTCCACAGCATTCAATGCGGAGGAAAAGAAACAGTTTGGCTTACGCGGTCTGCTGCCATACGCGATATCCTCCCAGGAGATTCAGAAGCTCCGGGTGATCGAAAATATCCGTAGGAAGGAATCCAGTATCGAAAAATATATTTTCCTCTCTGCCCTACAGGACAGAAATGAGCGATTGTTTTACAGGACAGTGATTGATTACATGCCTGAGATTCTGCCCATCATTTATACACCGACTGTCGGAGAGGTCTGCCAGCAATTTTCACACATATACCGCATCGATAAGGGGTTTTACATTACCCCTGAGGATAAGGGAGACATTGCTGAATTGCTAGATAATTGGCCTGAGAAAGATGTGCGCGTCATTGTTGTGACAGATGGTTCCCGGATTTTAGGCCTTGGAGACCTGGGATGCAACGGCATGGGCATACCTATCGGCAAATTATCACTTTACACTGCCGGTGGCGGCATCAGGCCTGAATATTGCCTTCCAGTCATGCTGGATATGGGAACAGACAATGAAGACCTGCTGCATGAGCTGATGTACCTGGGCTACCCACACAAACGCCTGAAAGGTGCTGAATACGATGAAATCGTCGAGGAGTTTGTCATGGCGGTTCAGCAAAAATACCCCAAAGCACTGATTCAGTTTGAAGATTTTGTTACACACAATGCGTACAAGCTCTTACACCGCTACCAGGACAGGGTATTGTGCTTTAATGACGATATACAGGGTACGGCAGCGGTTGCGCTGGCCGGTGTATTTACATCGCTACGCATCACCGGAGGGACGTTGTGCGAGCAGCGAATCATGTTTCTGGGTGCCGGCTCTGCCGCTACGGGCATTGCAGATTTGATGCTGAAGGAAATGATGCAGGAAGGGCTCTCTGAACAGGATGCATTGTCGAGATTAAGTTTTGTGGATATCAATGGTTTGCTGGTGGATGGCAGTGACAGCATCATGCCACACAATGAAAAATATGTTCGGTCAGATACGAAGATGTCTTTTCCAGAGGCAATCAGAGCATTGCAGCCGACAATCCTGATAGGTGCCTCCGGTGCCAGGGGTGCATTCTCACGTGAGATCATTGAATTGATGGCTGAATTGAATGAGAGGCCTGTTATTTTTGCCCTGTCTAATCCTACATCCAAATCAGAATGTACTGCGGAAGAAGCCTATCAGTACAGTGGTGGCAGGGTAGTTTTTGCCAGCGGCAGTCCATTTAGCGCGGTGACGTTGGAGGACAAAACGTATGTGCCCGGTCAGGCCAATAATGTGTATATTTTTCCCGGTGTCGGCCTGGGAGCCATTGCAGTGGAGGCGACCCGTTTGCCTGACAGTGTCTTTCTGGTGGCTGCGGCAGAGCTGGCGAGACAAATTCACGCCTCTGATCTGGAGACAGGAACATTGTATCCCAGGATGACCTCTCTTCGCACCATTTCATTCGAAATTGCAGTGGCTGTCGCAGAACATTTGTATGAATTAGGCCTCGGGAGGCTTGAAAAGCCAAAAAATATCCGCCAGCATATTAAAAACATGATGTACGATCCCACGTATTAAAACAGGATGCAACCCTGGTATATAAAAAAATGGCATAACCGGAAGGTATGCCATTTTTTCTTTTTGAAAGAATATGAAATAAGAATGACAATGCCCCTGCTTTGGTATAGAGGGCATCGTCATCGCTGTTTTATCTGATCATCAGTTTTTTCGTTGTAATGCTATTTCCGTTTTGTATTCTGACAAAATAGAAACCTGCAGGCATTCCTGTTGTATTGATGGTCCGGTAACTTGTTTCTTTGTCCAAAACCAGTGTACTGGCATAGACGGAGTTGCCCTGGCTGTTCAACAGGGCAATCGTTGCATTGGTCCGGACCGGCGCGCTGGCAACCACAGTCACATAGTCGTCTGCCGGATTTGGTGTTACATCTATGGTAAACGGAGATGCGTTGATCTGCTCTGTTCCAGATACGAGTTCACTGTTGACAAGGGTAGCCACGGGTTGGGTACAGGCTTTCTCGCCTTGTCCGCCTTCGCTGGCTATACAGGCTTCGGCTGTGTACTTGAAAATGTCCAGGATTTCAAAATCATCGACATACCACCCTTTCAAATCACCGGAAGCAGCCACAGTAGCATCACTGCCAAAGCGGAACCGGAAGACGACCTCTTTTCCTTTATAAGGTGACAGATCAATATAAGAGTCAATCCACGGACCGGTATAATCCCCGGTCCAGTTTCCTCCGGAATTGCCAGAGAAGGCCTCCAGTGCCGGGATTGCCAGTGTAGAATACGAGAGGGGTCCGTTGTATCCGTTTCTGATAAACTGTTCTGCTTTCACAGGCACATACGGGCCGTTTTCTATGCTGATTTCTACAAAACCGCCATCGATGCCGGTCTGCGTGTTGTAACGGTGCCAGAAGCGCATGGCTGGGTTATTTCCGGAAATCACATATGGAATGGACTTCAGGGAAGCATCTGTGTCTCCTGCAACATTGATGATGTTGAAAGAGGTTTCCGGACTTCTGAACAAATCAGATGTAGGCAACCAGTCTTCAGTACCTTCAATTTTTTCAATATCCCAGGCAAAGTCGTTGTCAAAATTTTCGAATTCCAGGCGGAGGGATTTATTGTCTTTGCTTGACTTTGTCTTGTATGTTATTTTCAATTCCTTGTCGTATTCCATGTCGCCCACCTGGAATACCAGCATATTGCCTGAAACAACAGGAGCGATGCTGGATGAACCATCTACATAGGTCATCCCGGCCGGCAGTTCGTCAGTGACGATTACGTTGTTCTGGCGACTGGGGATGTGGTTGATGCACGTCAGCGTGACAGTGACTTCATCGCCGGCATTGATGGAAGCAGTGGCTGTTTTTGCAATTTTTAATTTTTCAGTACATGTCGGCAAAGCCTCAAAGTTTTCTTTACCATCGTTTCTGTCAGTGGCGAGTCCTCCATTTGCAAAATAACCCAAACCCCTGCGCGCAAATACGTTCCATATCAAACATTTATGGGCACTGTTATTGTGTACTTCATCTGCTTTGAGAATGGCATCGCGGCCCTGTATAAAGCCGGGATTGCAGGATTGCATTTTCATTCCTTCCATGACAAGGAAAGCGGCCTTATAATTGCCTGAAGAGGTATCTTTCCAGTCAGCGTTGTAACCGTACTGGTCTACAAACGCCCAGTACATATCCCAGAGAGCATCGGTCCATACTTCCCCCAGGGGATGTGGAGCCGTGGTTCCTTTTATATCATCAAACGTCTGTGGATTTATTTGCATATCAGTAGAGTAAGGATACCTTCGAATACCTCCACCGGTGATTTGCTGGGCTGCGGCAAAGGTACCAATACCCCGTGGGTCTGTTCCTTTGTCACCCTGTTCATGAGTCATAATCAGGGAGAAGAAATCGCTCCAGCCTTCACCCATTTGTTCATCGTTGTTCAGGCATGAAGAGTTGTTTCTGCCCCCTGTCAATCTGTTGGAGATTCCGTGGCCAAATTCGTGTGCAATGATGCCGTTGTCCAGTGCTCCGTCAAGGTAAGCGGCGCCTTGTCTTTCCCTTTCTTTGAAGGTCATGACCACGCTGCCTCCAGCCTGGATGACAGCGCGAATTTTATCGCAATCAGACTTTTTCAAAAAGATGGACGGAATCGTGACTGAGCCACCGCTGGCCCCTCCGGCCATTCCCAGCAACTCCTCTCCGTTACCACCATTCACGCCAGAGATATTGCAAATGATGGCGGCAATAGCACCTGCTTTTTGGGCGTTAAGCACTTTTTTACCAAACTCACACAAGCCTCTGTCCATGACCGCGATTTTTCCTGCTATGTCTGTGCTATTTGTGATTGTACCGCATCCGGCGGTCGGATTCGGGCTATTGTCAATGGCCAAAGCTACCTGCCCTGTAATTGCGGGTTCGTCGCCTGCAGGAATAGGAAGTCCAAATTGTGCTGTACCGTATTCCGGAATGAAACCTTTGATGCTTTCAGGGGCATCAATTGATACAGAGCCTCCCTCGTTTGTCCAGAAAAACATCTGCATCCGGCCATTAAATCCATCAGAGGGGGTCGAAAAGTTGGCATTGTTTATTTTTGAAGGCGTTGTTTGACCCGCTTCGTGAAGAGAAATTCCATCAAAGGCTTGAGCAAGTACGTAGTCACCACCGTCTGCTTTTCCGGAATAATTTTTTTGCTGGAAATTGCCGAATTCTTCTGTGAAACCAAGCTGGGAAGAGACATCGTGTATCATATTGACCATATAAAACAGATTGGTCACCGCCGCGTCGGCACTTTGCCGGGGATCCTGTGTCAAATCCATCGGAAAGTCAAAATTCAGCTTGTCACCGCCATTGGTGTCTGTACCGTCAGGATTGTCGTCATCGTTTTTATCCTGGTATGCATGCACATTGTTTCCTCTTGTGATGGTGAATTCGGCACCTGCGACTCCATCCGTGTCATGCCAGCCAAAAGGGGAAGCGGAAGGGAAGGCATCATCCGTGGCAATGGCCCGTTGTCCATGATTAGGACTTTCTGCCGGCAGTGCGTAGACGTTGTAACTGGCAACGCCCGCGGCACTGTTCATAAGTTGGGATACTGGCTTTGCTTTATTGCTGAGCGTACGGAAGGTGTGTATCTGGCAATCCGTATGCTTCGAAAACGCCCCGTGATGGTGCTTGCAATAGGTGGTAAAGTTGTGTTTTGAAACAAATTCTCCGGTGAGGGCGTCAATATTCAAATCCCAGTAATCCGCACTTTGCTTCATATCCAGGTTCAGGTTCCAGACGAGCAAAAGTTTGTCTCCGGCAAGTTCATACTTCAGTTCTGCAGGAATTTCGGATTTTGTCATTTCGGGATACCCAAACAACAGTTTACCCTGCGCATTGCGGCCTTTCATTTCCGGTTTGCTGCGCAGTGAAAGTCCAAGGTGGCTCACTGCTGCAACAATGGCGTCTTCAGGTAGTACTGTCGGCATGGCCGCATTTGCTTTTTCTTTTACACCTGTGACCAGGTTGTGCGCATCAGAAACAACACGGCCATTTTTGTCAAGTACCATTGTAACCATGGCATTCCTGACCGGAATCCCTTGATAAGTCTGGTTTAGGTAGATGTAGGTTATCCCTTTGTCGGACGTTGCCATCGAACTTAACATGAAATCCGCATGGTCCTCTTCGGCCAGCTTCCATTCAGTTGCTTTCAGGGCAATGTGGTCCAAGGCAGTTTTCAACTGGCCGGATTGCTGGGCGTGGCCAACCATAGAAGCCAAAAATAGCAAGGCAAAAATAAATTTACGCATAATTCAAAGTGGTGTTAGTGTGTTGAGTGAATGTTTGGATTTTATCATCGTAAGCAAATACATCTGAATCCCGATAAAATGGATGTTTTACAACTGTCATCAAAGCAATAGAGTGCACTTTCTGGGCAGACAAATGTTTTATAACACGTTTAAAACATAAAAGTAACCAAACAATTCCTTTTTCTGCAAGATTTTCTACCAGTGACAAAAATTCACTGCCTGCAGCGGCACCTGGATGTATTATACTCATGGTACCGCAAACAAAGAAGGAGAGCGAGGAGGAGGAAGGACAGGTTTATGAAAATCGGGAAAATTCATGCATCTTTGTCGTTTTCAACGCAAGCAACGATGTCTGATTTGATATATGGCAAAAATGCCGTAATGGAGGCGATCCAGTCGGGAAAACAGGTCGAGAAAGTGTTTGTCCTGAGTACTTTACGGGGCGAATACGAAGTACAGCTGAGGCATCTGTGCACAGAAAATGCCATTCAACTTGCCAGGGTGCCGGAAGTGAAGCTCAATGATCTCGCAAGAGGGAAAGTACATCAGGGAGTGGTTGCCTACATTTCCCCCATCACCTACACAGATTACCGAGATGTGGCCGCACTTGCGTTTGAGCGTGGAACAATGCCCTTGTTTGTCATTGCTGATGGTGTCACCGATGTAAGAAACATTGGTGCAATGGCCCGTTCGGCATACTTTTTTGGGGCAGATGGACTGATCATTACAGGGAATTTTTCCGGCCGCATTCACGAGGATACAGTAAAATCGTCCGCCGGAGCATTGCTCCAGCTGCCTGTGTCGAGGGTGACAAGCTTACCCAAGCTGGTCAGTGATCTTCAATCGCTGGGAATTAAAGTTGTGGCGACAAGTCTCAAAAGTGGTTTGCAACCTTCGGGTGCTTGTTTTACTGAGCCACTCGCGCTGCTTATGGGTTCTGAAGAAAAAGGATTGCATTATAAAATACTGGAAATTGTGGATGAAACGGTCAGGATTCCAGGTTCGGGCCAGTTTGATTCATTAAATGTTTCTGTTGCTACGGGAATTTTACTATATGAAGCTGTACGACAACGACAAGTAAATTCAAACGAAGTATGATGCGATTCAATCGGCAGACCAGCCATTCGGTTAGTCATTTCTTATCTGAAATATGTACATCAGGCAAGGTTTTTTTTATCCGGAAAACGAAGGCGCCGCACGGCGGTACAAGTTACTTTTTATTACAGTCACTCCGGCGAAGCGCGATGAGTTTCGGCTTGCTTTCCCTATGTCTGCAATTGCTTACCCTGGTTTCTTGTCATGTTACAAAGGCTCCATCAGCCAAGCCACTTGAAAAAGCCTTGTTGTGGGAAATATCAGGAGCAGGAATCAAACAGCCATCCTATGTTTACGGTACAATTCACTTGATTGAGGCGGACAAGTATTTTCTTCCGTCGGGAACCATGTCAGCAATGGAGTCCTGCGAAAAAGTGGTGTTTGAGATCGACATGAAAGAAATGACAGACTTTTCATCTCTTCTTGCCTTGATGGGCAAGATTTACATGCAAAACAATGTCACGCTCAAAGATCTGGTTACGGCAGAGGATTATGAGCTGATCAGCCGCCATTTTCAAAAAATAGGCATGCCCATGTTTTTGCTGGATCGCATGAAACCCATGTTTCTCAGTGTATTTACGTACGGCGACATGGATCCTTCAGGCATTCAGAATGGCAGGATGAAGTCGTATGAAATGGAATTTCTCACCCTTGCCAATAGCCTGAAAAAAGAAACCGGGGGCTTGGAAACGGTTGATTTTCAATTGTCCCTGTTTGATGAAATCCCATACGAAGCGCAGGCAAAAATGCTGGTAGAGGGCCTTCGGTCACAGGATAAACCCGAGGCAGGGTCTCTGAAAGTCATGTCTGACATGTACACAAGGCAGGATATTGAGGCCATGGCTGCCCTTATTTCAAGTGAGGGGAAGGAAGTTTCAGAATTTGAAGACAAACTTGTCACAAAACGTAACCAGAACTGGGTCGAACCCATCATCCAGAGTGCCCGGAAAGGGCCCACGTTTTTTGCAGTAGGCGCAGGTCACCTAGGAGGCCAGTCAGGCCTGATTCGCCTTTTGCAAAAAGCAGGATGCAAGGTGCGTCCGGTACTAAAAACAAGCTCTTGAATAAAATCATTGTAATCAGTATAGCGGCAGTCCTTTTTTACTGCCCGTCCTGCAGGTGGCAGGCATCAGCAGAAACTACTCCTGAAAGCCGGACGAAAGGGGCTTTATCAGAGGATATGCCTCGGGAGACTGCGTTTACGAAGGTAGATTCCGCAGTCTATGTTTCCATGATGCAACAAATGCAGGCGGATACTGCCGGCCAGGATACTACGAGACTACACTCTCCGGTGCCTGTCTGCGATGCAATCCTTCCTTATTACCGTGTTGTGGCCATGTATGGGAACTTCTACACGCCAAATATGGGTATTCTGGGGGCATTGCCGGAGCAAAAATTGCTGCAGTTGCTTTCGAAAGAACAGGAGGCATGGGAAAAGGCAGATACCCTTACGCCTGTGATGCCAGCCATTCATTATATTGCCGTAACTGCACAAAAAAAACCCGGCTCATCGGGTAAGTATCGCCTCCGTATGCCTGAAAGCCAGATACTAAAAGCAATCCAGCTGGCAAGAAAAGCAGAGGGCATCACCTTTCTGGATATACAGGTGGGGCATAGTTCAGTAAAAGAGGAACTGCCACCACTGTCTGCTCACCTGCGCCTTCCGGATGTCCATCTGGCCCTGGACCCTGAATGGTCCATGCTGGATGGCAGTGTACCCGGTACTAAAATCGGTTCAATGCATGCCGATGATATCAATTTTGCAGTGGATTATCTGGCAGGCATCGTAAAAAAACACAAATTACCGCCTAAAATTCTTGTCGTGCACAGGTTTACAGAAGGGATGATTCAGCAGGCTCATACCATTCGGAGAAGCCCTTACGTTCAGATTGTAATCAATATGGATGGCTTTGGCTTTCCCGCCAAGAAAAAAGACAGTTACCGGCGTGTCGTTGGACGAAAACCTGTCCAGTTCACCGGATTTAAATTGTTTTATAAGAATGATGCGCTTTCTCCGCCGCACAGATTGATGTCTCCCGACGAAATACTGAAACTGAAGCCACGACCGATGTACATTCAATACCAGTAACAGATATTTTTACTGTACTTTGGAATGCAATCTTGAAGGTGAAAAAGAAGCTTTGTGCGTTAATGATTCTTTTACTCATGTTGATTTCAAGGACTGGTGCTGGTTCAATGGTGCCCCGGAAAGAAGGCATCTTCATAATGAACCAGATGCACAGGGGCTTGATGGGATATGTACACCGAAACAATATCAAAGCGAAATGCGCCTTCCCATCGCTGTTGCATCATATATTCCCCGGCGGCGTCGGCAAGTCGTTGTTCCTGCTGGTGTGATACTGCCAGTTCGGGTGCAATCAGCGGCTTGGTTCGGCTTTTTACCTCTACAAATACCAGGAGAGAATTTTCCCGGGCAATGATGTCTATTTCTGCCCGTTTGAAACGCCAGTTCTGTTCCAGGATGATGAATCCTTTCTGTTTGAGGAAGTGTACCGCAGCCACCTCTCCTGGAGTGCCGCTTTTGCGCGTATTGTGTGTTGTTTTTTTCATAGTGTTTCATGGGAGACATGACGTCAGCCCATCTCTGACACAACTTCTTTCACCTCTGGAACCATGCGCTTCAACATACCTTCAATGCCTGATTTCAGGGTGACAGTAGAGGAGGGGCAGCCGCTGCAGGACCCTTGCAAGACGACGGTCACTATTCCCTGGTTGAATGATTTAAACTCAATATTGCCGCCGTCCATTTCGACAGCTGGCTTTACGTAGGTGTCGATCAGGTCTTTGATTTTCTTGACCAGTTCACCATCTTCGCCAGAATACATTGCCTCGTTGGCCTGGGCTTCCAGTGCCGCCATGGCAGATTCGAAGCCGTCATGGATAATGGATTTTTCTTCTGACACGTAATTTTTTATATATTCCTTTAGCGGGAGCATGATGTCTTCCCACATGTAGTTGAATTCCTTGGTGACGGTGACAAAGTTATTGCAGATATACACCCCTTTTACGTAGGGAAAATCAAACAAGGTACTGGCTAGGGCTGACCACTCTTTTGCGATGGATTCTTCCTTAAAATCAGCGGTGCCACGATAGAGCATTTTGTTTGTGACAAACTTGAGTGTTTCTGGATTTGGGGTTTGCTCGGTATATAGCATGACCGGACTTTTCACACTTTCCATTTTTTTTGCTTTTTGTAAGGATATAACAGCAGAGTGAGGGCAAGGTTTAGCCAGCCATCTTTTCTTTCTGCCACTGGAAAACCTGGTATGATTCGATTATTTTTGCATGCAAATGCAATATATTCATGGAATGGGATGAATTTAACAGAGCTAATCTCGGTGAATGGTTGAGTCAGGCAGAGGCGGATATGAAGGGAAAGAGTGATATCCATGCCTGGAAATATTCGGCTTCAGGATTGCCGGAAATCAGTCCTTTTCTGACACAGGATGAGGCCCCCAATTTTCCATCCATGTCTGTTGTCCCAACCCTGCAGGGTGTTTGCATTGAAGGTGGCTCACCTGAGGAATGCAACATGCTGGCTTTGCGTATGCTGGAAAACGGGGCATCCTGCCTTTGGATTACGGTACGTGATGACTGGAATCCGGAGGTGGTTTTCAAAGACATCTACCTTGAAATGATTACCACAATAATCACGGTAGATCCGGAGCCAGCCAATTTTGTGGACGCGATGCATGCATTCCTGCAGCATGAAACTCCTGAGACAAGAAAGAAAATTATTTTGCCCAGTATTTTTCAGACAGCGACCCATCGTCCTGTTCTGCTCTCTGCAGACATGGATTTTGGCAGCCGTGCCGCACAGCTTCGAAAGGCTGTAACATGGGTAAAGGAGGGTAACATAGCCGGAGGTCTTTTTATTCATGTGCAGCTCAAGGCAGACTTTATGGCACAGATTGCGGAGTTGCGCAATATCAGAATGCTAACGCAGGATATCACCCAGTTTCCTGAGAGCGTTTTTATTGCGGCGACCACAGCGGTGCCGAAAGAGCTGAAAGAAAGCATTCATCCCCTCATTCCGGTGTGCTACCAGTTGCTGTCGGCCTGGCTGGGCATGAGTTCAGCGGCTTTTGGCATGCCGGTATCTGAAGGAGAGGAACTGGCCCGGTTGAGCCTGAACATCCAGCATATTTTTACAGAGGAGGGGAAGCTCGACTATGTTTCCGATCCCATGGCAGGGTCATACCTGACGGATTCTCTGTGCAGATTGATGCAAAATCGAGATTGAGGGTGTACCGATAGAGCATTCCGGTCGACTGCCCTGAATTCCATTGTAAAACAACCAGAAGATTTGTCTTAGATTTTCTGTGTTTTGTCGCTAAATGCCGTTATTTTTTTGTTAAAAGCCATAAATTAATGCAAAATTGCTGCTAAAAAAGAGTTTCATTGTCAAAAGAAAAGGAGTCCAATAAAAAATAAGGGGTACATAGATGGCTTTCAATAAATAAGATACTTTTGTATTCGGGGAAGATCCGATGAGTTGAAATAATTTGAATATTTTTGAGAAATTGTTGATGAACAGGAAAAAATGGTTGAAAATGATAGTTAGAAGTTCTGTATTACTTGCCTTATTGCTGGGATGGTACATGTTCAAGCCTGGTGAAATACAGCCGGTTTCCAATGATAAGGAGGCGGTCATCTTGCAGGTGCTGGTCGAAACAATCCGTATGGGTCACATGTCGCCCAAGCCAATTGATGACGAGTTTAGCAAGAGTATATATAAAACATATCTTGAAAGAATTGACGGAGGCAAGAGATACCTTACCCAGCAGGATGTGGCGCTATTGCAAAAACAGGAGACATCGCTTGATGACCAGGTGAACGCCTATTCCTTTGAGTTTTTCAATACATCCCTGCCCATGCTGGAGCAAGGCATTCAGAAAGCGAAGGGTTATTTTACTGAGGCTATAGATGGCCCGATGGATTTCAGCAGGGCAGATTACCTTGAAACGGATCCTGAAAAACGGACTTTCGCCAAAAATGACGCTGAACTGAAGGCGCAGTGGAGAGAGAACATCCAGTTTGAAGTCATGGTACGATGGGTACAGACCATGGATGACCAAAAGAAAAAAGAGTTGAAGGAAGGGGTAAAAACCGAGGAGGAGTTGAAGCAGGAAGCGGTAAAAGAAATTAAAAAGAGATACACTGATTTTTTTGACAGGATGGCCAAGTTGCGGAGGTCTGACAGGATGGAAATGTACCTGGGTACCATTGCCAATTACTTTGACCCTCATACTGATTATTTCAGCCCAAAGGAAAAGCAGGATTTTGACATCAACATGGGAGGCAAGCTGGAAGGAATAGGTGCAAGGCTACAGACAGATGGTGAGTACACAAAAATTTTCAGTATTGTGGTTGGTGGTCCGGCGTGGAAAACCAAGAAACTGGAAGACAATGACATTATCATGAAAGTAGCTCAGAAAGGGCAGGCAGCCGTGGATATCGCCGGTATGCGGGTTGATGATGTGGTGCAGCTTGTCCGGGGCAAAAAAGGAACGACAGTCATTTTGACGGTAAAAAAGAAAGACAACAGTGTGATCGATATTGAAATAGTGCGGGATGAAGTACAGCTGGAGGATTCGAAAGCCAAATCCGTTGTATTGAATCTGGAAGGAAAAATAAACGGTATTGGATATATCTACCTGCCTAAATTTTATTCTTCCTTCGAGTCGGATGGGGGCAATTCCTGTGCTGCCGATGTTGCTGAGGAGATTCGCAAATTAAAGGCACACCAGGTCAATGGCATCATCCTCGATTTGCGGGACAATTCGGGAGGTTCTTTGCAGGATGTGGTGGAAATGAGTGGACTGTTTATCAAAGATGGTCCGATTGTCCAGGTGAAGGGCAGGGAGTCCAGGCCGTTTGTGTACAATGACAAGGATGCAGATGTGTTGTATGACGGTCCCCTCGTCATCATGGTGAATAAGTACAGTGCCTCTGCATCAGAGATCATTGCTGCAGCCATGCAGGATTACAACCGGGCAGTCATTGTGGGCAGCAATTCCACCTTTGGCAAGGGCACAGTGCAGCGATTTTATGATTTGGACAGGGGGGTTAGTGGCCTGCAAGACATGAAGCCATTGGGCAATGTGAAAATGACGGTTCAAAAATTTTACAGGGTCAATGGGGGTTCTACACAATTGAAGGGTGTAGTTCCGGACATCATCTTGCCGGACAATTTTCTGTACATCGAATCGGGTGAGCAGGAATATCCAAACCCAATGGCATGGACGGAAATCACACCCGTGCCTTATAACCAGGATGTGGTCCGGCTGGAAAACAAAAACAAGCTCGTTTCCAATAGTCAGTCGCGGATTGGGCAAAACAAAGATTTCGGCCTGGTGAAAGAAAGTGCCAGGGCCATAAAAGAAAACAGGGACGAGACAAAGTATCCCTTAAAGCTGTCAGATTACAGAAATCTGATTACCAGGAGAGAAGAAAAGGTAAAGAAATTTGACAAGCTTTACAAGAGCGATATCGTTGGACTGTCTGTGACCAATTTGCCAGTGGATTTACCCAGGATAAATATGGATGAATCCAATAAAGCGCGGAATGAGGAGTTTATTAAAGATTTAAAAAAGGACATATACCTGGAAGAGACCTTGCAGATCATGCGGGATATGATTACGCTTGAGAAATCATTTGCGGCGCAGCAATCACGGATTTTGCAGCAAAACTGACGGGGAAAATATCAGAATACGGAATTTTCTTCCTTCAAAAAAACCGGCAATTTGATATGCATTGCCGGTTTTTTATTTTCAATATGATCCAGCAGGAGAGATGCGGCTGCCTTGCCGATATCGAAGCCTGAATGTCTGACATGTGTAATGGCGGGGTACAACTGGTAAGGCACGATGCCGTCAGAAATGGCTACGATGCTTAAGGAAGAAGGGAAGAGAGACAACCTGTACAGAACAGGAATCACCTGCATGAGTAATTCATCAGACATCACAAAGAGAGCATCATACGGTGTGGAACGCAGATGGTCTTCAAAGGAAGAAATATATTGACCGGAATTTTCTGCACAGATCATATCGTAGGTGCTGAAAGGGATAGCTGCTGCAGTGAGTGCCTGTTGAAATCCTTCCATGCGCAGCCTTGTCATTGACAGGCCGGCAGGACCAAACAAGCCCATGATGGTTTTTTTACCTTGCGATGCCAGGTGGTTGACAGCCTGATAGGCAGCGTCGCGATCATCAATTGCCAGGGTTGAAAAGTGGTTTGTCTCGATGATTTTATCCAGGAGAACAACAGGAATGCCGGCTTCTTCCAGCGGCACCAAATGGTCAATGTGCGTTGTATTTTCAGCCAGGGATAGCAAGACCCCTTTGACCATCCAGCTCAGGCAATGATCTACGATTTCGCTTTCCCGTTCTGCGCTGTTGTCCGAGACAAAAATTATGACAGACATGTTTGCGTCTTTGACTATTGCGTTGACGCCATCCATCAGCCCTGGAATAAAAAACATATTCAACTCGGGTAAAATCAGGGCGACGAGTCCGGAGTTCTTTTGCCGGAAGAATCTTGCCTGCAGGTTGGGTCTGTAATGAAACGTTTTTGCTGCTTCTTTTACCCTGTTTCTTGTTTCTGGACGAATGTCCGGATGGTCATTCAGTGCCCTGGAAATCGTTGAGGGATTGAGTGACAATAGTTTGGCCAGATCCAGGATGGTTGTACGCTTCATACCACAAGAGTACAAAAAATTTATCAACAACAAACGTTTGCACAAACGATTTCGGTAATATCGGAGTTCATTTTTATTTCTTACACCCTGATAGCCAAATTTTATAAAAGAGATGTGTTTAAAATCGAAACAAAATATCCCGCCCCGATCTAATCATTGCAGGTTAGGAAATATAAACTCTAGAAGTTTTAACATAGCCAAATCTGTAATATGATGGGCTAATGTTTCAATGAGGGAAATTAACGTGCACGATGGAACTGAAATGACAGCAAGGAGCAGCGAATCGGGTCTTGTTTTCGTTGGTTTCAATGACTGCAACGGCGAATCTGTGGGGTTTTGGAGAATTTTCTGCCGATGAAGTGGGAATTTTGTTTGGGTTTGGCGGGAGGACAGACTTACAGATCAGTCAACTAAGGAGGCGTGTCAAAATTATTGTGTCGGTAGGGTATAAAATTCAGAATTAATATTTATGTTTGCCTCCAAGATATTCGAGTATCTTACGTTAACAAGAAGAAACAATTATTTATTTTTTAACAAAATCGTCAAAGCCACATGAAAAGTTTTTTAACGAAATGGTCTTTTTCGTTGTTTCTGCTACTTGGTCTGACCTTTTCCGCTTCAGCACAGAAAATGCTGTCCGGAAAGGTGACTGATGCAGCAAACGGCGATGCGCTGATTGGCGCCAACGTACTTGTAAAGGGATCTGCAACGGGAACCATTACAGACATTGACGGAACATTTTCTCTGAAAGCCTCACAGGGGGATGTTCTTGTAATTTCTTATGCTGGGTATACCGACCAGGAAGTGGTTGTTGGTTCAGCCACAACCATGAATGTAGCCCTTGAAGCCGGAAAACTTCTTGAAGAAGTGGTGGTAGTGGGTTATGGATCGCAGCGTGACAAGGAAATCACCTCTGCGGTTGTCAGCGTATCCCGCGAAGAGTTTAACCAGGGTCCTATTTCCGATCCTGCGCAACTGCTTCAGGGAAAGGTATCCGGTCTGCAAGTGTACAACAGGGGAGGTGATCCAAACAGGTCGTCTGTGATCCGTATGCGTGGTATCTCTACAGTGGGTGCCAATGTGGAGCCTCTTGTTGTCATCGATGGTATCATTGGTGCGTCACTTCAGAATGTTGACCCGAATGACATTGAAACCATCAACGTACTGAAAGATGGATCTGCCGCTGCCATTTATGGATCCAGAGGATCAAGTGGTGTGATCATCGTAACGACCAAGCGAGGAGGAAAAGGAGGAGTGAAATTGTCTTATTCAGGTCAGTACGGTGCATCTACGGCAATGCGTGGCATCAACATAATGACGGCAGAAGAATTTAAGGCGGCAGGCGGAACGAATCTGGGAAGTACCACTGACTGGATTAAGCAGGTTACCCAGACAGGTTTGAATCAAGTACACAGCATTTCAGCTGATGGAGGTGCAGGATCAACCTCTTACCGCATCTCTGCCAACCTCCGCCAGGTGGATGGTATTCTGAAGAATTCAGGTTTTGACCAGCTTAATACGCGTTTAAACTTGACGACAAAGGCATTGAATGATAAGTTGACAATTGATTTCAATACATCCTTTACTGAGAGAGACCAGGAATTTGGTTTTAATGAAGCATTGCGTTATGCGATCATGTATAATCCAACGGCACCTGTAAACGGGGAGGATTCTCCATTCCCTTTCAACAGTGCCCAGTTTGGTGGTTACTTTGAGTCGTTGGGATTGTTTGACAGTTTCAACCCTGTTTCTATCATTAATCAGAACAAAAACACAGGAAAGAGAAGGGAATTTAACTATGGTGCAAACCTGGGCTATAAGATTTCGAATAGTCTGACAGCAAACTTCAGGGTTGCTCAGCAGTCAAATTCATTCTCTTCAAGAGCATACTATCCAACGACATCTCACTTCCGTGGAAATGCAACCAGTCCAATCAGAAAAGGTCGTGCCGATCTCTTCAGTGGTGATTCTGCATTCAAATTGTATGAGGCGTATGCTACACACCTTACTGATTTTGGCAATTCATCATTGACTCTGACAGGTGGTTATTCATACCAGCAGAGCAATTACCAGGATAATTTTTTAAGCCTGGGCGACTTCCCTAACAATGACATCAGTTTCATTGACAACATTGAAGCATCACAGGACTTGTTGAAGGCGGGCTTGATTAGCGCGTCATCCAACCAATCACCAGATGAAAAAATCATCGCTTTCTTTGGTAGAGCAAACTATACGTATGACGATGCGATTTTCATCAATGCATCTCTTCGTAGAGAAGGTTCAACCAAGCTGGGTGAAGACAACAAATGGGGACTTTTCCCATCTGTGGGTGTAGGTGTTGATATCAATAAGTATGCAAAAATTGCTTCTGTTGATCTGTTGAAGTTGAGAGCTGGTTACGGTGTGACTGGTGCTCTTCCAGGTCAGAACGGACTTTCCAGGCCGATCAGAGGCATTGTAAACGGACCTGATGGCAGTGTAACTACACAATTGATCAGAGCAGCCAACCCAGATTTGAAATGGGAAGAAAAAGCAGAGATCAACGTAGGTTTGGAGTTTGCTTCTGGCAGATTCAGCGGTACATTGGATGTGTATACACGTAATATCAAGGACTTCATCCTGGAGAGAACTGTGGATGTAGCGGAGTTTGGTGTGGACAAGAGATTTGAAAATGCAGGTAAGCTGAGCACACAAGGTCTTGAACTTGCATTGAATTATGATGTAGCGAAAAGTGATGACTTCAGCTACACTACTGGAGTTATATTCTCTACATACAAGACAACATTGGATGAGTATGTGATTCCTGCAGAGATGAGAGCCAGCCTTGGTGCGCCAGGCCAGAATGGTACCAACATGATTCTTGTAAAAGAAGGTGCAGAGATTGGTCAGATCTGGGGTCCGGTGTACACAGGTTTTGATGACAAGGGAAGTCCGGTATTCCAGGATTTGAACAATGACGGAAAATTGGTTACAGGACAGGACAAAGCACTTGAACCGGATGTAGACTTCCAGGTATTGGGCAAGGGTATTCCTGATTTTGAGCTTGGGTGGACAAACAGACTTGAGGTAAGTGGATGGTCAATCAACGCCTTCTTCCGCGGAGCATTTGGACACAGTCTCGTAAACTCTTTCAGAGCGTTCTATGAGCCACAAATTTCTACTCAGTCTTCATACAACTTCATGAATACCTCATTGAAAGTTGATGGTTTGAGCACAGCGAGATTCAGTTCATTGTATGTTGAAAAGGCTGACTTCTTCAAATTGGACAACTTGACAATTGCAAGACAGATTCCATTGGGTGATTTCAAGGCAATCAACAATTTGAATGTAGCTTTGACAGGACAAAATCTGTTTGTACTTTCAAAATACACAGGATCTGATCCTGAACCATCTTTGGTTGACTACGGTAGTGCGGATAATGGCGCTAACGAAAGCACAACAGGAGATGTACTTAGCCCTGGGATCGACAGAAGAAATAATTATTTCACTGCCAGAACTGTAACGTTAGGTATTAACTTTAACTTTTAAATAGAATAAACATGAAGAATATAGGAAAATATCTCGTTTACCCATGCGTTCTTCTTGCATTCAGTGCGTGTACTGATCTGGAAGAAACTCTTAAGGGAGATATCACCAATGATATCAATATCCCAGGAATATCCACTGGTGGCGGTGGAGGAGGAAGCGATGTGCTCAATGCTGCTTTTTCTGAACTCAGAAACTCTGGAACAGCCAACCACGGTGCATACTATTCCGTACAGGAAATTACTTCTGACGAAATGTGTATTGCTGCCAAAGGAGGGGACTGGTTTGACGGAGGAATCTTAATTGACTTGCACAAGCATACCTACAAGCCAACCCATGATTTTATTAAAAATACGTGGAACGGCACATACAATGGTATCAATACATGCAACGAACTTTTGGCAAAGGGAACGCTTGATGATGGCCAGAAGGCGCAGGTTAGAGCGTTGAGAGCGTATTTTTACATGAGACTCATGGACCTTTATGGTAATGTAAAAATCATTACTGCACCAGGAGGAAATGCGCCTCAATCAAAGAGAGCGGATGTGTACAAATTCGTAGAGAGTGAATTACTGGCTTCATTGGGTATTTCTGCCGTGTCAGCTGGTATGGATTTGTCAAACAGTGCACTCGGAACTGCCAGCAACCAATACAGAATCAACCGCTATGCAGCGATGGGTCTT
>JAUMBK010000156.1:0-10486 GCA_032115795.1 Saprospiraceae bacterium | reverse complement strand
CTTCTCCCAGACGGGTGCTTGTATCCGGCGACAACCAAAAAGAAGAGAGAACAAGTGTTGGCAGTGATGCATCGACAACTGCGCGCACTTCCAAGGAAGACAGAGTGCGAAAGTCCGGCTCTTCTTCCTCTGAATTGAGGGCAACGCAACAAAATGCCGGAAGGACAAGAAATACAAACAACAGCAATGACGCTATAAGGACACGTGATTCCTACAATAACAGGAGCCTGCAGGATGACAACAGGCAGGAATCTTCTCCAGCCAGAAGTTCCTGGGATAATTCCTCTTCACGCTCATCTGGTTTTGGAAACAGCGGTTCTTCCCGTTCCTCAGGAAGTGCCCCGACCCAATCCGGTGGAGGGGGAGGATCTCGAAGAGGGGGTGGATTTTAAGCTGAAACATGCATACCAATGAATAAATGGTTGTGGTTAGGGTTTGTGCTTTGCCTGGTGTCGGTTTTAACCGCGCAAAACATCTCTGATGTCGCCCGCTGGTCAGTGTACGAGCCGCTAGGTACTGCCCGTGTTTTAGGCACGGGAGGTGCATTTGGGGCTGTGGGTGGAGATTTTTCCAGCATATCCATAAACCCGGCAGGCATAGCCGGCTTCAGGGTTTCGGAATGTACCTTTACTCCCTCCATGCGGAGCATTTCATCTGCCGCATACTTTCAGGCCGATGACCAGTCTGTTGCAAACAGAAAAATCAGCCGACTTGGTCTGGACAACTTGGGTCTGGTGATTGCCGGACGAGGTAAGAAAAACTGGAGTTCTTCAAACTTTGCCATAGGCTTTTCGAGAACAGCAGACCATCGTCGAAATACGTTCCTTTCAGGGAAAATTCCCGGCTCAATTACAACCTATTTTGCCGAAAAAGCAAATGGCAACATTCCTGACAACCTGGATGATTTTATTGCCTACCCGGCGTACAATACTGGAGCTATTTTTGATTTTGATGAGGACAGAAATTACGAAACCGACTTCACAGACGCGGATCAGCCTGTGCAGCGCACGCAGCAAATTGTACAGACCGGAGGTGTAAACGAATTGTCTCTCGGCTGGGCAGGAGAATACAAAAACAGTCTTGACCTGGGTGTGTCACTCGGTGTCCCTTTTGCCTCCTTTGAAGAGTTAAAAACATACAGGGAAACCGATGCGGAAGACGAAATTCCCGTATTTCACAGCTTGAAATACACAGAAATAGTCAGCACCTCCGGAGTAGGTATTAACCTGAAACTAGGGTATGTGTATAAATTTTTAAAGCGTTTCCGGGTGGGTATGGCGTTTCATTCACCCACGTGGTATAAATTCACAGATAATTACTCAAGCTCCGTGGAATATGCCTACAACGACGGTAGCGACCAAAGGTACGAGTATGATTCCCCTGATGGCATTTTTGAATATAAAATAACGAGCCCCTGGAAGGCCCTGGGAAGTCTTGGTGCCGTTTTTCGTAAAGGAGATTTTCGGGGTTTTGTCAATGGAGACATCGAATACCGGGATTATACATCGGCATATTACAACGGCACCGCATACAGTTCCAGTCAGGATGAATTTGAGTGGACAAACGAAGTGAATACGGCCATCTTGTCAAAATTTGGAAATGCCGTCAATTTTCGTCTGGGGGGAGAAATGGCGTATAAAAACCTGCGCCTTCGTCTGGGTTATGCCTGGGAAAGAACTCCCTTTATCGCAGACGACTTTTATAACAGGAGATTTTCTGCAGGAATCGGGTTTCGAGAGGATTATTTTTTTATAGATTTTGGTCTCAGGACAGCAAGCTATGAGGAAGGATACAACGCCTATGTAGTGACGGATTCCAGTAAAGATCCGCTTGCTTTGGTAAGAACTTCCCGAACCCGAGGAGCATTGACCCTTGGGTTTAAGTTTTAAAATCCCCTGTAGACCTGGCTTAGGTATGGTTTGTATTGCCGCTAACAAACAATCTTGTTTTTTTCTTGTTTATACATCGATAGTTTCCCTACTATTCATCAACATACCACTTCGGGAATGGAAGTTGTGTTCCTTCGCTTACTTATGTCAGGAAAAGAAACCGTGACCCAAACCAGAGCTTGGTCCCGAATGTTGTTGAAAAATCAAATGTATTAGAAATTAAATTCATACATTTGTGCTTTATCTTTCACGTTGTTATCTCTTTTATTAATTGGATTTTCTCATGATCAGAAAGCTTACGTTGACAGGGCTTGCAAGCCTGACCGTAGTGTTTTATGTGTGGTTGGGGGCACAGACAAATCCCTTGCAATTGACCATGTCAAGCGGCACCGGATGTACCGGTGACAAGATTTGCCTGCATGTTACAGCAAAGGATTTTGCCAAAGTCGAGTCCATTCAGTTTAATCTTTCCTATAATGCCAACCTGGTCATACCCCAATGCCCGGCCACCTATGTTCATCCTGATATTGCCAATAATATCTTTGGAGACATATTCAATTGCAATCAAAAAGCGAGTGGCTTTGTCAACTTTGTTTGGGCAGGAGACTCCACCACAATTCCTGACGGAGACACATTGTTTACTCTCTGTTTTACAATTATTGGCCCACCGGGCAACAGCACTCCGGTATATTTTAACGGTTTGCAGCTTCCCATCGAGATTTGCAAACAAAATGAAGCAGGCATCCTGATCTGTAATGACGAACTGATTTCAAACGTAGGTAACATTACGGTTTCCTGCAGTAATTTACAAATCCTTTTTGGCAAGTGCGACGCCGATTCGGGAAATATTGGCCAGGGCGGTAGTGTAACTTTTTATGGATCAGGAGGAAAAGCCCCCTACAGCTGGCAAATGAATCCGGGAGGATTTTCCGGTGCACTGAACAACGAAGGCGAAAGATACACCATTCAAAATGTGCCTAAAGGGATTTACACCATCACCCTGACCGACGCCAACGGCAATGTGAAAACAAGCCAAAACATCAATATTTCTGACAATATACCATTGAAGCTTGACCTGGTCAAAGTACAGAGTCCCACCTGTTACAACAGGTCCAATGGATTTATTGACATCAAATCCGTTTCCGGAGGCATCCCACCATACAATTACCAGTGGTCCACCTTCATCAGCGGACGAGATTCGATTGGTATGCTCGCTTCAGGTAAGTATTTTGTGACCGTGACAGATTTTGATGGCTGTCAGAAAAGAGATTCCTTCAGCTTGGCTGTCGATACTGTGCGATTTGCTGTGGAAATTGACATGCAGGCCTCTTGTGTAGGTGTACGTGATGGCAAAATCAAGCTGACGATTACCGGAGGAACCCGCTTCAAAAATAAAATATACGAATTCAGCGTCGACGGCCCGGATTATGCACCCACATGGAGGGAGTTGAATAAATTATCCACCAGCTTGTTCCGGCCAGGAAACTATGTGTTTTCAGTGCGCGACTCCTTTGGCTGCCAGGGACTGAATGCATCCTTGCGCACAAAGGATACGGTAGCGTTGCTCCCGGCAAGAACTGTCTCCGTTTCTGTGGTGGAGCACAGAGACATCTCCTGCGCCGGGCAAAAAGACGGAAAATTGAAAGTAACAGGCCAGCCTTCCGGTGTTTATTCCTTTGTTATGACCCCAAACCTGCCCAATTCCTTTGTATCTCAAGGATCTTTTACCGCCTCGGACATGCCTGAAGGTGCATACAAAATAGTCATCCGCGACGGTGATGGTTGCACCGGTGATACAACGCTCCAGATAAGAGAGCCAGACACCTTAAAAATTCAGCCTACGGTTGTTCAGGCTGACTGCGCAACTACGGGGTCCGTTTCTTTGTCGCCCACTGGCGGTACTGGGGCGTACTTTTATTCCTGGTCGCCAGACAAGGGAAATGTTCCCGCAGTATTTGGAATCAGCGGAGGAACCTATTCTGTGACGGTAACAGATGAAAACAATTGTTCCGCCACCTTTTCGCAGGTTTTTGGCACGCAAGGAGCACTAACGATCTTTCCAAAAGTTGATTCCGTTTCCTGCAAAGGGGCCAGTGATGCGCGTCTTTGCATCGACATTCTCAGTGGCAATGGTCCGTTTGTGATTTCGTGGAAAGACAATACAGGTGCAGAGATTGCAATTACGCAGTGTGTCAGCAAGGTTGGTCCTGGAACATACAGTGTCATCGTAACGGATGCCTCCGGTTGTTCAAATTCGGCTACCAACATCGTAGTATCCGAGCCGGCGGATATTTCTACCAAACTGGTAACTTCTCCGGCACCCTGCTATGGTGAAAAAGGAGGTGTGGTTGTGACAATTGATGGTGGTGCTGCAGGCTACTCGTTTGAGTGGCGAAAAAAAGGAGAAATGACCGTTCTGGATAACGACAATCAACTGAATGCCGTCGCAGGCGAATACATCGTCACGGCGATCAGTCCAAAGGGGTGTAAAAAGGACGTTGCTGCCACCATTACTCAGCCGGCAGAAATTGTATTGCCCCCGATCCAAACCCGAAAAGTGTCGTGCTTTGGTGGAAACAATGGGGGTGCTTTGGTGGATCCTATAGCAAACATAGAGTACTATTGGTCCACAAACCCTGCCACCGCCTTCCCATTTGCTTCCAACCTAAAGGAGGGATCCTATTGGGTATATGCAAAAAACACCTTGAGCAAGTGTGTGTCTGATACCGTCTTTTTCACGATTGAAAGCAATCCTCCTCTTGCCATTGATGCTACTAAAATCACACAACAGCCCCCCACTTGTTTTGGAGGAAAAAACGGGTCCATTTCTGTTACAGCAACAGGGGGAACCAACTCTGGATATACTTATTTATGGAATACAGGCGTGGGTGGAAACACGCTGAATAATATAGTCGCGGGAAGCTACATTGTCACTGTTTCAGACATGAACAACTGTACGTACATAGACACCCTCATTTTGGATCAGCCGTCAAAACTCGAAGCAACACTGGACAAGTCCCGCACCGTTGAGCTGGATTGCAAAAACCAAACCAATGGAAAGATTGCCTTTGTTGCATCCGGTGGCAATCCTGGTGTAAAAACATACCAGTGGCAGGCAGGACTGACTATAGACAATGGTGTTGCCGTTTCCTTGAGCCCGGGGACATATTGTGCCACTGTCAGTGACAATGAAGGGTGTATGGATACCATCTGTTACACGCTGACGGCCCCCGTACCCTTGAAAGGCGAAATTAATCCTCCCCAACAACCTCTTTGTTTTGGAGGGAAGACATGCATTTCTGTTCGGAACATTTCGGGTGGAACTGGCAAGAAATACACCTTCCAGATCAATAATGGCAAGCGTTTCCCCACCGATTCCTGTGTCACCGTCACTGCCGGTCAGTATTTCATCAGCCTGATTGACTCAGCAGGTTGCTCCATTGACACAACCATTACAATCGATCAGCCTGGTCCTGTAGGGGTTGAGTTGGGTCCCGACCAGGACATTCAGCTTGGACTGCCTTCTCCGGTGATTCAGGCTGCAATCAATACATCGGCAGCGATTACCTCCGCAGTTTGGAATCCGCTGGATGACATCCAATGTCTGAATATAGAATGTACCCAGGTGGAGGCATCACCGTCTGAAACCACACGATATACTCTGTTGGTGACTGACGCCAACGGCTGCACAGGCACAGATGATATTACAATCCGGGTTAAAAACACACGCAACGTCTTTTTTGCAAACGCGTTCACACCCAACAGGGATGGAAACAATGATTTTTTCCAGGTGGTGATAGGCCCTGGGGTAGAAAAAATCATCTATTTCTCCATTTACGATCGCTGGGGCAATCTGGTGTTTGACAAACAAGAATATGTGCCAGACCCTGCAGGCAGCGATGGCTGGGATGGTACATTTCGTGGAAAACGCCTCGATCCAGGTGTGTTTGTCTACATTGCCCGTACCAGGTTTGTCGATGGGAAGGAGATTGACTATTCGGGGACAGTTGTTCTGGCAGATAAAACGCGCAACTAATCTGGTTGGCACAAGGTTGGATTTGAGCCTGCTGGATTTCGTCAGATTTCAGGCATGAACCTTATCCAAAACATACAAAGTTGTTTCTTTATATAATTAATTGTGTTTAAGGGCATTTGCCTCGTTTTGAAGGCGTTTGTTTTTTGCGTTATTGCATGGATTTTCGTACCTTTGGCCTCTTAATCAGATTTAGCAATCAACGAATATGGCAGAAAATAAAGATGTGAAAAAAAACGAGTACGGCGCAGACAACATTCAAGCCCTGGAGGGACTTGAAGCTGTCAGAAAGCGCCCGGGAATGTACATCGGCAGCACCGATGTGAAAGGCCTGCACCACCTCGTCTGGGAGGTCATTGACAATTCGATTGACGAACACCTCGCTGGATACTGCACACACATCGACACCATTGTCCATAAGGACAATTCCATAACCGTAAACGACAACGGCCGGGGAATTCCCACCGGCATGCATGAAAAACTCCAAAAATCAGCACTGGAAGTCGTTATGACGGTGCTTCACGCAGGTGGAAAGTTTGATAAAGATACATACAAAGTGTCAGGAGGGTTGCACGGTGTGGGTGTTTCCTGCGTCAATGCCCTGTCGGAATATGTTCGTGTAGAAGTGCACCGCGAGGGAAAGTACTTCGAGCAGGAATACAGCAGAGGCATCCCACTAGGGCCTGTTAAAACACTGGGAGATTCTGACAAGCGCGGTACACAAGTCACCTTCAAGCCGGATGGAACGATCTTCGAAACGCTGGAGTACAGTTTTACTACCCTGGCTGCAAGGATCAGGGAGTTGTCCTACCTAAATAAAGGCCTGTTTCTCTCTTTGACGGATGAAAGAGAAGTAGAGGAAGACGGCAGTTTTAAAAAAACGGATTTCTATTCCGAGGGTGGTTTGAAAGAATTTGTCAAGTACCTCGACGAAACCAGACCTCCCTTGATTGAGGAACCAATTTATGTCGTTGGCAAAGAGGAAAATGTAGAAGTGGAAGTAGCCATGCAGTATAATACGGGCTTTCAGGAGAACATTTTTTCATATGTAAACAATATCAATACCCGCGAAGGCGGTACACACGTTGCCGGATTCCGGAGGGCCATCACGCGTCTCTTTAAACAATACGGGGATGACAATGGCATGTTTTCAAAGTTAAAAATTGAGATTTCCGGAGAAGACTTTAAAGAAGGCCTGACAGCCATTGTTTCTGTGAAGGTGCCCGAACCACAGTTTAAGGGGCAAACCAAGGGAGAGTTGGGCAATTCTGAGGTAACCGGCATCGTTTCCCGGTGCGTAGGCGATGTCCTGAAAGCATACCTTGAAGAAAACCCCATCATGGCAAGACGCATCATCGACAAAGTCATCCTGGCAGCCACAGCCAGACATGCAGCTAGAAAGGCAAGAGAGATGGTCCAGCGAAAAAATGTATTGACCGGGTCTGGCTTGCCTGGAAAGTTGTCAGATTGCAGCTCCAAAGATCCAGCAGAGTCAGAGATTTTTCTTGTTGAGGGTGATTCTGCAGGAGGAACGGCAAAACAAGGCAGAGACAGGAATTTCCAGGCAATTCTTCCGTTGCGGGGTAAAATCCTGAATGTTGAAAAAGCCATGGAATACAAAATCTATGAAAATGAGGAAATAAAAAACATGTTTACCGCCTTGGGCGTAAGCATAGAAGAAAAAGAGGGAGAGAAAATCCTAAATATCGACAAGCTCCGCTACCATAAAATCGTCATCATGTGTGATGCCGACGTAGACGGAAGCCACATTTCCACGTTGATCATGACATTCTTCTTCAGATACATGAAGCCATTGATTGAACACGGCCACATTTACATTGCTGCACCTCCGCTATACCAGGTGCGAAAAGGAAAAAATTTTGTGTATTGCTGGAATGACGAAGAACGCAAATCAGCAATACAACAGTATTCCAGTGGCAAAGAAGACAATACAATCAAAACGCAACGATACAAGGGCTTGGGCGAAATGAATGCTGAACAGTTGTGGGAAACGACGATGGATCCCACAAACCGGATTCTCAGACAGGTGACCATTTATGATGCCATGGAAGCAGACAGAATCTTCAGTATGTTGATGGGAGACGAAGTGCCTCCCCGCCGTCAATTTATTGAAGAAAATGCCCGGTATGCCAATATTGACGCGTAATCTGAATCTGAAAGACGAAATCGTAGGCCATGATAAAATTTGGTTTTGGCAAAAGGGCAAAACCCCGAACGTTTGATTATAAGCCCAGGTTTTACGATCCGGCAAGAGAAGAGCGGGAAGCCAGGCTGAGTAAGTATCGCGGTTTTTCTTCAGAGGAAGAGGGCGTGAGTCATATGACAACCCGGATACGAAGTGGATTGAAAAACAAATGGCAGAAGGGGGACACAAAAGCACACGTTCGTCGATCAAACATGCGCTTGCTTTATATTCTGATTATTTTGTTTTTGCTTTCATTTCTTTTATTGAGTTCCAACAAAATAACCGCCCTCCTGGAGGGTTTTTCAAGATAAATTCATCCAGTATGCCGGACATTATTCAGCTGCTGCCTGACAGTATTGCAAACCAGATTGCGGCAGGGGAGGTTGTACAGCGTCCTGCATCAGTCGTAAAAGAACTCCTTGAAAATGCCCTGGATGCAAAAAGCGCTTCCATTCGCCTTATCATCAAGGATGCCGGAAAAACGAGCATTCAGGTGATTGATGACGGAAAAGGCATGTCTGAAACCGATGAAAGGAAGGCTTTCGAACGTCATGCCACTTCTAAAATCCGCAGCGCCGATGATCTTTTTGCCATTCGTACCATGGGATTTCGTGGAGAAGCCCTGGCATCCATAGCAGCCATCGCACACGTAGAACTCGTCACACGCCAGGCGGCGGACGAACTCGGCACCAAACTCATCATAGAAGGCTCTTCCGTCAACAGGCAGGAGAAAGTACAAACCATGCCGGGGACATCCATTACGGTCAAAAACCTGTTTTACAATGTGCCTGCCCGCAGAAAATTTCTTAAATCTGATGCCGTTGAACTGAAGCACATTACAGATGAATTTCACCGTATTGCACTGGCAAACCCTGAAATTCACTTCTCCTTTCACCACAATGGCAATGAATTGTACCATCTGCCGAAAGGCAATCTTAAACAGCGCATCGTGGGAATCCTTGGTAAAAATTATGCTGAAAAGCTGATCCCCGTGCAAGAAAATACCGATATAGTTGCCATTTCCGGTTTTATTGGCAAGCCCGATGCAGCAAAGAAAAGCCAGGCAGACCAATACATTTTTGTAAACCAGAGATTCATTAAAAGTCATTATGTGAGTCATGCTGTAAGGACAGCTTTTGAGGAGGTCATTGCGCCGGACCTGTTTCCGTTCTACTTTCTTTTTCTCGAAATTGATCCATCCAGGATCGATATCAATGTACACCCTACAAAAACGGAAATTAAATTTGAAGAGGAACGGCTGGTATACAATTACGTAAAAGTATCTGTCAAGCATAGTCTTGGACAATACAGCCTCAGCCCCATGCTTGATTTCACGCAAGATCCTGCTTTTGGCAAGTTTGTATCCACGGCGCCCCACGGCGTTGGCAATACCCATTCCCGTCAGGAGTCCGAATTTGGTTATACCAGCAAAGGAACTTCTCCTTCGCGGGATGGGTGGCAAGAGGTGTATCAAAGCCTGGTCTCAGGCAACTCACCCACGCCAATGCCCTTTAGCCGGGAGTTATTTTCTCTTGAAAATGAAGCATCGTCATTGAGCCCATTGGAAGAGACCGGAGTAAACCCCTCCTATCTGACACAGCCTTTTCAGTTGCATCACACCTTTGTTTTGCACCAGGTAAAGTCTGGTCTGCTCGTGATAGACCAGCAGGCTGCCCACGAACGGGTTTTATACGAACAATACCTGGATACCCTGCAAACTGGGGAGTATGCCTCTCAAAAAGAACTCTTTCCCAGAACAATTCAGCTGGACCCTGCAAAAGCAGCCCTTTTCCACACAATGCTGGATCAGTTACATGGTGTCGGCTTCGAAATTGAAGACTTTGGGCACAATGCCTTTGTGTTGCACGGCAGCCCTGCCGGCATAGATGAAAGTACTTCGATAGAAACTATCATCGACCAATTGATTGATCAATATTCCTACAACCTGGAGCTCCACCTGGGAGTACAGGAAAATATTGCGCGCTCGCTGGCACTGTCTGCATCCATGAAGCGGGGGCGCAAGCTGGAAAAGGAAGAAATGCGTCACCTCACAGACCGGTTGTTTGCCTGTTCACTGCCCTACAAAAGTCCTTCCGGGAGGAAATGTTTTTATATCTTAGAACTGGATGAGCTTATCAGACGTTTTACTCAGTAAACAACAAAAGCATGCATAGAATCACTGACGTAGTCAAAAACCTGATTATCATCAACATCCTTGTTTTTGTTGCTGTTCGGTTTGCTTTGCCTGTTCAGGGCATTGAAAACTATTTTATCTTATATCGGCCGGGATCTGCTTTCTTTGAACCTGTGCAGGGGGTAACCCATATGTTTATGCATGCTGATTTTGGCCATCTTTTT
>JAUMBK010000155.1:0-1860 GCA_032115795.1 Saprospiraceae bacterium | reverse complement strand
CCCCCTTGCGGTGGGCACGGTCCTCGGCCTGGCGCACCCACGAGGGGTCTTCTGGCAGCTCTCCAATGGGAAATACAGGGAGGTTCTTGTTGCAAATTTCAGAAATGGAGATCTCTCCAGGCATTGACAGCATTGTGGCAAGGGCCATTTCCCTGCCTGGAACGGTAGGAAAGTTTCTGAATCAGGCAGCATTGCGCAAATTGCCAGAGACACTTGGTGGGCAAATCACTTCAGATAATCCAGATACTCCTGAAGGAGGTGACAGCACTCCTTTATGGGTGGTGCCGTTGCCGGATTCATTATTTGCCAATCGATATCAACTGTGCGTAGGGGATTCACTACTCGTAAACCCAACATTGTATGGCGCGCAATACCACTGGGATAATGGCAGCACAGACAGACAAAGGTGGGTCAAAGCGCCCGATTCTGTCTCGTTTTCTGTGTATACGGAATGCGTAGAAAAAACCTATTCTTTTCTTGTCAGCGATGATCTCGTCTGGGTTGATATTCCTGAAGATAGCCTGACCGTTAGTTTGGGACAGTGGCTATCGATTTCCAACATTGTGTATTCATCCAGCGGAGATGTTTCCTTTGAATGGACCACAGACATACAGGCGCAGCTCGATTGTGCCAGTTGCCAGGAAGCGAAGGTGTATGCCCTGCAAGACGGGTATGTATATATTTATATGTACGATGACAATGGTTGTATAGCAGCTGACAGTGTCTATGTACGTGTGGTAAAGGATAGAAGCGTGTATTTTCCCAACATCATTTCGCCCTCCTCTCTTTCAGGCAATAACCAGTTTTTTCTTTCCGGAACGGAAACAGGGGTGAGAAATTATCATCTCAAAATGTATGATCGGTGGGGAAATTTGGTGTTCGATGTACACGACATCCTATTGGGGGAGAAAGACAGGGGATGGAATGGGATGGCTCATGGCAAACAGGTGGAAGAAGGCGTCTATGCCTGGATAGCAACCATATATTATATCGACGGATACACTAAAGAAGTGAGCGGAGATGTAACTGTACTTCACTGATAGAGAAAGAACGAGACAAGCAAAGGAAAACCTGTATCCTTCTTTTTGTAAATGAACATAAGTAAGAAATGTCATGACATTCATCAAGGTTGTTTATTGAGAGCATCTTTACGTGATTTCAACCAAATAGTATATGGATAGGAAGAAATTTAATTTTGTTGCCGGACCGGCCGTACTCATCACCGCTGCATTCATTGGGCCTGGTACCGTCACCGTATGTATGTTGGCGGGCGTAAAGTTTCAATTTAGTCTGTTGTGGGTAATGGTCTTTTCCATTTTTGCTACCGTCATCCTGCAGGAAATGGCGGCCCGGCTTGGATTGGTTACGCAAAGAGGCCTTGGTGAAAACATATTGCGTGGCATGTCGAATCCTGTTTTACGAAAATTTACGCTGATTCTCATCGGTGTGGGGATTCTGCTTGGCAATGCAGCGTTTGAAGCAGGCAACCTGACGGGAACCAGATTGGGAATTGAATTCATCACAGGCTACCGCATGTATCCCAAAATCACCACTTGGGCAATCGTCTTTCTTTCTGGAGGAATATTATGGTTTGGCACATATCGCAGGATTTCGACCTTTTTTACATGGCTTGTGGCATGCATGAGCCTGGCTTTTCTTATCGCGAGTGTTGCTACAAAACCAAACTTTTCAAACATATTGAGCGGGCTCTTTAGCCCTGTGATGCCTGTGGATTCAGCCATGGTAGTCGTTGGATTGATAGGAACCACGGTAGTTCCCTACAATCTTTTTATGCATGCGGCCCTCATTCGTGACAAATGGCAGGAGACAGCGGCATTGCCAGCTGTGCGCAATGACATA
>JAUMBK010000154.1:0-44679 GCA_032115795.1 Saprospiraceae bacterium | reverse complement strand
GGAATTCATGGAAATCAGAAGATGATGTGCCTTTCCCTGACGCAGACTGGGATGTGAATGGAAACGGGTATCCGGATCCAGCAGAAACAGGTGCGCCTTATGTACCCGATCCTCAGAACATCATCGGCTATGTATTTGGCTATAAAGTAGGTACAGGGCCATCCTTTAACCCATCTTTGCCACAATGTACTTCTGGCAACTTGGTTGGGTACAATATTGCTACCGGACAATGGCAGGCTGATTGTGGCGCTACCATCAATGCGGTTAACAATTTTGCAATTGATACATTTTATTTCCCAATCACGGGGACGAATAATCTGTGTAAAATAAATACAACATTTTCAGACACAAAAATTGATATCTGTCCAAACAGCTTTAAAGTATTGAGGAGCTGGACAGTGCTTGACTGGTGTACAGGTGGTGTTTCAACAAAATACCAGGTAATCAAAGTTGTTGACGACGAAGGCCCGATAGTGACTTGTCCTGCCGACCTGACTTCTTCTCTGGCGCCAGTTTTGGTCGCAGGAATCGTTTCTGCTGATCCATACACTTGCAAAGGTTCGTGGAATGTGCGTCCGCCAGTTTCCATTTCTGATTGCAATGTGACAACGTGGACAGTAAAAATCAAATTGGCTGATGCTCTTGGAAATGATCCTGGTAATGGTCGCCCGTTTGTTACAGAAGATGGTGAAGCACGTGTGACAGGTTCTTATCCTAATTTTGTCCTTACCGGACTCCCACTGGGAAGAACATGGATTCAATATATCGTGACGGATGCCTGTGGCAACTCGTCAGAATGCCGTACAGAGGTGGATGTATTTGATACAACACCACCGATACCTGTGTGTGACGAATTTACAGTAGTAACCTTGTCAAACAATGGATGGGCTCACGTATTTGCTGAAACATTTGACGATGGTAGCCACGACAACTGCGGTGCTGTGACTCTGGATGTACGAAGAATGACACCAGGATGTGGTGCCAGCACGACCAACTTTACTCCTTTTGTGCAGTTTTGTTGTGAGGACGTGGGAAGGGAAGTGATGGTGGAATTGAGAGTAACCGATCGATTCGGCAACAGAAATACGTGTATGGTTATCGTCAATACACAGGACAAAGTATCTCCCATTATTACATGTCCAGCAAGTGTGACCATTAGCTGTGGTGCTGATACTTCAGCCAATGTATTGGGAAGACCTGTGTTTTCAGCTACAGCCTTAAGTACACCTTACTTTACAGACAACTGTCCAAATCCGAAAATGTCATGGAAAAATACAGGAACCATTGACAACTGCGGACAAGGCGTAATTACAAGAACATTTACTGTGACTGACAACGGTGGAAGAACAGCTTCCTGTACACAAACCATCACAGTGAGAAATACGACACCATACAACGGACCAGTGTTGATAGGCAATGGACCTATCTGGAAAAACCTGGAAAACAAAGAAGTAGATGGATGTATAAATATTGATACAGACCCATCCAAGACAGGAAAACCTGAACTGGGTCAGACACCTTGCAGTCAGGTTGCCTATACGTACGAAGACCAATCCTTCCCGTTTGTGGATGGTGTGTGTTATAAAATACTGAGAAAGTGGACAGTCATCGACTGGTGTAAATTTGCACCCAACAGAGATCCTAGTGGCAACTTGTATCCAACGGTACCAACAAACAATGTCAATTCATGGACATACACCCAGGTGATTAAAGTATCCGAAAAGGTAGCTCCTGTGATTGCGGTTTGTGCCAAAGCAGATACTGATGCTTTTGGCGACAATTGTACTGGATTTGTTGATCTTAGAAATTCAGCCACGGATTGTACTCCTGCAAACCAGTTGAAATGGACCTATGTTATCGATCCTAACAACGACGGAGTAGGACCATTTATCAATGGTACGACCAGTGATGCATCAGGTACATATCCTGTAGGCACACACAATATTTCCTGGACTGTTCAGGACAATTGCGGAAATGAGGCCAAATGCTCTTTTGTATTCAAGGTCTTGGACAAGAAAAAGCCAACTCCATATTGTTTGGCAGAGTTGACAACAGTGGTCATGCCATCTACCGGATCCATTGCTATCTGGGCTAAGGATTTTGACCGTGGGTCTGCTGACAACTGTCCGGGTACGCTGCTCTTCACGTTCAACGGCGAAAATCCGGTGGTAAGCAGAATCAACACGGAACATTATTTCAAAGGAAAAGGTATCCTTGCCACACAGGCAGAATACGAAGCAGGTACTGCACAGTTTTGGAGACCAGCAGATAAATCTTCCGCCAAGTTGTTTCTTTGTAAAGACTTAGGCCAGAAGAGCTTGAATATGAGTGTTTGGGACGCTAGTTTCAATACGGATTATTGCACAGTTACATTGAATGTTCAGTCAAATGGTGGATGTAACGGAACCAGACTGGCAGGAAATGTAGGCACTGAAGTGAATGAAATGGTAAAAGACGTACAGGTTGTGTTGGAAAACATGAAGTCAAGCGAGATCAGATCATTCATGACAGATGCACAGGGACACTTTGAATTTGCGGATGTACCTGCTGACAATACATACAAGATTGCACCAGCAAAAGATGATGATCACCTGAATGGCATCTCTACGCTTGACCTGGTTATGATTCAACGACATGTGCTTGGCGTGCAACCATTGAATACAGCATACAAATATGTGGCTGCCGACGTAAATCATGACAACCGCATCGCTGCCAGCGACTTGCTTGAACTCCGAAAATTGATTTTAGGTATCTATTCAGAATTACCAAACAACACTTCCTGGAGATTCATGGACAAGGCACATTTGATCACAGACATGACGCAGCCCTGGTCAACCAATGAATACATCATGGCAAATGACCTGAAGCAATCACTGATGAACAACAACTTTGTTGCGGTGAAAGTAGGTGACGTCAATGGATCTGCTGCAACACAGGCAAATAGCAATCCGGTTGCTGTTCGAAATGCCAAAGCGCTGACATTCCTTGCAACGGACAAGGCATTCAATGCCGGTGAAACAGTAAATATGGAAGTGACAGCCGATCAATTTACGGAGATTGCAGGTGCACAATGGACACTGACATTCGATGCTGCTTCACTTGAATTGGTGGATGTACAGAGCGGCGTACTCAATATGGGTGCAGAAAACGTGCACATTGCAGACGGAAAAGCAACGTTCAGCTGGAACGATTTGGCAGGTGTGACTGCAAACGCGGGTGATGTACTCTTTACCTTAGAGTTTAAGGCGGGTGCAAACACGTCACTTGCAGAGGCAGTCAGAATGTCATCTGACGTTACCAAAGCGGAAGCATACACACAAGACTTGTCAGAATTGACATTGGGCCTTGCTTTCAGAAATGCAGCAGCTGATGCGGTCTTTGGTCTTGATCAAAACAATCCGAACCCATTCAGCACCATCACTACTATCGGCTTTACTCTGCCTGAAGCAGGAAAAGCGACGCTGACAGTGTATGATATAGCGGGAAAGGTTTTGAAAGTAATTTCTGGATCATATCCGAAGGGAAGAAGCGAGCTGACACTTTCTTCGGATGAAATCAATGCACAGGGGGTTATGTTTTATGAGCTGGAAAGCAATGGACAGAAATCAACTAAAAAGATGATCTATCTGAGCAAATAAGATTTAACGTATAAACAAAAATATTCGAAAAGCCTGGAGCCGGAATGGTCTCCAGGCTTTTTCAGTTTTCCCCAAGCGGTGTTTTTTACTTGACAATGAAAAAAAACTCCCGTATTTTTGTATTTTTATACAAAGTTCTCCCTTCTTTTTTCCCCTTTTTATTTTTTTGGCTCATTATTTGTATTATCTCTTTGTGACATCCAATGGGGTGTGGCAGCGGTGGTTGGATTACTTCTTCCACAGGAAATGTTCCTGCGTTGGTGGGCAAAAGAAAAGGCAGGTTTACTAATAATGTATTTTCATAATTTATTGTCTTTTGATATTAAATTAATTGTATCTATTTTTGTAGTTTGAATTATTCATTTAAATATTCCGATATGAGGAAAATTCTGACAATTTTCATAATGGGCATCGTGGTGGCTTTCAGCACAAATAAGTTGCAGGGCCAGCAGGTGACAATCAATATGTCCAGTGTGCAGGTGGATTCAGGTGCAGTTGCTGCTGTGGATGTGACGACAGACAATTTTACCAATTTGTTTGGAATCACATTTTCTATCAATTATGACTCAACTGTACTCCGGTTTGAGAATGTCACTGGTTTCAATGCGACCCTTGGGCTAAGCATCGGAAGCTTTGGGCTTCCCGGAACTGGTCTTGTAAAACCGGGACAAATTACGTTCTCCTGGAATTTGTCCAGTGCGAACCCTCCAAGCCTGCCCGCAGGGACAAAGTTGTTTACCCTCAATTTTAAGGCAGTTGGAAGAAAATGCAAAACATCGGATGTGGTGACAAGCAATGTGCCCGCCAAGATCAATATCGTGTACTCTAATCTTACAGAGGATGCAAATCTGAAAAACAACAAAGGGGTCGTAACGATCAAGTGTGGTTCAACTCCTCCAGTTACGGACTGCCCAAGTCCTGCCTGCACGGATCCCACAAAGATGGCTTTACTTGGAGCCACCGTGAATGCCAAAAAGGATGATAATATTTGTGTGCCTATCAGGGTAAAAAATTTCAAACTGATGCAATCAGGTCAGGGTTCTATCAAATGGGATCCGACGGTTTTGCAGTACACGGGCAACAAGACTCCAGCAACAGGTGGAATTCCCGATTTCAATGCCTTCAATGACGGCAATGCTGCCAATGGTGAGTTCAAATATGTTTGGGCCAATACTGATCCCGGCAAGCCGGTGACTTTGCCCGACAGTGCAGTTGTGCTGGAATTGTGCTTCAAGGTGATTGGAGCAGCGGGCACAACAGGCTGCGTTTTGGTTGGCCAGGGAACATTGCTCACCGAATGGGAAAATGACAATGGTACACTGATTGCTCCTTGCCTGGTGTACGGAAAAGTAAAAATAGCAGATACAACAGCGGCCAATGCTGTACTACTTAAAGTGGGACAAGGAAACGGTCAAAAAGGGACGGTAGTCTGTCTGGATGCTTCGGTAGATAACTTTAAGGAAATTTTTGGCGCCAATACCAAGTTTACATGGGATGCAGCTCAACTAAAGTTTTTGCGTACAGAAGCATACAACCTCACTGGCCTGAATGCATCCGCATTTTCGAACAACGCAAATGCACTCAACTTTCTCTGGACAAATCCAGATGGCGTCACTGTTCCAAATGGTACGAAAATATTTAAAATATGCTTTGAGTTGACAGGCACGTGTGATGCTACAGTAGCCGTCGATGTGCCAGGGCCAACTGAATTTATTGGAAAAGTGGGTGGTTCACCTGCAAACGTACCTGGCTCGGCGGCAGGCGGATCCGTAAAAATCAATTGTGATCCCGCAACGCTTGAGTGCAATCAGGGAACAATTGTACAGCCTACCTGCTTTGGCGGATCCAATGCATCTATTCTTATGAATGTATTGAATGCCACCAATGACTGTGTGTTTCAATGGAAAAACAGTGCAGGCACCAATGTGAAAACGGGTTTGGTGACATCTGGCACAAACCTCACAAACATACCAGCAGGCACATATACCTTTGAGGTATTTTGTTCTGGAGTAAGTAAATGTAAGAAGACCATCACCGTCGATCAGCCTGCAGCCATCGTCATTCCGGTGACCAACGCAGTGACCAATGTGTCCTGTACACAAAAAGGAGCCATCAATATCAGTACAACAGCAGGAGGTACCCCTCCATATACCTACAACTGGAATCCGGCACAGGCAAACACACCGGCATTGACCAACCTCAATGAAGGCACCTATGCGGTTACCGTCACGGATGCCAACGGATGTACCTCAGGGGCAAATTTTACAATTACCAATAGCGTCGCTGCCCTGGCTGTCAGTACATCAGTGACTGCAGTCAAGTGCAAAGGAGATGCTACAGGTGCGATTCAGCTTACGGTGACAGGGGGCTGCCCAGGGTATACATACACGTGGTCCAACGGTCTTACAGGAAATAATCCGCAAAATGTAAAAGCGGGTACATACAGTGTGACAGTGACAGATACTTCCAATCCTGCACAGACAAGGACGGCAACTGTCACGATCACGGAACCGGCTACTGCATTCACCATTGCTGTGGCTTCAAAAACGGATGCTTCCTCAGCCACGGCAGCGGATGGCAAAATCAGTGTTACATTGAGTGGCGGAACACCAAATTACACGACGAAATGGGCCGGACCATCCACAGTCACAGATGGCACGCTTGATGCAAACAACCTGAAAGCGGGCTCATACGCTGTTACCGCAACAGATGCCAATGGCTGTACAGCCGTAGCAAGTCAGGTAGTGAATGTGAAAGTTACACCGCCTGCTGACACCATACCTAAATTTGGCAGTGTCACAGTGACTTCCAGCTTCACTGGTTTTGGAGTAAAGTGTTTTGGTGAATCAAATGGTTCAATCACAGCCAAATTGTCGGCAGGTACATATCCGGTCAGTGTCGTCCTCAAAGCAGGAAGTCAGGCAATCGGAAATCCCAAAGTGATCAACGGTCCGGATGTTGTATTTACAGGCCTGGCAGCAGGATCATACACATTGGAAGCAACCAATGCAGCGGGTACAATCACTTCATCTTCGGTCAACATTACACAACCTGCCAGACTTACTGCCACACCCAATGTCAACTGTACTCAAAAAAACGGTGAAACAGGTAGCATCTCCCTGAATATGAACAATACAGGGGCTGGAAACTACAGTTTTTCCTGGTCTGGTCTCGCTGACCTGGACAATCTGGTCGAAAGCCTGGCCAAAGGAGCGTATAATGTGACTGTGACAGACGCCAATGGGTGTACTGTCAGTGTGACAAACATAGAGGTAAAAGAATGTGCAGCGGGTGGAGATTGCTACTCAGCATCATCGGTCATGACACCCAATGGCGACAACTTCAATGATTTGTTTATCATCAATTGCGTCGATGATGCTCCGGCCGATTTGACTGTTTTTGATAGATGGGGAAGGACAGTCTATACCCAGATTAATTACGACAACACCTGGCAGGGAATCAATACTGATGGCACAGAACTAAAAGAAGGTGCCTACATGTGGGTATTGAATGTCAATTTTGGCCAGGGACGTCGTGAAATATATAAGGGAACGGTGACCCTTCTGCGCTCAAATTAATCCAACATTCCGATTAGATTTCATAAAACGAAACGTATGAAAAACAGAAATTATTTTCTTCTCATCATGTTGCTTGCCTGGCTCTCACAAAGCAATATCCATGCACAGCAACGCTATTTTGATGAAAGGTATATTTATACCCAGGCCCAGGTTTTGCCTCAGCTGGTAAATCCAGGAGCATATGGGGCAGGCATGAATCACCAGATTTTGGTTAATTACAGAAATAAATGGTCAGGTATTGACGGGGCACCAAAAACGATCACACTCTCCTACAATGGGGCTGTTGGCAACCGGCTTGGACTTGGCGTGCTGGTGCTTAGTGATAAATTTGGTGAACTGGAAACAACGAAGGGAAGTTTCGGTGTCAGTTATACAATAAAAACGGAAAACAACCAGGTTGGGTTTGGCTTGTCAGCAGAGTATATCAAGCATGGTTTGGCCGGCTTTGGAAATGCAGATCCGAATGATCCGCAAATTAATAGGGCCCTTTCCGGAGCTGAATATTTTGATGCCTCCTTTGGCTTGTATGGAATTTATTTAAACAAGCTGTCGTACGGCCTCGCATTCCCTTCCATGGTAAGTTCCCGAATCAGCGATACGAATGATACAGCTCCTGAGAGGGAACTTGGCTTCATCATGCAGGTTGGGTACAAAATGAATATCCAGACAGACATAACACTGACACCGGGGCTCATGATGAAGCGACTTGCCAATGTGCCTACCCACATTGATGCCAATTTGAATTTTGGCTTTTTGGGGGATAAGTTACTGGGAGGACTCAGTTACACACTAGGAGCTGATAAACGATTGGGATTCCTGATAGGAACAAAAATTGAGAAGCTAAATTTTATGTATTCCTACAATACATCGTCCAACTTGGTCCAGGATTACAACAGCGGTTCGCATGAATTATCACTCGGGGTCAATTTTGGAGGGCAGCAATGAGAGAACGAATCACAATTTATTTCTAAATAAAAAAAGGGCAGATTTTTCTGCCCTTTTTTATTTGGAAAACACCCTCCTGGATGTCTTATTGACCTGTCATATACTCTGAAATAGGCGGACAAACGCAAACCAGGTTTCGGTCTCCGTAAGCCGAATCCACTCTGGATACACTTGGCCAGAATTTGTTGCCTTGTTTCAAATAGGGCAATGGATACGCTGCTTTTTCCCGGGAATAATCATAAGGCCACTCATCACTCGTAACTGTTTGGGCTGTATGTGGTGCATTGGTCAGTACATTGGAATGGCTGTCCATTTCTCCTGAGGCAACCTGGTCAATTTCTTTTCGAATTTCCAGCAAAGCATCGCAAAACCTGTCCAGTTCAGCTTTGTCTTCACTTTCTGTTGGTTCAATCATGATGGTACCGGCTACAGGAAATGATAGCGTTGGTGCATGGAAGCCATAATCCATCAGGCGTTTAGCCACATCTTCAGCGCTGACGCCTGCGCCTTTAAATTGCCTGAGATCGACAATCATTTCATGGGCGGCCCTGCCTTTTTCTCCCACATACAAAATGGGGAAGGCATTTTCCAGTCGTGCTTTTATGTAATTGGCATTCAAAATAGCATATTTCGTGGCCTGAGTGACACCTTCCGCCCCCAACATTCTGATGTAACCATAAGAAATCAGCAGTATGCTCGCACTGCCCCAGGGGGCTGCAGAAACGGCATGTGTGGCTTTTTGTCCACCGGTTTTTGTATATACATGGCCAGGGAGGAACGGGGCAAGTTTTTCATTGACACAGATGGGGCCCATGCCCGGACCTCCGCCCCCATGTGGAATGGCAAACGTCTTGTGCAGATTCAGGTGGCAGACATCTGCTCCAATCAGGCCAGGACTTGTCAGGCCGACCTGTGCATTCATATTTGCTCCGTCCATATACACCAGACCACCATTGTCGTGAATCAGCTGACAAATCTCTTTAATGGCCGTTTCAAAAACGCCGTGTGTACTTGGGTAGGTGACCATGAGGCAGGCCAGATTTTGGCTATGTGTCGCCACTTTCGACTGCAGGTCTCCCATGTCTACATTTCCTTTTTCGTCACATTCAACCACAACGACTTCCATGCCGCACATTACGGCAGATGCAGGGTTTGTCCCATGGGCAGACGATGGAATCAGTGCTATATTTCGATGGTGCTGATTCCTGTCTTCATGATACGCCCGGATGGTGAGGAGCCCTGCATATTCTCCCTGTGCGCCTGAATTGGGCTGGAGTGAGCAGGCCGTAAATCCTGTAATTTCAGTCAGATAATCGCTGAGTTCCGAAAATATCTGTCTGTATCCTTCAGTTTGCCCGGCAGGAGCAAACGGGTGCATAGAAGAAAATTCCGGCCACGAAACGGGAATCATTTCTGTGGCTGCATTTAATTTCATCGTACAGGAACCAAGTGAAATCATCGAATGGACCAACGACAAGTCTTTGTTTTCCAGTTTTTTGATGTATCGCATCATTTTACTTTCAGTGTGATTCGCTGAAAATATTTCGTGGGTCAGAATGTCACCAGCCCGGTGCAATCCACCCAATTGCATTGGTGCATCTGTTGTCGTTGGAGGAGTGTTCTGTCCTGCAGCCCGTGCAAAGAGCTGACATAGTGCATTTACTTCGTCGTCGTCTGTCATTTCATCCAGAGATACACAAATCATGTTGTCACCAGGATAGTGGAAATTCATCTCACTTGCCTCGCTTTCAAGACGGATTTTGTCAACCATTGGTGAGTCCACCTGGATTGTCAAAGTATCAAAAAAAGCCTGATTCACAAGAGTATATCCCATTTGTTTCAACGCACCCGACAGACGTGCAGCGTGACGATGGATAGTCCCGGCAATGTCTTTCAGGCCTTGAGGGCCGTGGTATACTGCATACATGCCTGCCATGATCGCCAGCAATGCCTGTGCCGTACAAATATTTGACGTTGCCTTCTCTCTTCGGATATGCTGTTCGCGGGTTTGAAGAGCCATTCGGAGGGCAGGATTTCCTTTTGCATCCACAGACATACCAATAATTCTGCCTGGAATGACGCGCTTGTATTCATCCTTCGTTGCAAAAAAAGCAGCATGTGGTCCACCAAAGCCTACAGGGACACCGAATCGCTGTGTATTGCCCACGACGATGTCTGCGCCCCATTCACCGGGAGGAGAAAGCAAGACCAGGCTCATGATGTCGGTAGCCACAACCACCTGGATCTCTTTTTCAGCACACTTTGCAGTGAATGACTTATAATCGTGTACTGCGCCAAGGGCATCAGGGTATTGGATCAGAACACCAAAATAGTCCTCCGAAAAGTCGAAATCGTGCCAATCACCTGTAACAATTTCTATGTGTAGGGGAGTCGCTCTCGTAATCACCACATCCAGTGTCTGTTGAAACACATTTTTATCAACAAAAAACTTCGTTGCTGGCTGTTGTTTTCTCTTTTTATTATGGATTCCTTCCGCCATGGCCATTGCTTCAGCCGCAGCGGTGCCCTCGTCAAGGAGAGAAGCATTGGCAATCGGCAGGCCTGTCAGGTCAGCCACCATGGTCTGAAAATTCAGCAATGCCTCCAGTCTCCCCTGTGCGATTTCAGCCTGATAGGGCGTGTATTGTGTGTACCAGCCCGGATTTTCAAAAATGTTGCGTAGAATAACAGAGGGCGTGATTGTGCCATAATACCCCTGGCCAATCAAAGACCTGTAAACTTTATTTTTTTGGCTTATTTTTTTTAGTGTTTTTAAGTATGTATGTTCATCCAGAGCGTCAGGCAGGCGCAATGTGTTTTTCATCCGAATCGTGTCAGGCACCGTTTCATCTATCAGCTGGTCAAGGGACGACACACCAATTACATTGAGCATTTCGTTCAGTTCCTGATGTGAAATGCCAATATGGCGTTTGGCAAAATGGGTGAGGGGTTTTGTTGACATGATAACTAGTTTGGTTGAAATCTAAACGATACGCGAAGGTAAAAGTTTTTTTCTCTACTAAGATTGATTTCATGTGATATTGCAAATGACAATTCCATGAGATTCGTCATTATTCTCCGTATATTTCAGCTGAAAAAGTCAGTTCCAGTGTACAAAATAGTACGTTTGCTGTTTAAAAACCGATTGGTATTATTCACTCATACGGGCTTAAGCCCACTGTAATTTGATTGCTTGACGAGGGTAAAAAAAGGCATTGGTTTAGCATACGCATTGGCAATCGGGACAATTGTGTCCTTTCGGATGTGCTTTGTAGCCCTGTTTTTTCTTTTTTTGAGTTTGGGAGTGGTACACGGGCAGGCGAGAAATGGCAGTTTCCCTAAAGGGAAGTGGCTAACCATTGATACTTGTGTCATTCAGCTGGATATGTTTACTCTGGTACCCGGGACAGTTTATTTCATTGACGACGGGGATACGTTGCAGGGCATTCAGGTAAGTCACAAGTCAATTCAACTGGATGCCGGACTATGCCGTGCCTTGACCGGCAAAAAGGTTTGGGTTAGCTACAGGGTGTTTCCATTTGATGTTACAACGGCAGTTGCCCTGATGCACAAAGACAGCCTTACGCAGGGGAAGGGGAGTGGTCCTCAGGTATTTGAGTATACGTCCGGACAAAAGAGCCAGGGCATGATCGATGCCAAAGGGCTGGATTACAGAGGCACGTTTTCGAGGGGCTTCTCTGTTGGCAACAGCCAGAGTCTGGTTTTGAATTCGAATTTTGACATGCAATTGAAAGGGGACCTCGGAGGGGGGTTGAAGCTTGTGGCCGCCATCTCTGACGAAAATCTGCCGATCCAGGCACAGGGAAATACACAGCAGCTGCAGGAATTTGACAAGGTGTTTATACAGCTTGCCAAGGGCAATACGACGATTACTGCGGGGGACTATGAGCTTGTGAAGC
Source organism: Saprospiraceae bacterium (assembly GCA_032115795.1). Taxonomy (GTDB): domain Bacteria; phylum Bacteroidota; class Bacteroidia; order Chitinophagales; family Saprospiraceae; genus OLB9. The sequence continues at coordinate 32,598 of JAUMBK010000154.1, read as the reverse complement.
CGGCTGGGTATTTTCTGAATTACTTTAAGAAACTGGAGGGGTTGAGTGTTTCCACTCTTGTTGAGCAACCTGGCAAGGCTGCTGTATTTGCGAAAGGTAGTTTTGCCGTGTCCCGCGGTAAATTTGCGCGGCGCACCCTGCAGATCAGTGAAGGAAACCAGGGACCGTACAGGTTGACCGGGAATTTCAACGAACGGTTTATCTTGGTCTTGTCGGGAACAGAAAAAGTCTACTTTAATGGCATTTTATTGGAAAGAGGCTATGATTTTGATTATATTATTGACTATAACAGAGCAGAGCTGACATTTTCTCCAACCAGGCCCGTTGCACGTGATTCCAGGATTATCGTGGAATTTGAATACACAGATATTTCCTATTTGCGCACGTTGTATGCCACTGAAACAGAATTCAGAGGCAAAAACTGGAAGTCTGGTTTGAATATATATTCAGAGCAGGATAGCCGACAAGTCACTGGGGAAGGGCAGCCAGATTCCATCGGGGTGCACATCCTGCAAAAGAGTGGCGATGACCTCAGCAAGGCGGTCAGGAATAGCTTTCGTCAGCTTTCAGAAGCTGAGAGAAAGCAGACAAACGGGATTTTGTACGGTGCAATTCCCTCGCCATCGGAGCCCGGGGGATTGATTTTGTATTACACCGAAAATGCTGACAGTGCCATTTATCAGGCAAGTTTTACGGAAGTCGGTCCGGGCAAGGGGAGCTACATCATCGATAATGAAAAGCTGAAAAATGGGCGTGTATACAAGTATGCAGGGGCAAACCTGGGTACATACCTTCCGGTTGTCCAGTTGATCCCACCAGAGCAGAAACAAATGGCGAGTGCCTACGTGCAGGCGCAGCCTTTCAAGGGCATGGAACTGGATGGCGAAGTGGCCCTCAGCCATTATGATGTCAACCGATTGTCTGAGAATGGAGACGCAGATAATGTGGGTGCAGCCAGTCGTATCCGCTTGCGGCAGGAAATTACCCTTGATTCGGCGCAGCAGGAAACCTGGTTTGGCATGGTTCGCCATGAAGCCGTAGGCAACCATTTTTCCCCTTTGAACCCATTCAGGCCGCCGGAATTTTTGAGAGACTGGAATCTCAATGCCCTGCTGGCGAATGGAAGCGAAAACGTTTTGCATTTGACAACCGGCTATCAGAATGGACAACACATTTTGGCAGAATACGGCGTACAATGGTTTGACCGTAAAGGCATTTTTTCAGGATTAAAACAGGGTGGCAGCGTGGCACTGGCCGTGCGCAGGTGGCAGGTCAGAGCAACCGGTCAATTCCTGGAGACATCCTCTCCCTTTTTAGGGCAAGCAACGAAATTCAGCAGACCAAACATCCGTGCGACGTACTTTTTGAACGAAAACAAAACTGTCCAGATGACGGCAGAGCTGGATGCGGAAACAAACCTTATCAGGGGGTTGAGTAAGGATACATTGTCTGGTCGAAGTTTTTCTTTTCGGCATTACAAGTGGTTTTTCGGAACTGATTTTGACAAAAACCTGGCCGTAAAAACGGGATTCTCTTTGCGTGATGATTACTTTGGGAAAGCAAATGTGCTATCGCAGGCTTCACGGGCAGTGGAACTGGAACTGGCGGGTAAATGGGTGGTTCCAGGATCAGATTTGCAGTGGAGTTTTATTGCCAGAGACTTGTACATCAGAGATGCGGTTCTTTTACCCAATGATAAAAACAAACGAACTTTGCTGGGTAAGGTTGACCATAGTTTTTCCTTTTTTAGGCAAGCTTTTAGGGCCACCACCTCCTACAATACCACATCTGGACAAGAACCTCGGTTTGAATATGTATATCAAAAAGTAGAAACCGGCCAGGGTGAATACGTCTACATAGGGGATACCACAGCCGCATATAAGATCAACATTCAGGATTTCAGGTATGATCCGACAAACCCACTGGCAAATTACATTCGTTTGTCATTACCAAACAATGAGTTGATTCGGACAACCAACTTGGAATTGAATCAAAATTTGGCACTTGATGGGGCAAAGTGGACCGCTGGGATACAAAAACCAACGGTGTTTTCAAATGTGCTTTCCCGATTCAGTGTCTTGTCCAACATCAGGCTCATTAAAAAACAACGGGATAACCAGGTTTTGCCTATTTCTTCTTTTTTTCAGTTTGGAGTGGAGGATACCTCTTTGATTGCCTATACCTCACAGGTTTCCCACACTTTGTTTATCAATAAGGGACAAGCGCGGTATGATATGCAAATGGGAAGACGGAGTAATCAATCCCGCATCATTCTTGTTTCCGGTCCGGAAGCCCGCAGTACCAGCGATTGGTTTGCAAGGGCGCGATGGGGCTTCGCCACTGCTGCAGATGTGATATTTTACATTGAAAAGGGGAGGAAAGCTGTGGAGGTGCTGGCACAACCGGCCAGGAATCTGGATATTCTGTACGTCCGGATTCGCCCTGAAATCAATGTCAGGCCTACGTCCAGATTGCGGCTTGTTGGCCGGTTTATGTACCAGTCCAAATACCAGCAAATACTCAGTCTGGATAAAGCGACCTTCTATGATGCGTCGGTGGAATTTGCTTACAGGCAAACATCTGAAGTCAGCGTTGATGTGTCTTTTAGTCGTGTCAGCATCGTATTTACAGGCATTCCCAATTCCTTTATGGAATATGATTTGCTTGAAGGTTTGAAAAATGGCACCAATTTTCTCTGGCAAAGTTCCTTTACCAAACGAATTGCAAAAAATGTTGATTTCACGCTTCGGTATGAAGGGCGCAAAACCGGCTTAGCTCCAGTGGTCCATGTAGGCCGGGTACAACTGAAAGCCACCTTTTAATTTCCTGGTTCTGCCAGAAGTGCCATTTTCCCGGCAGCATAATGAATGTCACTTAATGTGACATTGTATTTTGTGATGACGTCAACAAGTTTTAATTTGGCTTGTAAATACGCCAGTTCACGCAAGTTTACCATAAAAAGTGTGCTTTCCCCGATGGCAAACAAGCGAGCTTCTGCTTCATACAGTTGCTGGTATTGCTGCACTGTGGTAAAGGAAACGGACACCTGGTCCCGATAATTATTCCACATAGCATAATTTGCATTCAATTTGGCCCGTAACTGTGCCTGTTTGTCTGCTATCTCGAGCGTATTTTCAAGGTCTCTGACTTTCGCCAGCTGCAGGTCAGCACGTTCTTTCCTGAAGAGAAGCGGTACTTTGACTTCCATGCCCCATTTGTAATTATTCAGGCTGAATTGACTCAGGAGGGGAGAGCCTACTGCTTCTGCCAAGGGCATGTATTGCAATTGCACTGTTGGTTTGAATCTGTCAGTTGCCCATTTTTTCTGCAGGTCGATTTCCTTCGAAACAAAAGCCAGCTGTTCGAGGTATGGATGTGAAAACCTATCGCCTTCCGCCGGTATTAGTGGGCGAGGGTCTGGAAGTGCATTTACCTTCAGGAGTGGGGGAAGGGTATAATCCGGCAACCCATACGTAGCTTGTTCATCGTCCCATACGAATGCAGCCAATTGGATCCGTTGTTTTTGCCATTCGGCCTCTGCCTGCAATTTACCCAAGGTGAGGTTTTGAAGCTGGACGCCTGCATCGACTGTATCAATCATGGGCCGTTCACCGGTGCGTACGATTCCTTGCGTGGCCTTATAACGCTGTTTTGCATTTTCCAGTGTTACTTTCCAGGTTTCTAGTGTATGATAGCTTCGAAACCACTCCCAATAGAGTAGCGAGGCTTCATAGAGCAGTTCATTGATCGAATTTTCCTGCTTTGCCTTTGCCGCCTGCCATTTCAAATCAGCCGTCTTGACAGCTACCCTGCGTTCATCAATAAGCAAACCCCGTCCAAGTGGCACAGCCACTCCTCCGTAAAAAAGACCTCCAGTAGGTGTGTTACTTTCCGGACTTAAAAAAAACCCTCGGTTTGTTTCAAATCCTCCTTTTAGTTCTGCACCAATCCAGGTAGGTACTTTCAATTCGCCTCCCACCTGACTAAAATACTCTTTTCCATCAAAATATTTTTGCTGCGCCTGCCCTCCAATGACAGGATCGAACGCCCCTTTGGCTTTGAGCTGTTCGGCAAGTGCACGTTTGGGAAGAAGGGCAGCCTGCAGTGCCAAAGGATGGTTTTTTTTCACCAGAAATAAAAAATCAGACAACTCAGGTTGAGTTGGGAGGGAGTCAACAACTTTTGACATATGGTCTGACACTCTCGGTCCTGCAGCGTGCGCGCCGGTGTAAAACAGAGTCCACACCAACAACAACCAAACGAGTGACTGACGAAAACGGAAGAATTTATTTTTCATTTTTTTCACCCTTTTTCTCTATTTGCTTGTAATAATCCGGAGGGAATCCATTGATCTGTCGCCATATTTCATACCAAACCTGCACATTTTTTAAAAGGGTAATCGCTTTAATGCCAGCTCCGACTCTTAATTGTGAGGGCCATTCGTGCGCCCCTGTGCGTGGTTTGACCAAAACACGGTACAGGTGATTATCGGAGATAAAATTGTCGATTGCCAGCACTTCTCCCTCATAAGTTCCATAAGAAATCCCAGGCCAGCCGGAAAAAATAATGGCAGGCCAACCATCAAACTGAATCATCACTTTTTGTCCTTTTTCAAACAGGGGCAAGTCGATGGGCTTGACATACATCTGTACTGCCAGGTCATATTTTTCAGGCATGATGCTGACAATTTCTTCTCCTTCTTTGATGGTTTCGCCGATGCCGGCCTGGCGTGCCTGTGTAACATAGCCGGCTTGCGGGGCAATCACATAATAAAATGAAGCTCTAACCCGGTAAGTAGCATATTGATTGCGCAATTTTCCTGCCGTTGCCTCCGCATCATACATTCCCGACATGGCACCCAGTTTTTCAGAGGTTGCCTTTGCTGTTTTTTCTGCATATTCTGCATCTATTGCTCGGAGTTCGAGCCCTTCGTTCAGAAGTTCATTTCTGCTCGTGAGTAGCTTGTTCTGTCTCGCGACGAGCTTGGCTTGCGCCTCCTGGTATTTTAATCGCCTGTTTTCGAGATCTGGGAGGGAACGTAGACCTTCATTCAGGAGTGTGACCATACGCTGGTACTGGTCATTGGCAATTTCCGCCTCCCGTTCACCTGCAATGAGATCTGTGCTGTCCGTGCGCACTTTCAATCTCGCTTGGATGACTTTGTTTACTGCCTGCTGCCTCTTCAATTTGTATGCTGCCTCAATGGCAACCAACTGGTTATCAAGCGTATTTGCTTTTTCTTTATATGCACCGGCAGACGCTGTTTTTGACACCAATTGCTGGTTTGTATTGTCCAATAACTGTGGGTCGAGGTAGTCTTCTTTGATTTCTGACAGGCGGACGATCGTATCTCCTTTTTCTATTTTTTGTCCTTCCTGCACATACCATTGTTCGATACGGCCGGCAATAACAGACTGAATGGTTTGCGGGCGTTGACCCGGCTGTAATGCAATCAATTCACCTTTTGCCCGGACATTTTGTGTCCACGGCATCAACATGACAAGCACACCGGCCAGTAAAAGAAAGATGATTACCCGAACCAATCTCCTGTGCGCATTAGAGTAGCGTTCAGATATTGCCTTCATTGATTGAAACCTGCTGCCATCAATCAGGTGCCTCACTGATTTTTCTGATATGTTTAACATATTTCCAGGTTTTTATTTGTTAAAATGGAGGAGACTTGGCCTTCTTTCATTATAATTGTTCGATTGACCAAAGCCATAATATCCGGATCTTTGCTGAGGAGGATGTTTGTCCTGTTGTGTGCCGCATCAAGGATATACTTATAGATTTGTACTTTTTCCTCCCTCTCTAGCTGGGTAAAGATGTCTTCCACTATGAGGATGCGCGGTTGTTTCAGCAGGTTTCTTGCCAGAATCAGTTTTTGTACAGTGTTTCCGGCCAATTTCCGGCTTTGCGGGCCAATATTTGTCTGAAAGCCCTCAGGTAGTGAGTGTAAAAAATCACGCAATTGCAACACTTCCATTAGAGATGTGATTTGATCTAATGGTATTGGACTTCCAAAGGTGAGGTTATCCAGCAGAGTTCCTTCAAACAAACTGTCTTCCGGAGTACAATCGGCGATGAGGGTTCGCAGTTGTGTCAGATTGTAATTGGAAACAGGGATTCCATTATAGTGGATGCTACCCAGCTGTGGTGTATAAAATGCTGTCAACAATTGCGTAAGCGTGGTTTTTCCCGAGCCGCTGCTGCCAGTGATGCAGATTGACTCATTGGCAGGAATTTCAAAATTACACCCTTTGAGAATCGGATGTGGTTCTTCTGGATATGTAAACCAGACATCCTTGATTGAAATGGCGATTCCTTTCTCGACTGAGGATAAAGCATATTCCTGCCCCTCATTGTTTTCCAGCGGTAAGTCAGTCACTTGACCGATTTTTTCGATGGACGTAAGCAAGTCGTACACTTGCTCAAGGGTGAGCAACAGTCGCTCAGAGGAGGAGAGAAGCAACAAAACGATGATTTCTGCTGCGACAAACTGTCCGATATTCATTTGCTGATTAAACACCAGCATGCCTCCTATAACCAGGAACCCTGCTGCCACCAGAATTTTGAACAGGATAAATAAGTAGTAATGACCCAAAATCACTTTGAAGTGTTTTTCTCTGGCTGTGAGATAGTCATGTACAAATTCATCTGTTTTTTTCAATGGCAATGCCGCATCATAGGCTAGCCGGAACGTTGTATGTGTTCTCGCAATTTCTTCCAGCCAGAATGCCACCTGGTATTTGTATTTGGACTCTGAAAAGCTCGAAACCAGGCCTTTGACAAAAATATATCGTCCTGTGATAAATACGGTGACAATGACCATCAAACTAAAAACAATAAAAAACGGATGGTACAACGAGAGCAGGATGAGTCCAAAAAAGATCTGCAATCCTGCGGCCGTGAATTCCAGTAAAATCTTGGCAGCCCCTTTCTGGAGCAACATCGTATCGAAAAAGCGATTCATGAGTTCGGGTGCATATTTTCCGTGGAGCGAACTCATGGTAATTCTTGGAATGCGAAAGGCAAATTCAAATGCCGAACGAACAAAAATATCTTTTTGTAAGTCCTCGGTTATACGGAGCTGAATCACCTGAAGGCCTGCGATAAAAAGATACCCCAGCAGCACTACACCGACGAGCAAAACCCAGGAAGCAGAAACCTCCCCTCCCTGAATCAGATTTATAATCGATTGGATGCCCAGGGGAAGACTAAGTGAAATTACCCCGCTGATGATAGCAAAAATATACAGATTTCGAATCGCTTCCCTGTTTGGTTTCAGCAGTTTGAAAAAGCGTTGTAAAGGTGTATACATAGCACTAATTTTTTTGGATTACAGACAACGCCAGGGTGTAGTAAAAGTCGGCAAGTGAGGCCCCGTCTGCTGGCTTGTCTGTCAATGAAGGAAGATGTTCGCTAAAAAATTTCTGGTGGTGAATCCCTTCAATAATCGTAGTAACCAGCATGTGTGGGTACGGATATCCGGGATGGATCTCCAGAACAATGTCACTCAGAATGGCAACAAATTTTTTGTAGTTGTAAAATAAGCCATGCCGGTTCAGGTTGTCCACTTCCGTTACAAGGTATGCTTTGGAAGATTCCTGGCAAATGATGTCAAAAAGTCGGCCCATATCGAGTCCATTGATGACTGTTTTCTCGGGAATTGCCAGCATGTGAATGGCGTTATTTAGTTTTTGTACCGGACAAGCAAGGTTCGCATTTCGCAAAACAAGCTTGTATTCTGACCATCCCCAGTACCAGGAAGACAGATACAGCAATAGCTTATGTTTATTTTCAAAATACCGGTATATGGAAGCTTCTGTGGAATGAATGTCAGTTGCCAGCTTTCGAAATGTAAATTGTTCAAATCCCAAGTCATCAATCAGTATGATGCTTTTTGTAAGAATATTGAGACCAAGCGAACTTGTGCTGGGGTCTTTCAGAAAAATACCCTCATTCACCGAGGCAGAAAAAGTAGACAGTGATGGCGTCATGAATAGTAATCGATTTAATTAAAATAGTAATACTATCAATAACGAGATGTCTGCTTATTAAGTTGAGAGCAACAGTATTAAAAAGATGTTAAAATTTGGCTTTCAGGCCGATGTGTATCGGGCTGTGCTTGCAAAGTGGCCTAAACGTGGTAACGAAAATGCGTCAGTGGGTCATTTTTTTGAGAATCGCATCTTTCAGCTGTGGTGTCACAGACATACGCTTTACGTGACTGCGGATAAAATCCCTGAAGATTCGCTCATTCTGAAGCAGTTGGTGGCTTTGAGGGTGGTTGTTCAGGTGATCGAGCAGCTTTTGTTCATCAGATGCACTGAGTTCATTGTCGAGGTACAGATTGATTTGTTTTTTCAAGTCAGTGCCAGATTCAAAATTAGCCATGATAAAATATCGTTTAATACCTACAATTATTCTTCTTCGGTGTGATCGCCACGTTTGCTCCCTCTGTAATCGGTGTACCCCATCGTTGTTGCATAGGATTTGAGCTTGTTTTTGAGCATGTTTCTTGCCCTGAACAACCTTGAACGTACAGTGCCAATCGGTAAATCTAAAATTTTTGCCATTTCCTCGTACGTAAAGCTTTCCACATCGCACAACAAAATGACGGTTTTGAACTCCAGTGGCAATGAATTCAGGGCCAGGGTTACTTCATCCCCCAGTGTATCATCAAAAAAATCTTTTCTCAGGTCAGCGTGGGCAGCGGCAGATTGCTCGTCCCCTTCCTTGTGTGTAACGGCTACGTCAATGTCCACCTTTGCTGGCCGGCGGGCTTTCTTCCGGTATTCATTGATGTAGGCGTTTTTCAGGATTTTAAACAGCCAAGCCTTTGCATTGGTTCCCGGGTCGTAATTTTCTATGAATTTATGTGCTTTCAGGTACGTTTCCTGGACCAGGTCTTCCGCATCTGCCTCGTTGTACGTAAGGTGAAAGGCAAACGTCTTCAGGGCCTCCATGTGTGGAAAAAGCTCTTTCTCAAATATCTGGGCACTGCGACTTAGATGCACTTTGGTCATTTTCAATGCAAAAATACGGAAAAAATACATACTCTGGGTCAGGCCAGCCAAAGGAAGCAAAAGCAAGGTTTTTTCAATCCAAATGAACAAAATCGGCCCAGGATTGTCTCAAAGCGCAAATCCATCAAAATGAAGGTTCTTTACTCTCTGTGTTTACTCACGCTTTTTTCGTCTGCCATGACTGCCCAGACAGGCGTATTGAAAGGCACTGTCAAAGACAAGCTGACAAACGTAGCCGTGATAGGCGCCAATATTGTGCTGGTAGGCAAGGACCAGGGAACTTCGACTGACATTGACGGAAATTATCTATTTGAAGGCCTTGTGCCAGGTATTTATGACATCCAGGTTAGTTACATCGGGTACGAGACGGTAAGCCAGTATGAAATTGAGGTACAGGGTACGCGACCTACGATTTTCAATTTTGAGTTGACGGAAGATGCCAAGCAGCTGGAAGAAGTCGTGGTGAAAGCGGCTTCATTCCGAAAGACGGCAGAGAGTCCGGTTTCGCTTCGGAATATTGGTGTATCTGAAATCAAGCGAAATCCTGGCGGGAATAGGGATATTTCCCGAGTAGTGCAATCTCTGCCGGGTGTGACCTCCACGGCTTCCTTCAGAAACGACCTCATCATCAGGGGAGGGGCTCCCAATGAAAACCGTTTTTTTGTCGATGACGTGGAAGTTCCCGTGATCAACCACTTTGCAACCCAGGGTTCGTCAGGGGGACCTGCAGGCATCATCAATGTGGATTTTATCCGGGAAGTGGATTTTTATAGTGGCGCCTTTCCAGTGAGCCGGGGCAATACCTTGAGCTCTGTATTCAATTTTAAATTCAAGGATGGCAGAGACGACCGGATAGGCCTTACCGCAACTGCCGGGGCAACAGACCTTGGCGTTACGGTTGACGGACCTGTGGGCGATAAGAGTACATTTCTGGTTTCTGCCAGGCGTTCGTATCTGCAATTCCTTTTCAAAGGCCTTGGATTGCCCTTTTTGCCTACGTACACGGACTTCAACGCCAAATATAAATATAAGATCGATGAGCGAAATGAGATCACGTTTATTGGCCTGGGTGCCATTGACGACTTTGTGCTAAATGAAGAGGCGAATGATACTGAGGCAAAGCTTTTCATCCTGGAACGTCTGCCGGTCAATACACAATGGAATTATACAAATGGTCTGGTGTATAAAAACTATAGAAAAAATGGGTACAACACCTTTGTTCTCAGCAGGAATATGCTCAACAATAATGCCGTCAAATACCTCAACAATGACAATACAAATCCGGCAAATCTAATTCTTGACTACAATTCACAGGAAATTGAAAATAAGCTTCGGATCGAAACGTTCCACAAGACAGGCAAGTGGGAATACCTGGCGGGTCTTTCCTATGAATTTGTCAAGTACAATAACCAGACCAACAACAAGATTTTTTCGAATGCAGGACCCGAGCAGATTTTTTTTCGCAGTGCGATCCAGTTTCACACATACGGAGTCTTTGGGAATCTCTCACGTAAGTGGCTTGATGACAGGCTAAATGTTACAGCAGGATTCAGGATGGATGCCAATTCCTATTCAAGTGAAATGAACAATCCTCTGCAGCAGTTTTCTCCCCGGATTTCTGCCTCATATCAATTAACAGAAAAATGGTCTGTCAATGCCAATGCAGGCAGGTACTATCAGTTGCCGCCGTATCCTGCACTTGGGTATACACGGGATGGCGCTTTAGTCAACAAAAACAATGGGATCACCTATATTCATGCCACGCACCTTGTGGGAGGTCTGGAATACAATTACAATGCGTCCGGTCGCATTACTCTCGAAGGATATTACAAAAGATACGGGAATTATCCCCTCTTGCTCAGGGAAAATGTATCGCTGGCAAACCTGGGAGGTGACTTTGGCGTCATTGGCAATGAACCCGCAATACCTGTGTCAGAGGGACGCACCTATGGGCTAGAATTGCTGGTCCAGCAGCGGCTATATAAAGGGTTTTATGGTATCCTGGCGTATACACTTGGAAAATCCCAGTTTACCAACGAGGGTGGTGCGTTTACTTCCAGCAGCTGGGATGCCAGGCACATCATCAACTTGACAATGGGCAAGCGCTTTGGAAAAAACTGGGAATTTGGTGCCAAGATCAGGTACCAGTCGGGCTTGCCTGGCACGCCGTTCAGCCCGAATTCAGACCTGGTCCTAAACTGGGATCGCAATTTCCAGGGCATTCCGGACTATACCCTGATCAATACCCTGCGCAATGGTGCTTTCAAAGCCCTGGACCTGCGGATTGATAAAAAGTGGTTTTTCAAAGGGTGGGATCTGAATTTGTATTTTGATGTCCAGAATGTCACCGGCAGTGCCATCAGCAGAGAGGTTCTTGTTCTCGACAGACCACTCGACGATCAAAACAAGCCCATTGGTGGTGGAATTATTGTCAACCCAGATGCACCTGCAGATCAGCAACGGTACAAGGTCAAATCCATTACGGATGCAACGGGCACACTCCTGCCTACGCTGGGCATTGTCATTACCTTGTAATACACAACACTTTTTTTGTTGCCTTGCCTGATTTTTGTAGGTTTACTGCATGAATAGCAATGCTGTACACATTCTTTTTCTGGTACTCCTTTCTGCGAAGTGCTTATGCCAGCAGACTTCAGAGTCATCCTTCGCGGTAATGACATACAATATCCGGTATGATGAGCCGCGAGATGGCACAAACAACTGGCATAGTCGAAAAAAGGAGGTTTCAGAATTGATTCTTTCCCTTAATGCAGGCAACGATCACCAAAGCAAAGCTATGTCTGGTGAAGGACTTCTCGTTTTTGGTATGCAGGAAGGATTGCATCATCAGGTAACCTACATTGACAGCATGCTGCCTTCATATGCGTATATCGGATGTGGCAGGGATGATGGAAGGGAAAAAGGCGAATACAGTGCCATCTTCTATAATATTGAAAAATTAGCCTTGCAGTCTTCGGGCACGTTCTGGTTGTCTGAAACTCCCGATATTCCATCCCGTGGCTGGGATGCTGCCCTGCCCCGAATTTGCACATATGGTCTGTTTGAAGTAAAACAAACGGGAAAGAAAATCTTTGTGTTCAATACGCATTTTGACCACATCGGCCAAAGAGCGAGGGAGGAGTCTGTCAGTCTGATCAGATACATGGCAGATAAAATCAACTTCCGAAGGTATCCCTGTATTATTATGGGTGATTTCAATGCGGAGCCGGGAGCCTTTTTTTCAGATTTTTCAGCCCATGAATGGCAGGACAGCTGGCTTGTGGCTCCAAAAAAGACGGGCCCGGAAGGGACATTTCACGGTTTTGGCAAGGAGGAAACAAGGCGCCGTATCGATTACATCTTTGTCCGTGGTTTGCGTGTTCTCTCTGCTGTACATTTGCCTGATTTGAGACTTGATGCGGGATTTTTATCTGACCACCTGCCTGTAATGACGACCCTCACTTTCTAAGCTGACCGTGGTTTTTATCAGATTTCAAAGAAATAGCGTATCTTTGTATTTTTAAACCTCTTCTGGTTCTCACAAACAGACAGGAGAACCAACGATTACAATCCAATTAAATTTATGACATTTCAAGAACTTGGGCTTATCAAGCCTATCCTTCATGCGTTGCAACAGGAGGGCTATGACAGTCCGACACCGATACAAGCTGCAGCGATTCCAATTTTATTACAAGGAAAAGATTTACTCGCCTGTGCCCAGACAGGGACAGGCAAAACTGCTGCCTTTGCCATTCCGATTATACAACAATTGCATCAGGCAGCCACCGAAAGGACTGGGCCTGTGAAAATCAAAGCGTTGATTGTCACCCCTACACGGGAGCTGGCCATTCAGATTGGTGAAAGTTTTGCTGCTTACGGAGCACAGACTGGCCTGAAACAAACTGTGATTTTCGGTGGTGTTGGCCAGCAAGCGCAGGTAGATTCCCTCCGGAGAGGCACAGACATTCTGGTCGCCACTCCTGGCCGCTTGCTTGACCTGCAGGGACAAGGCCTGGTTAAGCTCGACAATCTTAGCCATTTTGTCCTTGACGAAGCTGACCGTATGCTGGATATGGGTTTTGTCCATGATGTCAAGCGCATCATCAAATTATTGCCTGCAAAGCGTCAGTCTTTGTTTTTTTCTGCGACAATGCCCGAATCCATTATGGCATTGGCGCATTCGATATTGAATAATCCGGAGCGGGTTGAAGTGACGCCAGTTTCTTCCACCGCTGAAACGATTCAGCAACAAGTGTATTTGGTTGATAAAGATGAAAAAAACGCTTTGTTGCTTCATCTTCTGGAAGACAAGGGCATCCAATCAGCGCTTATTTTTACAAGAACCAAATACGGCGCAGATAAAGTCGCCCGATTTTTGGCAAAACAAGGCATCGCAGCGGAAGCCATTCACGGAAATAAGTCCCAGAATGCGCGGCAGAGTGCACTTGCCAAAATGAAACAAGGCAAAATACGGGCGCTTGTGGCTACTGATATTGCCGCACGTGGCATCGACATTGATGAACTTGCCTTTGTGATCAATTATGAAATACCGAATATTCCGGAAACATATGTTCACCGTATCGGCCGAACAGGTCGGGCAGGCGCTTCGGGAAGAGCAGTGTCTTTTTGTGATGAAACGGAACATACATTTCTTGCTGACATCCAAAAACTGATTAAAATGAAGTTGCCACTGAAAGAATTCAGTGTAGCAGCAGGAGAAAAAATAGTGGAGCAACTGCCTGTGCCTCAGACGCATAAGCAGGGCAAGCACGACATCATCGCCAAGCCACAGCCGCGTCAACATGTTCGTAATCATTCACAGGATGGTCGGCCTTCAAACGGGACAGCACCAAAAAAAAGTAATTCCTGGTTTAAGTATAAAAAGCAACAACCACCAGGGGCTTCCTACCCTAAAAGCAGCAATTAAACCTTTCTAAGGCCTCTCGTCTGTACTTTGCTTTTTTTTCAGATGACGTCTGCAAAGCTGGTTTCGTTTTTTCGAAAAATATACAATCCGCATAGGAATAAGCCAATGCTGATTGTGAATGGCAGTACTGCTTCTCCTGAAATTATTTCAGGGAAGTGTCCTGCCATTCCCTTGCGCAGGCAGTCGGCAGCCAGACTCATTGGGTTCAACTGAATTAGCGGTTTGACCCACGCATGCTGGATGGACGAAACGTCATACAACACAGGAGTCATGAAGAAGATGCTCTGGATGAGAAAAGGCAAGGCGTACCTGACATCCCGGTATCTGACATTAAGGGCTGAGAGAAGGCAGCCGATGCCTGTTGACGTGAGTAGGGTAATTGCATATGCTGTTATTATGCACGGTACGAGAGGAAGTATATTGCTTCCACCTCCCGCCAGTGCAACCAGCAACACAAGCAGGCATGTTTGCAGCCCATAGTCCAGGGATGCATTGATGGCCGCTGAGAAAGGAAGAATGAGTCTGGGGAAATATATTTTCTGAATCATTGCACTCTGCGACACTACTGCTTGGGTAGCCTGGGATACGGTTTGGCTAAATAACTGCCACACAACCATTCCGCTGTAAAAAAACAGAATGCCATCCCATCCTGGAGGACCTATGCGCAGGCCAATTGACAAGAGTACAACAAAAATGCATGCCATAAGCGAAGGCTGGAGCAGTGTCCAAAGGAGCCCGAGAAGGGTCTGTCTGTATCGAATCTTATATTCCCTCCACGAAAAAAAATACAACAGCTCTTTGTACTGCCATAATTCCGACAAGCCAAAAGAAACCTTGGATGGCGGACGGATTATTCTTTCAGCCGCTTGGTATGTCTCCAATTGGTTTTGGGAGTGTGCCTCTGTCATCGAAGGATCACCATTTTTCCGACACCATCAGTAAAAAATTTGTCGACTGTAGCATTTTTAAACTGGCTGGCTTGTTTACCTGAAGAATGGCGCATATTCATCTTATACAAGTAGACACCGTTTGCCAGTTTTTGGCCAAATTCGTCTGTTCCGTCCCATTTGTACTCTGTTTTATTTAGGCCGGATCTGATTGGACCTATTTCAGCCATGGTGATTTCTCTAACGACTTTACCTGAAATGGTCATGATGGTAATTGTCATCTGGTCAGGCAACTCATCACCCGTGAGTGTAAATACAAACTGGGTGGAAGTCGAAAATGGATTCGGGTAGTTCAGCACATTGGAAATGCTGCTTTCATTGATGACTTTAAAGGTAGTAAGGCTAGGCTCCTGCCCTGAAAAATTGCCTGAAGCATCCTTTCCCTGCACACTCAGCGTATATTCTCCATCTTTCAGTAAGGGGCGGTACATCATCCTGGCTTCTCCCTGTCCTTTGGTTGCGGGAATAAATTGTAAATCAGGGCTGTTTGCTGGAATTTCAACAAATTGATTTCTGCCGGTATCCAGTTTTATTTCAAAGACCGAGGGGCTTGTTATCGGTCTGTGGACATTATCATCGCGCAATACCATCATGATTTCCGGTTTGGGTGAAACAATGTCGCCATTCAGAATTTGGAGGCCATCAAAATAGACCTGTAAAAATGGGTTTTTCTTGTCTTGGAGCAAAGGGAATGACCTGCTCCACTGGTTATTGAAGCGGTACCGTTCTGCTGGTGCGTCTGTCGGATTGACTTCTGCCGTGATGGTCATGGTGGTGACGTTGCCTGTAGGGGCAGTGCAGATGAGTTGTTCCTTCGATTTTGCACCTGCAGCCAAGCCGGGAATTCTTTTTTGTATTGTGATCAATTCTTTGCCTGGTCCCGTGTAGGATGTAGTCAGCGTAAAACTATCTATATCTGACCTTCCTGTATTGACGATGTCAAAATCAAGCTGAATGGCTTGTCCCTGTTGCACCGTTTCAGTAAACGGATCTGGCTGCATACGCAGGTGTCTGATCGCCAGGTCGGGCAGTGACGGGAAAGAGGTACGCCAGAAAAGAAGCTGGCCCGCTTCTTTTTGCACAGAATCGGCTGTGTTGGCCTCCAGACGTATGTACGGATACTGGCTGGCATCAATGGTTGGTTTGCGTTGTCCGGAGCCTACAATTGAATCTGTGAGCGTGGCGTTGCCGGTCTTATCAATTCCATAGATATAGACCTTGGATGTGGATTGCGGCTGTTTATTTTCCCAGTTGACGGATATGTTGTCCCAGGAGATGGCTGGCCCGATGGCAGGACTTGTCATGTCTCCGGCACTTTTGAAATTTGTATAAACAGCGGCATTTTCGATGATCTCTGTATCTGCAGATGCCAGCGCTTCCTGAAGTACCTTTCCTTTTGTTGGGTGTTTGAAATACTGTAGGAAATAGGGAACCGATCCTGTTTTTTCGAGTTGCCGAATGTAGCTTGCTCCGGCTTTTTCCATGACAGTAAACAATGATTTTCCGTAAAGCTGTTCATCTGAGGCCCACTCTTCCGGATAAAACCTGGATGCAGTATCCCTGATAATGGTGAAGAACGTCACAAATTCTCCCGCCTGGATTACATTTTCGGCAAAGTCGATGGCTTTTTTTCTTTCTTCGGCCGTGGAGGTCCTGAAAGGATAAACGGCGATACTGTTGCTGGTGGGATTGATACTTCCGTATTCTCCACCTACAGCATTTCTGTAAAACTGGCCTGTTTTTTGATTGTAGCGAACGAAGGCAACACCACCTTCGAGGTAAAGCCATGGCGTGACCGAGGCAAAGGTAATATTGTTGAATGTAAAGCCGGGCTTGTCATTGACATCCCATGTTTTATTTCGAAATTTGGCGATGTTGTAATTTTTTCCCATTTCAAATTTTCTGTCCGTCTCTTCAGAAAGGTCAAGGGTGCTGGCAGGATTTTGCAAATATTGAAAAAAATGACTTTGATTCCAGCCTCCAGCTTCACCGGGCAGATAAACAAATGAGGCATTTGCCCATCGGAATCCTTCATTCAGTGTACTGTCAGGACTGATTCGCCAATAATATACCTTGTTATCCAGTGGTTTTTGCAGTGGAGCATAGTCTATGAGACCGCCATCAGAAACCACTTTCCCACTTTCAACCAGCGGGGAAGAAAAGTACCTCGACGTGTCTATTTGAAATACGTAGGTTGTTTTTTCGATGGGTACTGATGTGGTGGATGCGCGAAGAAGCCACTCAGATGGATTGCCAATGAGGCCGTAGTCTGGTGGAAATACAGGTCTTGCCAGATTATCGGTAATGAAAAAGTCGAACCCGTCGCCAAAGGCAAGTAGGTTGTTGTTTTCTGCATCGGGCAAGGGCCCTTCCAGGATTGTATTGTCGGTGTCTGCAATGGCAAAAAGTGTGTTTTTGCCCACGCCCTCACTGCCGTAGGTTGGAAATACTGCGTCAATACTTGTTTTGTTTGCAACAGGGCCGATTTTCAGGTTCAAAGTATCGCTTTTTTTTCCTGAAGGAAGCAATCTGATCAGTGTAAGTGAAACAGAGTCATTTCTATATGCTCCCAGGTTATAGAGTGGTACTTTTACAGAAAAGGAAGGGGCGGCTGCCAAAATGGGTTCGGGGCTGGTTTTGATATTTTTTTCATCCCAGGTCAGGTCGGCTTCGTTGCGCATGTAGGGCCGTATGGCAGGATCGCCATGGAGTGTGATCTGGCTGTACAGTGCCAGGTCAGCCAGTCGCGCCGTCCTGTTTTTGTTTGCAAGAATGCGAATCGCTTCTCCTTCAGATATAAAGCGGCGTGTGTTTAGCATGAGATCGTGCAGCTGTTTTCCAAAAAATGACAGAGAAGGTATAAATGCGGTACCACTGGTTGCCAGGAAGGAAATGGATCCTTTGTTTTTTTCCAGAACAAACGCTTCACTGATTCCTCTTGCAGTGCCATGAAGGTTACCCGAATAACAACCGAACGAATGGATCATGGGATATCTGCCAGTGTTGGAATAATTTCTTGGATTTTCGATTGAAAAATCCCAGGAACTGGATGCGGAATGGCCAAAAAAGTTAATGATGGCCAGTCCTCCATTAAACAGTCCATTGATTTCTTCATTGACTGTAAATTGAATTTCTTCCCCGCTGCGCTTGTAGAACTTGGACACATCTCCTCCGAAAATAGTATCCTTTATGACTGACTCCATGCTTTCCAGGCCAAATCTGATGGCAGCCTGCTCATCGGCATTTTTGCCTCCGCCGAGGTGAAGTACTTTTTTCTTCCAATAGGATGCCTCAATCGTTTGCTCACTAAATTGTGCTGATTCATATTGTTTGACCTTGTCAAGGTAGTCCAAGATTTCCTGACCATTCCGTGCGGCTACCCTGCCCACGGCAAAGAAAGGATCAGGGTAATTTCCTTCCGAAAAGAGCATGTTATCAGACCCCAGGTAGCCATAAGTAGGAATGAAAAAGGAGGAGTACAATTGTGTGCTGACGTCCTGTGGTTGCCTGACAAAGGGGTATTCCACCGCTTTTCCCAGTAAAAGTACGCTGGCAACGGTAGGCCAGTTTGTCTTCATGAAAGCAGCCAGGTTTTTGATGCTGGCGAAATGCCTGTGTATGCCGTAGCCAAAATGGTTGTAAATGTCTTCAATGTCGATGATTTGCGTGTTATGACCTCCTCCCTCTGCGCTTTTTCGGTAGTTGGCATATGCTTCTGCGGGGTCTGTTGCTGCCTGGTTTCTGAGTCTGGAAGATGTAATAATGACAAATGTCTGTCCTGTGAATGTGAATGGTTTGGGAATGAATTGTGTTATTTCCTGC
Source organism: Saprospiraceae bacterium (assembly GCA_032115795.1). Taxonomy (GTDB): domain Bacteria; phylum Bacteroidota; class Bacteroidia; order Chitinophagales; family Saprospiraceae; genus OLB9. The sequence goes on along the minus strand of JAUMBK010000154.1, from coordinate 13,873 downwards.
GGTATGTAGGCGGAGGCTTCATCGATGGCAATGATTTGTCGCTGTGCAGCAAGAGGTTCCAAGACAATCTGGGGTGTGTTTTTGTCCAGAATCCATCGCTTGTTTTCTGTAAGGTCAACCAATACAATCTTGCCGCTTGGCGATTGCAATGATTTGATTTCGAGTCTGGCTTTGGTTGACATTTCAGGAATCCAGCATTGGATCTGTGTTTGGTTTTCTGCGTCTGTTTGCGACGGGTATTTTACATTGACAAAGGCGAGGGTATGTTTGTCATTGATGTTATTCGTATTTTTCAATGACAGGGTATTGGTTTCGGACCAGTCTGCCCATCCAGGTTCAAAGGTAAAGGCAGCTGTTTTTGAAGGGGGAAGGGTCTGGCTAGCCAGCAAGGTACTGTTCCATTTTATTTCCAGGATGGACTGAATGCTCAATTGTCCGGTACGGAAGGTCACGATAGGTGAGGGCCCTGCTTTGTATGCTCCCGGACATACCAAATCCACCAGCGTCATGGAGCGCAAACCGCTGCCAAAACCTTCACTTGGTTCAAACTGGGAGTAGACGATTTCGCCATACTTATTTTTAAAATATGTTTCGGAAAAAACTTTTTTTGATTCCTTCCAGCACCAGGCTACTTTTTCGGAGGTAGCTGCGATGGATGATGTATCTCCGGGGCTCAGTCTGCGGTGTTCCTTGGCGGGATCGATGGTCAGGAAATAGGCATTTGTGTCATTCACCAATGAAAATTCGGTATTGAACAGGTCTTTTCGCCAGTCAGCATATAAGAAAGTATCCAGTCCAATAGTATTCTTTTGACCGTAGAATTCTATGTATTCCCCAGGCCCAAAGAGGGTTGCGCTTACAAAAATGGGGATTTCCCGACCAAAATTCAGTACGGCCAGACCATCTGCGGGGACAGTTTCCGAAGAAAGACCCGCTTTGACCAGGGATTCAAAATAAACACGGTGGATGCCATTGTTTACGACAGGGATTTTGTAATAGACTCTGTCAGGATTAATCCACGCATGTGCACTGGTCTTTTGCGAAAAGCCAGACAGGGGTAGTACATTACAGAGCAGGACAAGTACAAAAACCTTTGCAACCATCAACACATGATACATATTTAGTATGTATTTATAATTCATTTAGTGTATAATATGCAAAAATGACGCCAAAAAATCTAAATAAAACAGACTTGAATCTTCTGAGGAGAATGCAGCACGATCAGGAAACGATGTGCGTGTTGTGCTGGATTGTCCTGCCATGCAATTGTCGTCAGGATTCAATGACCAGTTTAAAACCTACCCCATGGATGTTGTCCACTTTGATATTGGCATCTCCTGCCAGGTATTTTCTGAGTCGTGAAATAAATACATCCATGCTTCTACCTAGAAAATAGTCATCTTCGCCCCACAATTTTTCGAGGATCAGGCTTCTTTTGACAACATTGTTTTTATGATCCAGCAGCATTTTTAGCAAGTCTGCCTCTTTTTGTGTCAGGCTTCGATCCTCGCCATCGAGGGAAAGAATCAGGTTGCGGTAATCAAACAGATATTTGCCAATTTTATATTGATCATTGACAGAAACGGATACATATTTTCTTCGGAGAAAGACTTCTATTTTAAGAATCAGTTCTTCGATGCTAAACGGCTTGGTTATGTAATCGTCGGCGCCAATACGCAGTCCGTGAATCCGGTCATCCTTGAGCGATTTGGCGGTCAGAAAGAGAATTGGGATATTAGGATCGGTTGCGCGAATTTTTTCAGCTACGGCAAAGCCGTCCATTTTAGGCAGCATCACGTCCAGGATACACAAATCGTAGGCATGCTTGAAAAAGGTGTCTATGGCGCTTTCGCCATCCATGCAATGGTCTACAAGATAGCCGTGGATTTCGAGGTTATCTTTCGTGACGAAACTGAGTGTTTCATCATCTTCCACATAGAGAATTCTTGATTTTTCGTTCATGCTACTTTTAATTTTGGTATTGTGATGATAAATTCCGATCCCTGACCTGGTTCAGAGAAGACCTGAATTTGCCAGCCGTGTGCAGAGCAAATATTTTTAACGTAGTACAGTCCCAAGCCGAAGCCTTTGACATCGTGTACGTTTCCAGTAGAGACCCTGTAGAATTTATTGAATAATTTTTTCTGGTTTTCTTTGTCTATGCCGATGCCGTTGTCTTTGATTTGCAGCAGCAACTGATTTTCGCTTTCATCCAGAGAAATGTCTACCTTAGGGTCACCTGGGGAATACTTAATGGCATTGTCAATCATATTGGCAACCACATTTACAAAATGCAGCTTGTCAGCATGGATAAACTGACTTCCGGTGGATGAGTGGAAAGAGATGTGGCCCGTTTTCAATTTCAGGGATTCATTATTGATGACATCCTGTAACGTTTGATTGATATCAAATATTTCTTTTTTCAGTTCAATACTGTCTTTTTCCAGTCTGGCAATGTTTAGGACTTTTTCCACTTGTTCATTGAGGCGCTGGTTTTGTTCTCTGATAATCTGAATATAGCGGTTCAACCGGGCATCGTTTTTTACATTGGCATCATTAGAGAGAAAATCGGAAGCAATTTTTATGGAAGAAATCGGGGTTTTGAATTCATGGGTCATGTTGTTTATAAAATCTTTCTGCAATTCTGACAGTCTTTTTTGCTCCATGATAACCCACATGCTGTACAGAAAAAAACCAATGGCAAAAGCGGAGAGAACGGTCAGCGTCAGTGTCATATTTCGGTTGGCGAGCAAAAAACTCTCCCGTTTTGGAAATCGAACGACAAAATAATAGACAAGCTCGTCAAACTTAGGTAGCTTTTTCTTTCGTTTTAATTCTTTTTCGCTGACAACTTCAGCGCTGCAATAATTGCCATAGACCAATTCGCTGGAGGTGCAGTCATAGACTGCATACTCAAAATCTATATTCAGGGATTGTTTGGACATTTCCTGCAGAAGGTACTGTTCGAGGAGGCTGGCATCAATGGCACTGTTTATATTGACTGCGTAATAGTTGGAAGATTGCCTGACGATGAGATTTGATTTTGGGAGGAGAGTTTTATTGTATTTTGCCATGCGTTCGGCTACATTTCGGAGCACAATATTGACTGTCTGGTCAAATTCCTTGTCTTTGATATCCCATGTTTTTAAGAGCCAGTATGATTGGACAAAGATGATTCCTATGATGGAAATTCCGCCCAGGATGATCAGCTTTCGTATAGAGTTGTTTGGCATACTGCAAATTTATTCATTTTATGGTGAATATTGTGCGGCATGCCATCGCTGATTGCGGTCAGATTTACTACTTTTACGTTATGAAGGCCTCCACTGAACAATGTATATCTGGCTTCACACGGCGTTTCTTTCGGAAGGGGAAGGGGATAGGACGTCTTTTTTTTATGATCTGCCTGTCTTTTACAGTTGGATTTCTTGCCGGCCAAGGTACCAATCCGTTTGATATTTCTTCACGAACCCCTGTTCAACGGACGGAGATCAAGGGGCAAACGGAAGATACTGTCAGGGCAGGCCTGCCTGTGAAACAAGAGGTACAATCCGACGCAACGGCTACGAGGGCAATGCAAGGTAGGGACGAAATCGGTGCAACTGCATCGTCCACGGGTCGAGTTGTGGGCTCCAACCCATTTGATGTCGACCATTTTCCTTTTTTGACTGCCCGGAAAGAGGCGCCCGTGATAAAGCAAGAGGAAGGAAACAAGAATCCGAGATTCATCCTATTCTGGATGTTGCTGCTGTCCTGTGCCTTTTTGGCCATTGCCATTAACAGTAATCCAAAATACTGTATTTCGGTGTATCATGCGGTTTGGAATGACAATTTATTGCGGTTATTTCAAAGAGAATACAGCGGTCGGTTGACGATGGCTGCATTGTTGTTGTACCTTGTTTTTGTCATGAACGCAGGTGCATTTGTCTACTTTGTGCCCGCTTTCCACCTGGCAGGGAAGGGGGTTGCTTTTTGGGGAATCCTATGTTGTTTTTTTGCTGCTTTGTATCTTGTTAGGCATAGTGGCTTGTTTTTGTTTGGCCGCATTTTTTTAGTTTCCCGTTATACGGCGCTATTCAGTTGTACCACCATGGTTTTTAATTTTTTTTCAGGTGTATTGCTGATTCCGTTTAATTTTTTGCTTGCTTTTGGACCTGAGGGAATTCGGGAAATTATCCTTGTATCTGCTCTGGTCGTGCTTGGCTTTTTGTTCGTTTTCAGATACTTCAGGGGTCTGGTGATTATTTCTGACTTTCTTCCTGATAGATTTTTTCAAATTATTTTGTACCTTTGCACCTTTGAATTGTCTCCCCTGCTTATTTTGTTCAAGACAATCACTGTTTGGGGACTAAATGTTTGACAAAAATGCTTTTTTGTAAAATAGTTGTGTAAATGGCAAATAAAAGCACCGCAATGCAGGCAGGTACGCAATATGTTGAAAAGTACAATCCTGTAAAATCTCTTTTAATTTCCCAGCCAAAACCTGAAGATAAGTCTCCTTATTACGACCTTGAACTCAAGTGGAATCTGAAGATTGATTGGAGGCCATTTATACAGGTTGCCCCTGTTTCAGAAAAGGAGTTTCGGAAAAACAGAGTCAATTTAGGTGAATTTCCCTGTGTCATTTTTGCAAGTAAAGGCGCGATTGATAATTTTTTCCGGTTAGCAGAGGAAACGAGGGCCAGAATTTCACAAGACACCAGGTATTTTTGTCTGACGGAGGCCATCGCCAATTATCTTCAGAAGTTTATTCTTTACAGGAAAAGGAAAGTCTTTGTAGGCAAGCGAATTCCGGATGATCTGGCACACTATTTTACGAAATATAAAGGCGAAAAATTTTTATTGCCTTGTTCCAATTTAGGCTCAACCGAGATTGTGAGTTATCTTGACAAGCTCAACATTCATCATACAGAGGTGATCATGTACAACACAGTTTCTTCAGACTTGTCTGATTTGAGCGATGTGTATTATGATGTTCTAGCCTTCTTTAGTCCCCAAGGCATAGAGTCACTTTTTGAGAACTTTCCTGATTTCAAGCAAAACAATACCCGTATCGCTGTATTTGGCAATGCGACTTGCCGGGCGGCGGAAGAAAAAGGGCTTTTTGTCAACATCAAGGCACCGACACCGGAAGCCCCGTCCATGACCAAGGCCCTTGAAAACTACATTATAAAAGCCAATGGTCCAAAATAAGCACGACTTCAGGCTCTTACCAAGTTCCAATGCATGGACATTGACCTGATACACCATCTTGAAGCCAGTCTGTACCAGCGGTTGCCGGGTGTGGAAGCACAAAATAGGATGGCACCCATCGCCAGTGACTTGTACAGGCAATTGTCACCCGATTATAAGGTTGCCTGTGTACTCGCTTTGTTGTTTCCGAAGGAAAGGGAATGGCATATTAGTCTAATTGAGAGATCCAGTCACCATCCCGAAGACAAACATGCCGGACAATTGAGTTTTCCTGGCGGACAATTGAGCCAGGAGGACGCAACGCATGAAGATTGTGCCTTGCGTGAGACGTATGAAGAAATCGGAGTTTCCCCTGACCATGTTGGTGTGTTGGGAGGACTAACTCCGTTGTATATCCCTGTCAGCAATTTTTTAGTTCATCCCTATGTCGGATTTACAACAGAGTACCCGCAATTTTCACCGCAGGAAGCGGAGGTAAGCCAAATTCTTGAGGTCCCGGTCAAACATTTTCTGCAGGCTGCAAACAAGGCTGTCGGACCCGTCAATTCTTCGACGAATGCGTTGCATCACGTGCCCTATTATATCGTTCACGGGCACAAGTTGTGGGGGGCAACGGCCATGATTATGAGTGAACTTGAACATGTCGTAATGACATGCAAAAATTATACATAATTATGTATCAAATGCATAGGGCGCGCTGGGCGCTTTTCAGTGGCTTTCCTTTCAAAAATTAATTGTGTATCTTTGCCCCCTAAATGAAGCCGCTTATGCGTCAATTTAAGCGATATCTGGTTACTTCGGCATTGCCTTACGCGAATGGTCCACTGCATATTGGACATCTGGCCGGAGCCTATTTGTCAGCCGATGTGTATGTCCGGTTTCAGCGCCTGATGAGCAAAGATATTGTCTTCATTTGCGGTTCTGACGAACACGGGGCGGCCATCACAATGAAGGCGATGAAAGAAGGACTACCGCCACAGCAGATTGTGGATCAGTATCATGCATTATTCCAGGATACGTTTCAGAAAATGGGTGTTTCCTTTGACATGTATCACCGCACATCTTCGCCGCTACACCACGAAACTTCCCAGGATTTTTTTTCTGTCCTTTACAACAAGGGAGAATTTGAGGAAAAGGAATCTGAACAATATTTTGATGAGGAAGCGGGTCAGTTTTTGGCCGACAGATACATTATGGGCACGTGTCCCAAGTGCAGCAATCCTGAGGCATATGGCGACCAGTGTGAAAAATGTGGTAGTTCACTCAATCCCACAGATCTGATTGATCCTGTATCAAAATTATCCGGTTCAAGACCGGTAAAGCGAAAGACAATTCATTGGTATCTGCCGTTGGATAAGTATGAATCCTGGCTTCGTGAATGGGTCGAGACAGGGCGATTGGATGGGGAAGAGCTTCACGATCCCGCCGATTGGAAAAACCATGTGCTTGGCCAGTGCAAATCCTGGCTTGATGGAGGCTTGCAACCAAGGGCGATGACGCGGGACCTGAACTGGGGTGTCGATGTACCCCGCCACATTCCGGGGCATGAGGGAAAAAAGTTGTACGTTTGGATGGATGCCCCCATAGGATATATTTCCGCCACCCGACAATGGGCGGCCAATTCCGGTAAAAAATGGGAAAAGTACTGGAAGGAGAAGGATACTGCCCTTATTCATTTTATAGGAAAAGATAATATCGTTTTTCATTGTCTGATTTTTCCGGCCATTTTGAAGGCCCATGGTGGTTTTGTTTTGCCTGTCAACGTGCCTGCCAATCAGTTTATGAATCTCGAAGGAAAAAAAATTTCTACCTCGCGCAACTGGGCTGTCTGGGTCCATGAGTATCTGGAGGAATTTCCTGGCAGGCAGGATGAGCTTCGGTATGCGATGATCAAAAACATGCCTGAACAAAAAGACAGTGAGTTTACCTGGAAGGGATTTCAGGAAGCAAACAACAACGAGCTGGTCAATAATCTGGCAAATTTTGTCAATAGGGTTGTTGTCCTGACAGAAAAATATTATGGAAGCAAGGTGCCTTCATTTGATGAATCAATCGACATCATTGGCCCGGAAGATCAATTTGAGGGCAGTTACCACGACTCGGAGTTGCTCCGTCTTTTTGATGATCTCCACGAATTGTGTGATGCATTGAGAAAGTTTGACTTTCGTACCGGATTGAAAATTCTCATGGATATTTCGACCAAAGGAAACCAGATTCTGCAGTTTAATGAGCCATGGAAAAAGGCAAAGGATGATCCTGAAAGTGTGCGTGTTGTGATGAATCTTTGTCTACAGTACGTGGCAGCCCTCGGTGTTGTTTGCCGGCCATTTTTGCCGTTTACTTCAGATAAGATCCGGATTTTACTCAACCAGAAGCCGTTGCAGGAAAAGGGGGAACTTGAAAAAATGCTGAATCAGCTTGCCGAGGGAGAGTGCCTCCTGAAAAAAGGCCATACGATTGGCAAACCTATCCATCTGTTTTCCCGGATTGACGATGCGGCTATCCAGTTTCAGGTTGACAAATTGCAAGCCACGCTGGCTATTTCTGAACCAAATGAAAACAACGATCTTCAACACACTGTTACGCCCATGAAAGAAGAAATCAATTACGAAGATTTTGCAAAAATGGACATTCGCACAGCAACCATCATTGGTGCTGAAAAGGTGGAGAAGGCAGATAAGTTGCTTAAGCTGATGTTGTCCCTTGGCCATGAACAGCGGACTGTGGTATCCGGGATCGCCCAGCATTTCACTCCGGAAGAAGTCATCGGAAAGCAGGTGTGCTTACTCGCGAATCTGGCACCCCGCACCATGCGTGGCGTAGAGTCACAGGGCATGATATTGATGGCAGAAAACAGCCAGGGGAAGTTAAGTTTTGTCAGTCCGTCGGCTGGCTGGGAAAATGGGCAAACTGTCAAATAATGAATGCGGCGGAAGTATTGCTAAAAAAACACCGGTTGCGTATTACACAATTTCGGGTCGATACGGTGTCTCTCTTTCTTCAGTCCGGCAAAGCATTGTCTTCCGGAGATATTGAATCTTTGCTGGCAGAAGCTGACCGAATCACTTTGTACAGGACGCTGAAAACACTCGAAGACAAAGGGATCATTCACAAAGCCATCGATGGAACACAGGTGGTAAAATATGCGCTTTGCGAAGCCAGCTGTGACGAACACCACCACCATGATGAGCATGTCCATTTCCACTGCACACATTGTGAGAGTACCTTCTGTCTTGACCACATTTTTGTCCCCAGTGTTACCTTGCCGAAAGGATTTACAGCTGCGGAAACCAATATGATTGTCAACGGGACTTGCCAGGACTGCAGCCGGAGAAACTGAACAATTACCAATCAGCTCCGGGGTAGCTTTTTTGGAGGAATTGCATCTCTGCAAGAATGTATCCCAGGTGCTCGCTATGCATGCCTTTTTTTCCTCCTGTTTTGCTGAATGTTTCTTCAGGGCACAATAGAGTCGCTTCACTCAGCACACTGAGCAAATGGTCTTTGGCAGATTCGTAGACCTGATGTAAAGGCGGCAGAATCCCATTGGATATTGCATCTGTTTCAGCATCCACCGGAGTAAACATTTCTTTCCAATATGGCCAGTGTTTGTGGAGTGATTGCTGCATTTTCTCGTGGCTTTCCGCTGTCCCGTCTCCCAGACGTACAACCCAGTCACCTGAGAACGACAGGTGATATGACGCTTCCTTCACACTTTTTTTGGCAATGGCAGCAATTCTTGGATCAAGAGAGTGCGTCATGCCTGTCAGTTGGTGGAAATGAAAGCAGTCAAACAAAAACTGGCGGATGATGGTATCTCCCCAATGGCCGTTGGGTTGCTCGACGAGGAGGACATTTCTGAATGCCCTGGCATCACGGAACATGGCATAATCATCTTCCTTTTTCCCTTCAAGCTCAGCCAGATACTGGTAATAATTTCTTGCTTCACCCATGATATCGAGGGCAATGTTTGTAAGGGCAATATCCTGCTCAAGTACAGGGCCATGGCCGCACCATTCTCCCAGACGCTGGCCCAGAATCAATAAATTGTCTGCCAGGATGAGAATAGACTCTTTACTGTTTGGACTCATCTTACATGTGTTTTAGTTCTACAGGCAATTCATAAAAGGTAGGATGGCGGTATATTTTATCCTGTGCGGGTTCAAAGAAAGCTTCTTTCTCATCTGGATCAGAAGCTGTGATAAATTTGGCTTCAACGACCCAGATGCTCACACCCTCATTTCTTCTGGTGTATACGTCACGGGCATTTTGGATTGCCATGTGGGCATCTGCGGCATGTAAGCTGCCTACGTGCTTGTGGCTTAATCCGTTTTTTGAACGGATAAATACTTCAAAGAGTGGCCAGTCATTCATATTTTTTTTGGTTTAGGTTCGTCAATCAGGGACATGTTGCAGGAATGGCAATGATTTTTGCCAGGTTTGTCATTTTTACCAAGAAACAGGTGTTGTTTGGGCTTTGCAGGACGAGTCCTTTTGTTGGCCCTTCGATATAATAGTCTCCGGTGGGCAGTTTTACGAATTCCGGTGGCAGCTGGTTGATGGAGGTGGTAGAAATGGCGCCTGTATTGCTGACGCCCATCTTCCAGTATGCACCATTTGGTGAACGAAAGATGATTCCAGCATTGGTATTGTCAAGGTGGAGGCTACCTTCTGTGAGCCGCACCGTTCCTGCAGCCGGTGTCGAATTGCCTGTGTAGAGCATCTGTCCTGTGTCAGACACTTTGAGTCTGTAGACAACGCCGTTGGGACTTTTGATCAGCAAGCCGTTGCTTGTATTTTCAAAAATGAGGGAGGTAGATTGCTTTACCAGGGGAGTATAGTTGGATGGCAATGCCAAATTGACGGCAGCCAGTGCATTGATCCTTCCAAAGCCGAACGTATTGTTTGGAATGGTGGAACCAGCCACACCACCACATGTTTGTGCTGAAGTCAGGTTTACCGCCGTTTGTTCGACAATGTCCTCGATGATGGCGACTTTCCCGGCCAGGGCTGGGTTGGCGCAGATGAGAAGTGCCACCATGCCGGCAACATGGGGTCCTGCCATGCTTGTTCCAGAATACGTGCCAAACTGGTTGGTACCTCTGATGCATGATCTTACACTTACGCCTGGGCCTGAGACATTCGGTTTCAGCCGGTTTGAACCATCTACGGTCACGGGACCGCGAGAGCTAAACGAAGCGATGGCATCACTGCTATTTGTTGCTCCCACGCTCAGAGAGCCTTCAAAGATGGATGCAGGTGCAGATACGGTCGAACAGGAGGAGCCGCTGTTTCCTGCAGAAACGACAACGACGCAACCAGCAGAACGCAGGTTATTGAGTGCCGTCTCCATTGTACTGAAATTGCTTGTATTGCATCCTTCATCGGGGGGGCATCCCCAGGAATTGTTGATTACGTGCGGCATTTTTGTAGGATCACCTGTACCACCAGCGATCGGGTAGGGCGCTAAAAACCACTCAAAACATTCTACATATGTGGTCAGTGTGCCCCAGCCATTTTCCATGTTGCGGCATCCTATCCATACTGCACCGGGAGCAACGCCAACCTGGTTGCCTGCGCCATCATCTCCCACCATTGTTCCCATCGTATGTGTGCCATGGTTGTCATCATCACAGGGCACGGTGCTGTTAAATCCACAACTGTTTGTCCCGGAACTATTGGGATTGTCCTGATGGATGGCATCATGCCAATTGTAATTGTGGTCGGCTGTATTGTTGACCCAGCCTCTGTATTTTGGTTTAATGACAGGGTCATCCCATTCATATCCTGTATCCTGTCCGCCAATGGTGATATTCTGTCCTGTAAAACCCAGTGCCCAAACCTGGGGGGCGTTTATTTTCGACACACCCCACTCAATGGCACGCGCTCCCAGCGTTCTTTCAGGAATCTCCGGAAGTTTTTTCAATGGGCTGTCATCGAGGACAGCAGCGACATCCGTTCTCTTTGCAATCTGCTGCACCAATGCCCAGTCTGCTTTCAACGACAGCATGTTCACAATGTAAAAGCTGCGATGTGAAATTCCCTGCTGGGTCAGCCATTGTCGCAGTGATTTTTGTGTTTCATTGGCTTTGTTTGTCAGTGCGTTGTACACAAATTCTGCCTTTTCATTTTTCGCCTGGATGTCTTCCGAGGCGGAAACATCTGCCTGGTCTTGCATGATGACCACCACTGACTGCTGCTCATTTATGGATGCTTTTGCCAGCCTGATGTCAATTTTCTCAACGATTTGAGCATTGGCAGAATCATATCCTACCAAGGAGAAGAAAAAGAGAAAAACGTACTTTGCAGGCATGTTCATATGAGGGAAATGGTTAAGCGACGTGTGAACTGGTCCTGTTTTTTTGTTTTTCAGCATATGCCATGGCTGCTTCGCGGACCCATTTTCCGTCCTCATGGGCTTTAATGCGGGCCGCTATTCTTTCTTCGTTGCATGGACCATTGCCATTGACGACCTGCCAAAATTCTGTCCAGTCTATTTCGCCAAAATCATAATGACCCCTGTCTGCATTGTAGCGAAGTGCGGGATCGGGAAAGGTAATGCCCAAAATTTCCGCCTGCGGTACGCTCATATCTACAAATCTCTGCCGTAATTCATCATTTGACAGGCGTTTGACCTTCCACTTCATGGATTCTGCGCTGTGCGCTGAATCACCGTCTGGTGGACCAAACATCATCAGTGAGGGCCACCACCACCTGTTGACGGCATCCTGAACCATTTCCTTTTGCGCCTCAGTGCCTTTTGCCATGGTGAGCAGGATATCATATCCTTGCCTTTGGTGAAACGATTCTTCCTTGCAGATACGGACCATAGCCCGGGCATACGGACCGTAAGATGTCCTGCATAAAGCCACCTGGTTCATGATGGCAGCACCATCCACAAGCCAACCAATTGCCCCAATGTCTGCCCAGCTTAGCGTGGGATAATTGAAGATACTCGAATATTTTGCCTTCCCTGTGTGCAACTGGTCGAGCAATTCCTCCCGGGAAGCTCCCAGTGTCTCCGCCGCTGAATACAAATACAGGCCATGGCCCGCTTCGTCCTGCACTTTTGCCAACAGGGCAAGCTTTCTTTTCAGACTGGGGGCTCTGGTGATCCAGTTTCCTTCGGGCAGCATACCTACTATTTCTGAGTGGGCGTGTTGTGATATTTGCCGTATCAATGTTTTTCTGTACCCGTCAGGCATCCAGTCCTTTGCTTCAATTTTTTCTTCGTTGTCAATTCTGTTTTGAAATTTGGCTTCTAAAGAAAGAGTATTTGTCATGTCATTTCGATTTGAACAATGGTTTATTAATTCCAGCTTAATCCGCTCATTACATACTTTCGTACTTCTGCTGCCAACTGGTTTTTGGAAAATTTTCTGACAGAAAAATACGAAAACTTTACTGTTTGCAACACGATTCGGAACATCATGTCCGTATCCTCAAAGGAAAAAACACCTACCTGTTTACCTTGTTGCAGAATTTCTTTAAATGCATCTTCGTATTGTTTTCGGTATGCAACAAATGTTTCCAGTGCAGGTTGAGGTAAGTGCCTCCATTCTTTGTTAAAAACGGTCACACTCGCCGGGTATTCATACGCAATATCAATATGCAGCGTAATGAGTTTGTCAAGTTTTACGGCCGGACCTCCTTGCTCCTGCTGGATTTCTTTCATACCCTGCAAAAATTTGCCGGCACAATCCATGCATAATTCTGTGAGCAAAGCTTCCTTTGATTTTATGTGGCTGTATATACTGGATACCTCCAGGCCAACATGGGAAGCCAGGTTTCTCATCGACGTTGCCGGATACCCTTTTTCGGTAAACAAGGCTGCGGCTGAGCGAAGAATTTCCTCCTTCCTGGTTAATTCAATGGTTTCATTCATAGCTATTTCTGGTCAAAATCAATAAAGATGGACTCACTTCGGGGATGTGCCTGGCACATCAATACATAGCCGGCGGCAACTTCATCCGGCTCGAGGGCATAGTTGAGGTCCATGGTCACTTCACCTTCCGTGACTTTGGCCTTGCAAGTTGAGCAGACCCCACCTTTACAGGAATAGGGCAGATCAGCACCATTGTCAATGGCTGCATCCAGTAAATTCTGGCCGCCATATTCCAGTGAAAAGGAGATAATCTCCCCGTCCAGCTGGATATGCACATCACATTCCCGCTGCTCCTCCTCCTCAGTCAATGAGGGTAGCTCCGCCTGTTTGACAGGGATTCCTGAAGTGCTAAATAATTCAAAATGAATGTGCTGGGGAGGGATGCCCATCGCTTCCAGGGCGTCTTTGACACTAAAAATCATTTCACCGGGGCCACAAAGATATACTCCGTCACACTGTTCAGGATTAAACAAACCCTGTGCCAGTTCACGGCATTTTTCTGCTGTGAGTCTGCCATGGAGAATGGGTAAGCCCACTTTTTCTCTGGAGAAGATGTAATGCATGCTCAACCTATCCAAATATTTGTTTTTTAAGTCTTCCAGTTCCTCTCTGAAGATGATTGACTCCACATTACGGTTGCCATAAAACAAGGTGACAGATACAGTTGGAGCTGAAGACAACAGGTGGCTGATCATGGCCATGATTGGGGTGATGCCGCTGCCGGCAGCAAAAAAGACGATGTGACTGTGTCGGGTGTTTTCTTCACGAATCGTGAAATTGCCCTGGGGGGGGATC
>JAUMBK010000153.1:0-4669 GCA_032115795.1 Saprospiraceae bacterium | reverse complement strand
TTCGCAACGGAGGAGAATCATTGCTGGCGGCTTGCAAAGGTGCATTTTCCACTCCTTCAGAAGCAAGGCATCCATACGGGAACACCCATCATGCAGACGGAATTGACCACAGAGGGGGAATTTACACCATCAAATCTCCTTCATGCCCGTTTACGACCTTACCAGTTGGATGGTGTGCGCTGGTTGGTATCCCACAGGCTGCAATCCCTCGGAGCATGTTTGGCTGATGACATGGGACTGGGAAAAACAGTACAGACCATTGCGGCACTGCTGGATGCCAGGGAAAAATTAAAAACTGAGGCATACTCTTCTGCCTCACATGGTGTACAACTTGATTTGTTTGGTGAAACGATTATTACCGGACGGACCGCTTTGGCTGCCTTAATTATCGTTCCTGCCTCGCTGGTTACCAACTGGAGGCAGGAATGCAGAACTTATGCTCCTTCGCTGCAAGTGCTTGCCTATACTGGACCTGAAAGGAAACGCGCATTGAAGACACTCTCTTCGTTTGATGTCATCATCACGACATATCAGACTGCTGTGACAGACATTTCCTTGCTGACACAGCATGTATTCAATTATTTAGTGCTGGACGAAAGCCAGACTATCCGAAACAAAAATTCGCAGGCGTTCAAATCTCTTTTTCAAATTCAGGCGCGCCATAAGATTTCATTGAGTGGTACGCCTATTGAAAATTCCTTGTCGGATTTGTGGGCTCAAATGGAGTTTATCAACCCTTCTGTTTTGGGCTCTTTTGAATTTTTTCGTAAAAAGTTCCAGCTTCCCATCGAGAAGGACAAGGATGAAAATGCGATTGAACAGTTGAAGGTCTTAGTAGGTCCATATATACTGAGACGTACAAAAGAACAGGTAGCCACAGACTTACCTCCGTTGACAGAAGAGGTGCGATACATTGAAATGACGGACGAGCAGGCGCGCTATTTTCAAAAGGAAAAGTCCGCTGCCAGGAACCATCTGATGGGGCTCAACAGGCAACAAGGGCAGTATCGATTTCATGTCCTTTCTGCCATTATGAAATTGAGGCAAATCGCGAATCATCCCAAGCTGGCAGATGAGAATTACATTGGTGATTCCGGCAAGTTTGATGATGTGCGTGCCTATCTTGAAACCATCGTGCATGCAGGACACAAAGTACTCGTATTTTCTTCCTTTGTCTCTCACCTTCAGCTGTATGCAGACTGGCTGAGGTCCATCCAGGTGCCTTTTGTCATATTGACTGGATCGATGGCAGCAAGTGACCGCGATCATTCTGTCAAGCAGTTTCAGGAGGATCCGGGAGTGCAGGTCTTTTTACTTTCAGTCAAGGCGGGCGGAACGGGATTGAACCTCACCTCTGCGGATTATGTAGTTTTACTGGATCCCTGGTGGAACCCTTTTGCCGAAAAACAGGCAATTGCCCGGGCACATCGGATTGGCCAGACAAAAAATGTCATCGTTACCCGATTTATTTCAACTTCAACCATTGAAGAAAAAATACTTGCACTGCAAGCCCGGAAAACCCAGCTTTCCGGTGATCTGATTGATGTTGATGAACTGTCCGGTCTGTCAGAGGATGAACTGGACAGCTTACTTGAGGAATAATGCGCAATCTCGCATACGGCACTAAATCGCCAGAATTGAGGTAACCTATACTGGTTGTGAAAATTTTGTTATTTTTGTTTTTTGAATTGAAAACCGCCGTTTCGGAATCAGTCATTGGCAACGATGTCATTGCGATATGATTGCTTGCCTGAGTTCCTCCCGGTATTTATAACCTTTCGCTCGTTGAGTGATACCCAAAATTGAACAGTATGAAATCGCTTTGCAGTTACACCTCTGTGTCTGTTTTTTTGTTTTTACTCATGATGTCCTGTAAACAGGCTCCCGCTCCTGCTAGTACTGCAGCACCGACAGGAGGGACGTCCACAATTGTGTATATTGATATTGACAGTTTGATCAGTAAATATGATTTGTACAAAGAGCGTAAGACAGAACTGGAAGGCCAGTCAAAAACAGCAGAGCAGGCATTGGCGGGAAAGATTGAAGCTTTTCAGAGAAGGGTAGGCAAGTTTCAGCAAGAGCTGGCAAAAATTCAGCAAAATGCAAACAACATTGCACCTGTAGAGCTTCGGAAGATAGAAGAAAAATACGGTATGCAGCAACAAAACCTTGCACGAGAAGAAGAATCCTTAATGAAACAGCGTGACAATGCAGCCATGGACCTGGAGAAAAAGCTGCAGGAAACCCAGAAGGATATCCAAAAGAAGATTGATGAATATCTGGTCAAAATAGCCGAAGAGAAAGGGTATGATTACGTTCTGATGAAAGGCGCCGGGGGAAGTGTGATGTTTGGGAAGTCGTCGCTGGACATTACAAATGAAACCATCACTAAGTTGAATGAAGAATACGCTTCATCAAAAAAGTAAGCTGTCTACCACCGTACACCCCTGTACTGCAACTCACAATCAGGTATTTTTGTAGCTTCATTGACCTGGTCAATACTTATTCCCAGTATGTGCGCCTTCAGTTTATGAATCATCACTGTATGCGTTAGAAGCGGGATAGCACATTGTAGAATGCAGGTTTCTTCAAATGTTTTTTCAAGGATGGCTATGTGGAGCTCTTTCAATGCGTTTAATATCTGTCCCATGTTCTCATATCCAAAAGTAAGCGTGTAGATACAGACGTACTCTTTTGTGATTTTTGAGGCATTTTCAATTGCCAGTTTTCCTGATTCGCGGTACGCGTGGATGAGTCCCGGAACGCCCAGATTGGTCCCGCCGTAGTATCTGACGACAACAACAATGATGCACGTAACTCCCGCGCTGTCAATGGAAGCCAAGATTGGTCTGCCGGCCGATCCTGATGGTTCACCATCGTCGTTGGCCCGAAACCGGTTGCCATCGGTTCCGATGCGATAGGCAAAACAGTAATGTGTCGCTTTTGGAAACGCTTCCTTGATTGAGTCTATTATCGGATTTAGCTCAGATTCATCATAAAAGGGCATGGCGATACCAAAAAATTTGGATCCTTTGTCCTTAAATTCACTTTCTGAACGCCCTGTAATTGTGGTAAACGAAGTTGCCAAAGGAAAAGCTTAAGAGATGGCTATGAGGACAATGGCCAGTATGGCGGTGACAATGCCCACCGATTTAAGTAGTGTCAATTGTTCTCTGAAAATAAAAATCCCTATCGCTACTGACATCAACAAAACACCCGTGTTGTTGATGGGAAATAATCTTGATCCTTCCCACCCCATGCTGAGTGCCACCAGAAGAAGGTGGATGGAAAAAAAATTTGGAATTCCAAGGGCGATCCCACCTGCGACATCAACCCATTTTACGCGAAATCCATCACCTTCGGCCTGAAATGCCAGAAGTGCGAGACCTGCCAGTCCCGCAGTAAGAAATAAACTGGCTATAAATGAAGCATCATTACTGGCCGCAAGTCCGTGATGCTCGATGAGAAATAAAGCGGCATCGATGAGGCATGAGCCGGCAAAGGTGAGAATAGGGAACAGCCAGATAAATTGCGTTCTCTTGCCTTCACTTGTTTGACCTTCTTTTTGGTAGCTCAACAATCCAATTGCGACGATACAGAAGACGATGCCTGTCCATTTTAGTGGCCCAGATGATTCGTTATACCATAGGACTGCGATGAGTGCAGGAGCAACCAACGACATCTTTTGAAAGATGGACGCAACGACAACACCAAAATGCGCCACTGTTTTGGCAACCAGATTGAAAATGCCGATAAAAAGAAGTCCCATCAATAAGGCATAAGTCAACCAAGGTTTCTCAAGTATGTTTGCCGGTAACGGATTTCCCTGCATGACGACTGAGGCGGTAGCAAAACAAACAAAATAATTGAGTGTGATTGCCCGAAGAGTATGGATTTTGTATCGGGGAAATAGTTTAAAAACGACCCCAATCAATGCGTTTAGTAGAATACAGGCAACAAGAATCAGGTATTTATCCATGATACAATGTATTTAAAGTTCCCGGATTGATTACAAAATCGATTGTTTTTTCTGATGCAAACCCTTCTCCATCCAGATGCGCATAGCCTGGTTTTTTTGTTGTAACCGTGAGCTGAGGCGTACGAATGTAATCAACCAAAGGACTTTTGTGCACGCTTTTTGTGATCATGCGGGCGGCTAAAAAAAAATACCTGAACACCGGGGCTTTTTTTACCAATAACACATCAAATTGGCCATCAATCAATGAAGCAGAAGGCGCGATCGCAAAGCCGTAACCATAGATAGATCCATTCGCTATGACAGCCATAGCATACTCCTCTTCCCAGGAATGTGGACCTTCAAAAGTCTTCTTTGCGGAGAAAGGCCGGGTAAATCCCTTTGGAAACGATAATTTGAGTGTCAGGTATTGAAATTGATAACTCTCTTTTAGCGTCTGAAAAAAATAGGGGAAAAAGCCTCTTTTTTTATTATTTTTCGTTTTAAATGCAACAGTGGCATCTAATCCCAGGCCTGCCACATTCAGAAACAATCGATTGTTTGCACGGGCAGTATCTACACGCGTACAAATTCCTTGATTGATCTGATGGAAGGCTTTTTCTACACTTCGCTTGATCCCGATATGATAGGCAAATCCATTGCCTGAGCCAAACGGAAGAACACCAAGAGCTGTTCCGGAACCCACGATGCCAT
>JAUMBK010000152.1:0-3551 GCA_032115795.1 Saprospiraceae bacterium | reverse complement strand
AAGTGAAAACAGCGCAGGAATCATTTGTCCGTAAATCACATAACCCATGCCAAAGAGTAGTGCATAAATGCCGATACAGCCCAGTACCATCATCAGTATTTCAGTGGCAAGACGCCCTGTTCGGGTAGATTCACCAGTGATGATGCCCTGTGCTTTCCCGGCGGCAATCACTGGTTTCCATCCGATGCCGTGGGGTCTGATCATTTTATAAAAATCAACCAACACTTTTTGATCAGTTGGTTTACTCAGATAGGCAGTCGTTACCCAAGCAAACGTAGTAATCAGAATGCCAATAATGAGTTTTTCATGCGAGACCATCGTATCGCCAACCACAAACTGCATGTAAAGCGCAACGGCAAACGAAACCAGCATGGCAACAATTTCACTCATGGCATTGACGCGCCACCAGAACCAGCGCAAAATAAACAGCAATCCAGTGCCCGCACCAATCTGCAACAAAATATTGAAAGAGCCGAGTGCATTTTCTAGCAACAGAGCCATGAACACAGTCAATATCATCAAAATTACGGTGGAAATCCGACCTACATTGACCAGTTCCTTTTCTTCCGCTTCAGGATGAATAAACCGCTGCCAGAAATCGTTGACAACGTACGAACTGCCCCAGTTGAGGTGTGTACTGATGGTCGACATGAGTGCGGCGATCAAAGAAGCAATAACCAAGCCAAGCAAACCCGTAGGCAGGTATGACAGCATAGCTGAAAAAGCAAGGTCATCCCTGACAAATTTAGGGTCTATATTAGGAAAACTCCGGGCAATATCGCTGACTTCTGGAAAGACGATCATAGAGGAAAGAGCGATCAATATCCATGGCCATGGACGCAATGCATAATGAGCCACATTAAAAAACAAGGTAGCCGTGATGGCATTTTTTTCATCCTTTGCTGACAACATCCGCTGAGCAATGTAGCCACCACCACCGGGCTCTGCTCCTGGATACCATACACTCCACCATTGCACTGCAATGGGGATAATCAACAGCGGAACCAACACTTCCATATTATTAAAATCGGGAAAAATACTCAACTTTGGCTGAACATTGGGGTGTGAGAGCAACGCTTCCAATCCACCAATTTCAGGTAAATTTACTATATAAATACAACCCCATACCATACCTGCCATAGCAATGGCAAACTGAAAAAAATCAGTGTAAATCACCCCCTTAAACCCTCCAATGGAAGAATAAATCACCGTAATCACAGAGACACTGATGACAATTTCCATTGGGCTGAGACCAAGTAAAATGCCCCCGATTTTTATGCCCGCAAGCATAACTGTTGCCATGATCATCACATTGAAAAAAATACCGAGGTACAACGCCCTGAATCCACGTAAAAAGCGCGCTTCTGGACCACTGTAACGCAATTCATAAAACTCCAGGTCCGTTGTGATGCCTGATCTGCGCCACAATTTGGCATAGACAAACACAGTGAGCATACCCGTCAGCAGGAATGCCCACCAGGCCCAGTTGCCTGCGACCCCGTTTGTTCGCACAATGTCTGTGACCAGGTTGGGCGTATCGGCCGAAAACGTCGTTGCCACCATCGACACCCCCAGTAACCACCAGGACATGTTTCTCCCTCCTAAAAAGTACTCAGAGCTGCTACTTCCTGCCTTTCGTGAGACCATGAGGCCAATGGCCATAGTCAAAATAAAAAAGAGGGCAATAATAACCCAGTCAATGGTGGCTAAATGCATGGCGTTTTGTTTTGATATCTAACAAAGTTACTTTTTATTCCGAATGAAAAAATTGAAAATTCAAAATATTTCAGGGCAATGCATCCCAGTGTGCCTGAGTCATACTTCCCAGGTCAAACAATGCAAAACCTGACGACCCGCCTGTACGCGCCTCTGCCAGGGCAGCCGGTAATGTATCGGGTGACAAATCGGGAATAAAGACACCGCTATAGACGGGTTTCTTTTTATCCAGTCTCTCCAGTGCCGCTTTGGTATGTTGGCTTATAAAATCAATATCCCGGTTGTAAAATCCGTGGTAGAGCATGGGTAAAAAGCCATCCAATTGCCAGGTATGCCATTCCTGTCTGACGTGTTCCCAGTTGGGGAAAACAGCCGCCGTTATTTGTTTGCCGTATTTCCGTGCTTCCGGTGCGAGTTCCTGATTTACAAGATGTGTGATGCTGTCACGCCTGAATTGCACCCATTCCTGGTGTGCCGATGGTTCTGCAATATCCGTTAGTGGGTCAAGACCGTTTTTTTCTTTAAACTGAGTGCGGCAATGCGCAGAATACGAGTAATCAAACTGCGGATATTCACGATCCTGAACCAGCTTGTACTTGGGCTGCAGGGCTTCGGCAAGGATGACATCCGGCAAACGGACATAATCCAGGTGGATGCCTGCAATTTCTGCGATCTTGCCCAGCGATGCCACATTGCCTTTGATAAATTCCTGTACTTCGGGATGACACGGACACAAAAACTTGTAATAACCCACATAGGCAGGATGGCTATGTGCGGGCTGGCCAAGACCGTTGACCGCATACCAATCGGGATGGCCGGCTACGATGGAGGGGGCATTGCAGGGCATGGTCCACATCCACGCATGAAACTCGATATCCAGTGATTTGCACACGGGCACTAGTTTTTCTGTAAGGTCATCCACCATGGGTAGCTGACCACCGGCAAAATAGGTTGTGGTGCCATTGTATACCTCGAGCAACAGCGCATCAATGCCTTTCTGCCGGGCCATTGTCAGCGCTTTTTTCCAGTCATCGAGGGTCCATTGTGCATTTGGTCTTGCCCAGACCCAGTTTTTATTTGGAAAATCTTTACCTGAAGTAGTCATTTGCAGCCAATCTGGTACTAATCCCAGTGAGAGTGCTGTCAGCCCTGATTGTTGAATAAATGTTCGTCGTTGCATTGCATTAATTTGATTGCCAGACTTTTCCCTCCTGGTTAATATAAAAACATGTTTGATAGTCGCATATGGAAGCAAGCCATGTCTTACCCCCTAAACACACACCCGTTATACCCTGATCAACATACTCGTTGAAATCAGAAAACCAGGAATTGTACTGTTTAAAATAGACCTGTTGGTCATAAAAGACCTTTCTTAGCTTCCATTTCAGAATGTCAACCCTTTCAGCACTTTGGGTGGAAATATCCTTCTGGTCCTTTGTAAACATAACGAGGCCCCAGGTTTCAGGGTGGTGCATGTCTATACGTCCCTGAGGAGACCAAACCCAGTTATGTTCAGGCAACGATTTACCTGTCAGTGGATCAGTCCTTTTCTTATACTTTTCATCTAGGATATCAAGGTCCCATTGTACTCTGGAAAAATTCATTTTCCACACTTCGCCGTGTTTTGGAGGCCCATTATGTGCATTTACCTCTTCGAGAACCTCCCAAGGCAGCGCTATTTCAACTGTCCAGGCAGTATCCATATCTCCTGTATTATTTAAAGTACCTTGTCGTCGAATTCCTTTCTTCAGACCTTTCAAATCCCATGCGTCGATGGCCCTGCCACCCTGCTTGTATGGCTTTGTCAGCATCAGGTCCCAATGAGTTCCAAGAGC
>JAUMBK010000151.1:4221-8766 GCA_032115795.1 Saprospiraceae bacterium | reverse complement strand
TCCGTCAAAAAGTCATTACGCACCATTTGCTTCAAAACGACCGTGCGGCGCAAATGGCAACTCTGGGGATTGATCCTGGGATTGTACAGCCGCGGATTTTTTAGCATGCCAATCAAAACTGCCGCTTCCTCTACTTTCAAATTTTTCTGGTCCTTTCCAAAATATGTTTTTGCGGCCGCACCAATGCCTACAGCATCATATAAAAAATCACTCTTATTCAAGTACATTGCCAGAATTTCTTCCTTGGTATACCTCTTTTCAAATTCAACAGCAATGACCCATTCCTTGAGTTTTTGCCAGACTCTTTTTACGAACGATTGCGACCTTTCGGTAAAAAACAGTTTTGCCAGCTGCTGCGTAATTGTACTCGCCCCTCCTTTTTTACCCATAAAAAAGATGGCCCTGCCCGTACCTCTGAAATCAATGCCCGAATGACTGAAAAACCGCTCATCTTCCGTAGAGACAAGGGCATCAACGATGACAGGGTTAATTTCTTCGTAATTCAACCATTCCCGGTTGTATTTAAAAATCTTACCCAGGACTTTCCCATCAGAAGATAAAAACTGAGATGCAATCTCGTAATTGGGATTTTCCAGCTCCTGGGTATCAGGCAATAAGGCTTTTGATATATACAAAAATAGCAGCGCTACCAGTACGACACCTGTAATCAGGGCATAGAGTAGGTAGTTGATAAACTTCTTTCCCCAAGGGTCTGTTCCTCCCTGTTTTGGTGCTGCCATCTCTGAAAAGCTGTATGATTGAGCAAAAATAGGTAATTAAATGCATCCTCCAAGGATACAACAGCATAGATATTATAATATCATATTATCTATACTTGTTTATTTCTACCAGAGAAAATATGCCATCAACAAAAATTGAGAATCAACTTCTCTACAACTTCACCATTGTCACGCCATCCCCCCCCTGCTCCGGAGCCGGATGCCAGATTTCACGCACATCCTTGTATTGCAACAATAACTTGCGCACCTCTTTCCGCATGACACCAGTGCCGACGCCATGGATAATCCGCAATTCGTGCACATTGGTCAGCAGGGCATTGTCCATAAACTGTTGCAACATGTGGAGGGCATCGCTTTTGGTATATTCTCTGATGTCAATTTGCGTATCCGGCCGGTGCTGTGTCGCATAGGTTGCCTGTACACTGCGACTTCGCTGCTGGACGATGGGTTCCCCGGCAGATACAAGGTCTACCAGTGGTACTTTCACAGTCAGGTTGCCCATCTGCACCACTGCCATTCCCTTGTCAAGGCTCAATATTTCTCCCGCGGTAGAGCCATTGCGCATGCGGGCATGGCTGCCCACAACCAGTTTTGTGCTGCTGGTGCTGATTTCCTTGGCAAACACCTCCATTTTGAGCTTTTCGACTTCCTGGACCGCAGCTTCCTGCCTTTTACGCAAGGTCACCGCCACTTCCAGCGCTTTTTCTTCGTCTTTGGACTTGCGGATTTCACGGAGTACTTTCTGCATCTCCCGCTGTTGGTCCATGACAGACACGGTATCCTGCTCTTTTGCCTGCAACTGTAATTTCTTCTTTCGAATATCCAGTTCAGACTGCATCTGTTCGTAACTATGAATCAACTTGTCCAGCTTGTCCTGCTTCTCCAGCAGGCTGGCCAGCTTGGTTTCATATTCTTTTTTCTCTGCCATCAGTGTCGCCAGCAAGTCGTCAATGGCTTTCTCATTCTGGCCTGTCTTTTTCTGCGCGTACGCCACAATTTCATGATGCAGGCCGATCTTACCCGCTATTTCAAATGCAAAGGAACTCCCCGGCTTGCCCACATGCATCCGAAATGTCGGCGTGAGATGCTGCTTGTCAAATTCCATTGACCCATTGACAATATGCGGTGCCTTAAATGCAAAAAATTTCAAATTGGAATAGTGCGTCGTAATGACCCCAAATACTTTTTTATGGTTGATTTCATGCAAAATCGCCTCCGCAATGGCTCCCCCGATTTTTGGATCCGTACCTGTACCAAATTCATCAATCAATACCAGCGTTTCACTATCGGCCTCCTCGGTGACTCTGCGCATGTTTGTCAGATGTGAAGAATAGGTACTCAGGTCATCTTCCAGCGACTGCTGATCACCAATATCCACAAACATTTTCCGAAAAACACCAAAGCGCGAATTGGCATCCGCACTCACCAGCATGCCCGCCTGCAACATCATCTGCAACAGACCCACCGTTTTCAGTGCCACCGATTTCCCACCGGCATTCGGACCACTGAGCACCAAAATACGATTGCCGTGGTGCAAATCAAGGTCAAAAGGCACCACAGGCAGTCCTTTGCCCTCATTGCGGATCAGTAAGACTGGATTCGTCGCCTCCTTAAAACAAAAAACAGGCTTTTGCTGAATGTAGGGCCTCGACGCACCGATGCGCAAGGCAAACCTCGCTTTTGCCCGGATGGTGTCCAGCTTGACCAGCACATGCTGTATTGTCAAAAGAGAATCTGCATAAGGACGGATAAAGGCACACAAGGCCCTGAAAATACGGTAAATCTCATGCCGCCTTTCAGCATAAAGATTGTACATGTCCTGGTTCAATGAAACCACTTTTTCCGGCTCAATATATACCGTCTTTCCCGTGGAGGATTCGTCATGGAGAATGCCAGGGACTTTTCGTTTATGTTCAACCGCCACTGTCAGCACACGCCGGCCATTTCGGAGACTTTCCTGCGTGTCAACCAAAAATCCCTTCTGACTGCAGGACTCCATCTCACCATTGAAGATTTTATCAATCTCCCTCTCGCGAGACCGGATGAGCTTCGTAATGCGCATGAGTTCTTCAGAGGCATTTGGCCTGACGTCTCCCTCCTCATCAAGCACGCGGTCAATTTCCCTGGTCAACGCCCGGTCAATCCTGATGGCAGACACCACTTCGTGGATCAGTGGTAAAAACCTGGCCCGCTCTCCTTCCTGAAAATACGTGCTGATTTCCAGTCCCAGCACCACAATCAGATAGATGTTGCGTATGCTCTCCGCATCCAGCACGTAGCCTTCCTTACGCAACAATTGCACATCTTCGGCTATCGAATAAAATGCAGACAAGGGGATTTGCTCTCCCCGCTCTACTGCTTTTTTCCACTCATCCGTTTCATCAAGCAACCGTTCAATCACGGCCAGATCATCCTGGATGAGTATGGTGGCAAAATGCTGGGAGCCCATCTCAGACAGACATTCCTGGCGGACGAGATCAACAATTTTACTGAACTCAAGTTTCTCCTGGATATCGCGTGGATATAATTGCATAAAAAGTAAACTCTGGGCAATCAAAAAGACGTGTAAACAATTTTTTACCTGTAAAAGTTCCCCATATTCAGTCTGGGTCCCAAAACCCTTCCCTCTAAAAGACGATCTGCCCTTCCCTGCCCATGCCGTTGCGACGGTTTTCTGTCATTTTGTCATATTTTTGCCAAAAAACTCCTATTTTTGCACTTTTTAAAAGTCCATACGCTGCTGATGTACAATGATAATGTGACCCTATTTGGGGTCAAAAAAGAAATAGACGAGGCCAAACAGGGCGAAGTATTGTTTTACGACCAGACGGAAACAGCCGGTCGGAAGTTTTATATCGAATCCTATGGCTGCGCCATGAATTTCAGCGATTCGGAGATTGTGGCATCCATCCTCGCAAAAGAGGGATTTGGGCCTACCAGAGAAATGGCTGCTGCCGACCTGATTCTGGTCAATACTTGCTCTATCCGTGAAAAAGCGGAAGAGACAGTGCGCAACCGCCTGAAAGTCTTCAACCAGCTTAAATCCAAGCGACCTGACCTCCAGATTGGTGTCCTGGGCTGCATGGCAGAACGGTTGAAGGCAAAACTCATGGAGCAGGAAAAACTGGTAGACCTAGTTGTCGGACCCGACGCCTACCGTGACCTGCCCAACCTGTTGGCCAAAGTCGATGAGGGAGAAAAAGGAATCAATGTCCTTTTATCCAGAGAAGAAACATATGCAGATATTTCTCCCCTCAGGCTGGACTCCAATGGCATCGTTGGCTTTATCTCGATCATGCGGGGCTGTGACAACATGTGTTCCTTTTGTGTGGTTCCCTTTACGAGGGGCAGGGAGCGCAGCCGCGACGCCTATTCCATTGTGGCAGAGGCTACGGATTTGTTTGAGCGTGGATTTCGGGACATTACCTTGCTGGGCCAAAATGTCGACTCCTACAAATGGCAAAGTCCCGATGGGGCGGAAGCCGTAAATTTCGCACAATTGCTTGAGCGTGTGGCAGTCATCCATCCGGACCTGCGTATCCGGTTTTCTACCAGCCATCCCAAAGACATCACCGACGAGGTGCTCCATACAATGGCCCGACACGAAAATATATGCAAGTACATCCACCTGCCGGTACAATCGGGAAACTCACGCGTCCTGAACCTCATGAACCGTACCTACGACAGGGAATGGTACATGAACCGCGTCGAAGCCATCTATCGCATCATGCCGGATTGCGCCATTTCGTCAGATATGATTGCCGGCTTTTGTTCGGAAACAGAAGAAGAGCACCAGGATACACTA
>JAUMBK010000151.1:0-4211 GCA_032115795.1 Saprospiraceae bacterium | reverse complement strand
TGTTTATGTACTCAGAAAGACCAGGTACGCCCGCCGCAAAAAAACTGACTGACGACATTCCGGAAGAAGTAAAAAAACGAAGGCTGCAGGAAATAGTGGATGCCCAGATGTCTATGTCGCTGCAGGTAAACCTGGCAGATATCGGCAAAGAATTGAAAGTGCTGATTGAAGGTGATAGCAAACGGTCTGACCAGGAGTTTAAAGGCAGAACAAGCCAGAACAAAATGGTCAATTTTCCAAAACAACCAGGCTTCGGACCGGGAGACTATGTCGTTGTCAAAATTACGGATGCGTCTTCCGGCTCACTCAGAGGCACAATGGTGGATACACAAAAACCCTCCCTGCATTGAATATACAATCAGTCAAGCAACGATTTGGCATAATCGGCCGTTCCCCCCTGCTGGAAAGAGCCCTGCAGACAGCCATTCGTGTTGCAGCAACTGACCTGTCCGTGCTGATTCAAGGAGAAAGCGGCGTTGGAAAAGAAATATTCAGCCGCATCATCCATGAGCTGTCAATCAGAAAACACAATGCCTTCATCGCGATCAACTGCGGCGCCATTCCTGCCGGCACAATCAATTCTGAATTGTTTGGTCACGAAAAAGGCTCCTTTACCGGTGCTGTTACGGAACGAAAAGGGTATTTTGAAACGGTCAACGGTGGCACCATCTTTCTGGACGAAATCGGAGAAATGCCCCTGGACACCCAGGCCTTTCTTCTTCGAATCCTGGAAAGCGGAGAATTCCTGCGTGTAGGCTCTTCCAAGGTCATGACCACCGATGTGCGCATCGTGGCAGCAACCAATGTAAACCTCGACGAAAAAATCCAGGCAGGAAAATTCCGGGAAGACCTTTACTACCGACTGAATACGGTCCCCATCCGCGTACCGGCATTGCACGAGCGCAGGGAAGATATCTACTTGCTCTTTCGGAAATTCTCCGGTGATTTCGCCGAAAAATACCGGTCAGAGTCAGTCAGCCTTTCCCCCGAAGCCCGGCTGATTATCGAAAATTACCGGTGGCCGGGTAATATCCGCGAACTGAAAAACATGGTCGAACAACTCAGCGTCCTCGTCGAAGAAAAAGAAATCGATGTCCAAACACTGATCGACTTTGTTCCCCATATCAAAAACCGTTTGCTGCCTACCAAAGGTCACGAAACAGCCGGATCGGAATCAGGGTTTCAAGAAAGAGAAATCCTTTTCAAATTTCTCCTTGAAATGAAAAGTGACCTCAGTGACATGAAGTCTCTCATCTATGAACTCATCAGGTCAAACAACCTCACCGTACCGGATCTCAGTGCGTTGAAAAATATGCAGGGATATTCTGCAGAGGCCCTTTTTACCAAAGGTTTTGAACGTCCCGGTCCCGAACATGCCGCAACCGATTTCCAGGAATTTGATGCCAATAAGCCCATTTTGTTGACAAACAAAGCACAACAAAGCGGATTTCACGATACTGAAGACGTGGAAGAGATCCTGTCTATCGAAGAAATGGAAAAGGACATGATCAGAAAAGCACTAAAAAAGTTCAACAATCGCCGCAAAGATGCTGCCGATGAACTGGGCATTTCTGAACGAACCTTGTATAGAAAAATTAAAGAATACAATATCCCAGACTAACATGGCCACGCCAAACGAATGGATTTTTTACAATGGAACCATCGTACCTTCCGCTGAGGCCACCATCCATGTGTCCGATATCGGACTGCTGAGAGGATATGGCGTGTTTGATTTCTTCCGCGTTATCAATGGACATCCTGTCTTCATGGAAGACTATCTCGACAGATTCGATAGGTCGGTCGCTGGCCTGCACCTGCAAATGCCATACTCAAGAACAGATCTGATCACGGCAATTGATGAACTGATCCAACGACACCCCGAACCACTTCTGGGCATTCGCCTCGTGTGTACCGGAGGCCAGGCAGAGGATGCCTATACACCCACAGAGGGTAATACCTTTATCATTGCCCGACCGTTTCAATTCCACCCATTCGAAGCAGGCTTGTCGCTCATGACCGTCGCATATCAACGGGAATTATATACGATCAAAAGCACCAATTACCTTATTCCCATATCGATGCACCAGACCCTGCGAGAAAAACAAATGGATGATGTCCTGTACCATCGCAATGGATACATCACTGAATCGTCCAGGTCAAACATCTTTATCGTAAAAGACAACACCCTGATTACCCCGTCTGAGGGCATGCTCGAAGGAGTCACTCGCAAGCGCATCCTTTCATTTGCTTCCGAATTGCTTACAGTGCAAGTGAGGCCCCTTTCACTATCAGAAATATTCCAGGCCGACGAAGTATTTCTTTCGGCCAGCACAAAGCGGATAACTCCCGTCACAAAAATTGATCATCACCATTTCCAAATTGGACCATGGTCAAAAAAACTCTTTGACAGATTGGTCGAGGAAGAAAGTCGCCCCTGAACTAAGCGCCTTTCTGGCTTTTCTTTTCCAATGTGTATAAACGGAAAGAATACACTGTGGGCACAATAACCAACACCCCCACAAGGACCATGAATAACTTATCCAGCATCGCGTTCGAAACGAGATGGCTGCCAATGATAAACGAAGCACCTCCCCACATCCAAACCTTCCCGGTTAGCTGATGTGTCTTATTCCAGTTTTCGACGCTTTCAAGCGTCCATGGAAGCCTGATTCCGGCATAGTAATTTGGCTTGATGTCTTTAATAAAATATCCGATAGCGCTGAACAAAAGACCTAACAAGACAAATACAATCCGACCACTGATATGACCGTAAGAAGAATAAACAATGACAACACCAATTGCGCTCATAAACATCACCAGGGTAAATGCCAGCTTCTCCATTGGTTTAGGTGATTGGTCCTTTTGGTATTTAGGGTCAACAAAGGATAAATTTGTAAGTAAAACGTATACAAACAAAGAGACGAAACTGAGAACACTTAGCGTGACAACCATCTCTGACTTATCGCCAAAACGGTCCGGCTGCATCTGTGCATTGAAATGTACCGGAATTTGTGTCGGCAGGCTGCCCCAGATGTAGGCCAGATAGAAAAACGGCACCAGCAAAAGTATTCCGACGACAATATGCTTGTAAACCCTGCCTGTCATAAGATTCGTCATTTGATATTATTAAACGGAAGTAACCCTGTCATCACCAATGTCCAACCTGGTTGATTGATGGTCATGGCTTATGCCTTCCACTGGCAAATGTACGCCAAATGTAGAATTACCGTTAAGGAAGCAAATAAAAAAGGCAAAGGAGTAAATAAAAAGGGGCCAACCGGACATTACTCCAGGCCAGCCCCAGCGGCTTCGACTCCGTCTGGGACGAACCCACTTGCAGGATTTTTACAGTAGTCTGATCTCCCTGATTGAAAATGACACACACGTTTCCCACTTATGCATTCTTGGCGACGTTGGGCTGCGCCTGGGAGATTTGGAAGCAAGGGAAATCAAGCAAAACTGAACGTTGCTGACCCTACATATTACTTTCCTGTCCTGCCATGAAAATCCGTTCTTCCAATGACAGGATAACCTCTCCCTGAAAACCTTTTCGGCACTGTAACCCAAAGGTTTTTCCAGTATTTGCGTTGCGCTTAGGGAAACGGCTTTACAAACATGTCCAAATGTAGAGGATTCGCACACACTAAAAAAGAAAATAACAGTCCAAGTAAGTTCAAGTATATTTCGTTGATAATCTACCCATTGTAAAATACAAGATATTTTTTGTCAATAGGATATGACAAAATTGTGTTGTTTTTTTCCACTTATGAAATCCAGAAAAAGACAAATTCTGAATTACACAGCCTCTTTACGTGGGAATAGATAAAGATAATCCAGAAAATAGAGAAAACGAACTGAAAAATTGTTGGCCTGAGGTGAACCAAACAAGCCACCCAAATTGTCAAAATACTGATTCCCGGATTTGTTGTCAGCAGCATAGATCTGGTTTTTCCACACCAAAATCAAATCACTGCCCGGTGCAAAACGCCAGTTGTACTGCATGTCAATGTTAAATATATTGACATTCCGGTCAAATATCTTTTGCCCCAAAGCATCTTTGCCATCAAATACCAACACATCAGCATAACCATTCTCTTTCAGCCGGCCAAATTGCGCATACCTGACTACATCCCAGTAATGGCGAACCCGTATGTTCAAACCCATTACACTGTTAAATAAATACCGGCCGCTGATGGAATTTTCAACAATCA
>JAUMBK010000150.1:0-3237 GCA_032115795.1 Saprospiraceae bacterium | reverse complement strand
TCTGAAAATATAAGTAAAAAGTTGAAAGAAAAAATGGGCATTGGTCCCAGCCACACAGAAGGAATGGATGGTTCCAGGTGGATTCTTGTCGATTACTTTGACACTGTCGTGCATGTATTCTACCCTGAGACTAGGTCCTTTTATGAAATTGAAGAGCTGTGGGGCGATGCGGGCATCACGTATTACGACAATCTCTGACAAGAATCGGCGTGTACTTATCCCCTGGTACAACTACATCGAAAAAAATATGTTACATTGAAATAAGAAGATCGTATTGATGGACAATAAAAATCAGGAGAACCAACCTAGTACTCCAAATAATCCAAACAAGTTCAACATTAGTTCCTACTGGATCTATGGCATTATCATTTTGGGCATTTTTGCCGTTAACTTTTATGTGAATGTCAATTCTCAGGTAGAGCAAATCGACCTCTACTCCTTTGAAGACAAAGTGCGCGCCGGCGAAGTTGACCACATCGAAATCGTCAACGAAAAACAGGTCAATGTCTTCATTCGTAAAGAAGTGATTGATTCCAAATACACGAAGCTCAAAGACAGCAAGATGTATGGCTTCAACCCGCATTTCAAATTTACGATCGGCGATATAGGCAATTTTGAAAACAAATTGCAGACGCTGAAAACGGAAGGGCATTCAGTCAAGTACACAATGAAAACAGAAACGAATTACTTCGGCCAGATTCTCAGCTGGTTATTTCCGTTTTTGCTATTAATTGCACTTTGGCTTTTCATCATGCGGAGAGTCAGTGGTGGTGCAGGTGGTCCTGGCGGTCAGATCTTCAACATCGGCAAGTCGAAGGCCACCTTATTTGATCAAAACGCACGGGTGAATATCACTTTTGCTGATGTTGCCGGATTGAATGAAGCGAAGGTCGAAGTGATGGAGGTGGTTGATTTTTTGAAAAACCCTAAGAAATATACCGCTTTGGGTGGTAAAATCCCAAAGGGAGTCCTTCTGGTTGGTCCTCCGGGTACGGGAAAAACCCTCCTTGCCAAGGCGGTTGCCGGTGAAGCGGGCGTTCCGTTTTTCTCCATTTCGGGCTCTGATTTTGTGGAGATGTTTGTGGGTGTTGGTGCATCCAGGGTCAGGGACTTGTTCAAACAAGCCCGGGAGAAGGCACCTTGTATCGTATTTATCGATGAAATCGATGCCATTGGACGGGCCAGAGGAAGAAATGCCATCCAGGGAGGCAATGACGAACGGGAAAATACACTCAACCAGTTGCTGGTAGAAATGGATGGGTTCAGTACAGATAAAGGGGTCATCATGATGGCAGCAACCAATAGGCCCGACATTCTTGACTCAGCCCTCCTTCGCCCGGGCCGTTTTGACAGGCAGATAGGTATCGATCCACCGGATATTTTGGGCAGAGAGGAAATTTTCAAGGTTCACCTCCGGTCCATCAAAGTGTCTGAAGAAGTGCAGCCGAGCGTTTTGTCCGAAATGACACCCGGTTTTGCAGGGGCCGATATTGCGAATATCTGCAATGAAGCCGCCTTGATCGCTGCCCGCCGCAACAAATCGGAAGTAGACCTCGACGACTTTAACTATGCTCTGGACAGAGTTATTGGTGGGCTTGAAAAGAAAAATAAACTGATTTCCCCAAAGGAAAAAGAAATTATTGCTTACCATGAAGCAGGGCACGCCATTTGCGGCTGGTACCTCGAACACGCAAGCCCGCTGGTGAAAGTAACCATCGTACCGAGAGGCATGGGTACACTGGGCTATGCGCAGTACTTACCGAAAGAAGAATACATCATCCGTACGGAACAACTGCTGGACAGAATGTGTATGACGCTCGGCGGAAGGGCTGCTGAACAAATTGTATTTGACAAAATATCCACAGGGGCCCAGAACGACTTAGATCAGGTCACAAAAATGGCCTACGGCATGGTGACTGTGTATGGTATGAATAAAAAAGTAGGAAACGTGTCCTATTATGCCATGTCGCAGGACCAGTTCAACAAGCCGTATTCTGATGAAACGGCCCGCTTGATTGATGACGAAGTGCGCGCGCTGATTGAAACACAGTACGCCAGGGCACAGCAGCTCCTGACGGATAAAAAGGATGAGTTGAGCCTCCTGGCTTCGACCCTCCTTGAAAAGGAAGTGTTGCTAAAGTCTGATCTGGAAAAACTGATCGGGCCAAGACCGACACCCATAGATGAACTTGCCATTGCAAATAATGCACTAACATAAAAGAAAGGGGGCGAATGCCCCTTTTTTTTATGAATTCAATTTTATGATGACCCCAAAAGCACTGTTAAAAAAATGATGTTTCATATCTAATTTGTCAGGTTCATCCTGACTATTTCACTATAAACAATAATTTTTTGCCAAACCGAAACGATTAACTCAATTATCTTTGGTATCATTGATGCTAGGGTTATCCTGACTGGATAATCAGGAGGCCATTGTGCCAGTGATTCTGGTGGTATAGTGCCAAATTTTCCGGTCGCCATTATGCCACTTTTAAAGTGGGTTAGTGGAGAAAACAAGCACTGGTTATGCAGAGAAAATTGATATGTTTATATACAAGCACCCAAATTGCCCAACATTTGAATGGAAAAGCGAGGATTAATTACGCAAGGATCGCAATACCTTCCATGCCATGTTAGAAAAATGCGCAAGGGAGGCATATCAGCAAGAATAAATCCAAAAAGTAAAAAGCTCTTCTGATGATTTACAAATTATATGATACATTACACTTTGAAATGAACGGTGCTAGGATCAGGCTTATAGAACCAATTCTGATGTATAAGAGAAGTTTTATGAGGGGTATAAGGTAGTTACAGGCAAGCGTATGTCGACTGTGCTAAATTGAAAGTTTGGACTAAAAATGACCCAACTTCTACATTTTGACAAAAAACAACTTGAAAGTATTGGGTTTTGGGAACAACCAGATTACAAAAAAATTGTTACTTTGCATATCAACGAAATTGAGAAGCAAAAAATGAAATTAAAAGAGAAAATATCGCTTGAAACTTTGAACGACAAACAGTTCAAAATTCGCATTGTAGAACCTGAAAACTACAATGAGGCTGTATTAACGCATTATTTGCACAACTCGAAAAATGGAGTTTCCCAATTTTACAAGAAAGATGCAATTGCATTTACCAAAGAAATTTTAGAATATAAATATCCCGAGGAATGCGTAACTTTAGAAGTTGCCGAAGAAGCTCTACAATACGGAATTTTTAACACTTTTCAAGTGCCAT
>JAUMBK010000149.1:0-3153 GCA_032115795.1 Saprospiraceae bacterium | reverse complement strand
TCGAAAGAGGCAGTCATGGCGTACTTACCGGCAAAGACACACATACATTACCATCCAGTAAAGTTTGGAACGATGTGCTCGCGCTGAGAGCAAGCCATGCTACTACTTTACAAAGTTACGATAATCCTGCCAAACAAAAGAGTGAAATGGCAATGCCCCCCAGTTCCTTTCGCGCCGGTGTGACCTGAATCCAAATTCGTCTTGCGGCGAGAGTTGCTGTTTAGAGCATGCCCTGGTCTGCAAAGCTATAGTAGGCGTTGTCGCTGATGATCAGGTGGTCCAGCACTCTGATTTGGAAAAGGCGGGCGGCTTCACTGAGCGTTTTGGTCAACCGGATGTCCTCCTGCGAAGGTGAGAGTTGGCCGGAGGGATGGTTGTGGCTAACGACGATGGCCGTGGAAAGGTGGTCCAGTGCGCTTTTGATCACACGGCGCACATCGACAGACACTGACTGGATGCTGCCACGGCCGATGCACTCCATGTGCATGACAGTGCCGGCATTGTTGAGAAGCAATACCCAAAATTCTTCGTAAGGCAAATCACCCATCAGGGGCTGCAAAAAGTGGTAGCTATCGGCACTGGATTTGATTACCACTCGTCTTGCTGGTACTTCTTCTCGTCGCCGGCGACCTAACTCCAGCGTTGCGAGAATGCGGCTTGCCTTGGCTGCTCCCAGTCCTTTGTAGGTTTGTACAAGCTCAATGACAGACTTTTTGCCCAATTCTGTCAGGCGATGCTGATGGTCATTGAGAATGCGCTGACAAAGAGCGAGGGCTGTTTCTCCCGGAGTTCCTGACCCCAGGATGATGGCCATTAACTCTGCTTCTGACAAATGTTGTTTGCCCTGCCGCATCATTTTTTCGCGAGGTCTGTCATCGGAAGACCAGCTTCCCATGCAGTGTGTAGATTTATTCATGAAGTGTAATTTTTTCAGCAGGTCCCTATTTTATCAGATCGAGGGCTTGGGACAAATCGGTTACCAGATCGTCGACATCCTCTATACCCACACTCAAACGAATGAGAGAATCTGTCAATCCAACCTTAAGGCGCTCTTCCCGTGGGATTGATCCATGCGTCATGCTGGCGGGGTGACCAATCAGCGATTCTACTCCTCCTAGCGATTCGGCGAGTGAAAAGTAATGTGTACCACTGAGCACTTTTCGGGCATCCTCCTCTTTTCCGCCGAGCAGATCAAACGAGACCATCGCCCCATACATGCGCATCTGTTTTTTTGCCACCTCATGCCCTGGGTGGCTTTCAAATCCGGGATAATATATTTTGTCAATCTTCGGATGCTGCTGTAAGAAGGCAGCGATTTTTTCTGCATTCTGGCATGCCCGTTCCACTCGAATATGCAATGTCTTGATGCCACGCAGGACCAGAAAGCAGTCCTGAGGACCGGGTACTGCACCGACAGCATTTTGTAGGAATCGAAGTTGCTCCGCCAAAGCAGGATCTTTTGTAATCACAGTGCCATGGATCACATCTGAATGTCCGCCGAGGTATTTTGTGGCCGAATGGAGGACGAGGTCTGCGCCCAGGTCGAGTGGATTTTGCAGAAAAGGCGAGGCAAAGGTGTTGTCCACACAGACAAGGATGTTTTTGCCTTTAATATGCGCACAAACTGCGGCTATGTCGATGACATTCAACATAGGGTTGGTGGGTGTTTCGACCCAGACAAGCCGGGTTTTGGGCGTAATGAGGGCATCGAGTTTGGATAAATCGCTGATGCCTGCAAACTGAAACTTGATGCCATATTTTCCAAAGACTTTTGTCATGATTCTGTAGGAACCTCCATACAAATCGTCTGTTGCAATGACTTCATCGCCGGGATTGAGCAATTTCAATACGGCATCCATGGCTGCCAGTCCGCTGGAAAAACAGATGGCATCGCTGCCGTTTTCGAGCGCGGCTAGATTCGCTTCCAGTACAGAACGGGTGGGGTTTTGCGTTCGGGCATATTCATAGCCTTTATGCACACCCGGTGCTTCCTGAACGTAGGTGGATGTTTGGAAAATGGGCGTCATGATGGCTCCTGTGGATGGATCAGGATGTATGCCGGCGTGGATGGTTTTTGTACCAAATTTCATTTGTCTGTTTTAAAGTTTATCACACTCTGTGTGACTAATGTTAAGTCCATATGAAATTCGCATGAGACCTCATCGTTTTGAATTGTGAGATATGTCCCATACTCTTCTCCTTCGGGTGCAAAATTACGGAAAAATTTGTCACTGCGGCAAAGCCCTTCCTCCAGGGCGCAGGAAAAGGGCTTGTTAAGGATAGGAAGAGGGTAAAATCCGGCTTCCAGCCACTTTTTCAATTTGGAATCCTGCGCGCAACAGCGCCTCTTCCTGCCATGAGCGGCCGATGATGGTCAGTGCTTGTGGTTCTCCGTCGGACTTTGCCTGTATTGGTATTGTGAGACAGGGTCTGAAGGCAAGGGCAGCATACGCCGCGTGCAGGTTGTTTACAGAAAGGAAGAAATCAATCTGATGCTGATTCTGTGGCCTGGTAAAGAATTGATCTGCCGCAAGCAGCAGCCTGGCTTTCATTTCCTCGAATGCTTGTCCGGTGAGGGTGTCTGCTTCGATTCCCTCAAACAAGGCTTGTCCGTAGGGCGCCAGGGTATTTGGTTGCGTAAGATTGAAATCCATAATTTGTCGGATTGACTTTGCAGCGACCTTGGGGCTGGCTGTCTTTTGGAGGTACGTTGCAAGGTCTTTTTTCATGTCGTGGTTCAATAACGACAGATATCCGGGCAAAGGCACCGAAACAGTATCAAGGCTGATGATTTCTGCACCTTGTACCTTCAACTGCTGGATCGCAGCAGCATAGGCGGAGATCTCAAGCAACGCGCTGTAGATTCCAAATCGTTTTCCTTTCAGCGAATCGTCCGCAAGATTGTCTGTGAGAATGGGTAACGAAACCTCTTTAATCGACCGCGTATCGGTGGAATCGTATCCCATGAGACCATCAAGCAGGATCGCATTGTCAGCAACATTACCTGTCATTGGTCCGGGAGTATCCAATGTGGACGATATAGGTACGATGCCCTGCCTGCTCAACAAACCAACGGTGGGTTTAAGGCCCACCAAGCTATTGAGGGAAGAAGGCGATAAAATTGACCCTGCCGTTTCTGTCCCGATTGTGGCA
>JAUMBK010000148.1:12408-12811 GCA_032115795.1 Saprospiraceae bacterium | reverse complement strand
ATTGTATACGCCCACAATGGCTACAATCCCGGTGACGAACTGGAACTAGAAAAGAAAATAGCCGCCCTGTCAGGGAAATAGGGCACACTCCCTGGTTTACATTAATTTGCTTGTTTTGCGAAGACAGACAATTCGCATTTTAATTTTATATCCATGAAAGATGGGTGCCAGGGTGCCGTTCTGGTAGGAAACAGAGTGATCTCTTCATCGTGTAGTTTCATTCTTATTGTCAGAGTGTGATTTTTGAAAACGAAAAAATGACAAAACCCCGCAGCCCAATCTTACATCTTTTTTTTCTTAGCCTTTTTCACGCCATACCGTTTGTTGGCTGGAGTTTCAAGCTCGGACACAATCTGTTTCAGGTCGATTGTTTTCTCTGCCGATAAATCCACTATTTCACGGT
>JAUMBK010000148.1:0-12398 GCA_032115795.1 Saprospiraceae bacterium | reverse complement strand
ATGTATGTTTCAATGGCATCCAGCAAAGGCCTTTCCGCCTCATCGCAAAAGGAATATGCCATGCCTTTTTTCATTCCCCGGCCGGTTCTGCCGACTCGGTGAACGTAATTTTCTGGATGCTCAGGCAAGTCATAATTGACAACAAAGTCTACATCCGGAATGTCGATACCCCTGGCGCTGACATCGGTGGCAATGAGGAGCTTGACCTCACCTCGGCGGAATTGATTTAACACGTCAAGGCGGTCTTCCTGACCCTTGCCACCATGCATAAAGATAGATTCAACGCCAACCCGCGCCATGGCAGCCTGCACCCGCTCACAACGCACTTTGGTCCTCACAAAGACCAGAATTTTACTCTCCGGATGTTCTTCCACCAGTCGTTCCAGAAAAAAACGCTTGTCATCCATCGTCACAAAGACCACAGAGTGGTCTACATTTTTGGAAACAGGGTCTTTTGGCGACACCTGAATCCGCACAGGATTATGGACCAGCGAATAGGCCAGGTCCTTGATTTCATCGTCTATCGTGGCAGAAAAAAACAACGTTTGCCGCTTCTTTGGCAGAAACCGAATCAATTGCCTTATATCCCCGATAAAACCCCTGTCAAGCATGTGGTCAGCTTCGTCCAATACCAGTATTTCAACACGATTCAGGTGAATGAATCCCTGGCTGACAAGATCAAACATGCGCCCCGGAGTAGTAATCAGTATATCAAAGCCTTTTTCCAGCTTGGCTATCTGAGGCGCTTGTTCTACACCTCCAAAAACTGAAAAACTGACCACTCGCGTACCTTTTCCAAGCTTTTGGAAGACCTCATGAATCTGAATGGCCAATTCCCTCGTAGGTACCATTACAATACACTTGATGCCGTCTTCCCGCTTTTTATTGAGCTTGC
Source organism: Saprospiraceae bacterium (assembly GCA_032115795.1). Taxonomy (GTDB): domain Bacteria; phylum Bacteroidota; class Bacteroidia; order Chitinophagales; family Saprospiraceae; genus OLB9. The sequence goes on along the minus strand of JAUMBK010000148.1, from coordinate 11,503 downwards.
TATGCAAAATGTGCAACACAGGTATAGCAAACGCAGCTGTTTTTCCGGTACCCGTTTGTGCAATGGCCAGTAAATCCTCTCCCTTCAAAATGGATGGGATACTCTTGTATTGAATGTCTGTTGGTTTCTTAAAACCCAGCTTCTCCAGGTTGTGCTTGATTTCGTCCACAAAATGGTATTGGGAAAAACGCATGGTGCTTTTTCATGCAAAGCTACAGAAAACAATGGTGATTCCCGTGCACCGTTTACCTTCCGCAATGTTTTCATGGCATGTAGCCGGAAAAGGCCAGCCGGCAATCCCACTGGCAAAAGCCGAAACGGTCATCAGGCACCATGACGGAGGTCATTGATTGCCCATCCATGTTAGGCATATATTTGCATTGTAACAAGATTCAATCACTACAAAAATTATGGTTATGAGCACGTTAGTAAAAAAATCTCCTTTCTTTCCCGCCTTCTTTGATGATTTCTTCTCAAAGGACTTTTTTGATTGGAATGACAAAACCTTTGCTGGTTTGGGTAACACCTTGCCTTCCGTAAACCTGAAAGAAACAGACAACGACTATCAGGTGGAGATGGCAGTGCCTGGAATGGCAAAGGAAGATTTCCATATTGAAATGCTGAATGGTGTCTTGTCTATTCGAGCTGAAAAGAAAAAAGAAAAGGAAGAAAAGGACGAAAAAGGAAATTATCTCCGACGCGAATTCAGGTATGAATCGTTCAGAAGATCTTTTACCTTGCCTGACAACATTGCGGAAGAAAATGTGAATGCATCTTACAAGGATGGCATTTTACATCTTTCTATTCTCAAGAAGACCCCTAAAAAAGCAGACAATCCAAAGCCAATCGAGGTGAAATAGTCAATCGTTTGCAAAAAGGGTCCTAACATCGTTTAATAGGCTGGCAATGAGCGTTGTCAGCCTGTTTTATTTCATGACGCCTGGCTTTGCCAGGAATAAAATTACCTGACGTCTGCCGGGTCTGGTTGATTTTCTTCAGTTCCTTCTGACGGTGCCTCAAGTTTGTCGGATGGTTTTTCTCCCTCCTTCATTTCAGTACCAGAGGTCTTCACCGGCTCCTCACTGCTGAAAAAGCGCCTATGAAAAAGTAAAATCGACGCAACTCCACAGGTGATGGCAGAATCAGCAATATTAAACACCGGCCTGAAAAATTCAAAATGCTCTCCCCCCCACATCGGTACCCATTCAGGTAGGATCGTATCTATCATAGGGAAATACAACATGTCTACCACCTTGCCAGTCAGAAAACTGCCATACCCACCCCCGACTGGCATAAATTCTGCCAGACCACCATGGAAATACGATTCCGAAAAGATGACCCCATAAAACATGGAATCAATAATATTGCCAATGGCGCCGGCAATAATCATTGAAAAACTGACGATCAGACCCGATGTTTCATTGGCTTGAATCAATTTACGCAGGATATAAAATAAAAACACCACCATGATGATCCGGAAAATACTCAGAATATACTTTCCCGTCACCCCGCCAAAGCTCAAACCAAAGGCCATTCCTTCATTTTCTACAAAATGAATCCGTGCCCAACTGAGCCCCAGCATCTCAAATCCATCCCCATAGTGAATGCTCGTTTTGACATATACTTTCAACGCCTGATCCAACAAAAGAACCAGGAAAATGGTCAGGAATACAAGGGTGCTCTTTTTCAATACCATTCAATTTATGTCACAAAAATAGAACAACAATTTCGCTGACGGTAAGTTTGGACCGATTTTTTCCATCTGCCCAAACGTGATTGCATGCCCAGCCATATGTCAGGGTACATTGATTGAAAGAAATGGCATATCTTTACCATAAAATCATATTTCATGCAATTTCGTATCCTGGTACTCTGGTTGAGTTCGTTCTTCCTCATGGGTAGTACATTGATAGCACAACAGCACACCATTCAAATAGATGTATCTCTCGAAGATCAGATCGCTGTTCACGGAAAAGCCCCATGCATCCTCTTGCTTCGCGACAGGTTGGTATTCACAAGGCCATTACCGCAGTCCACAAAAGAAGCCAGAGCCTCCTTTGTCTACAATGCCCTTGTAATTCATGCAGAGAAGAGCCAGTCCCGCCTGCGCAGGCAGTTGTCAGAAAAAGGGTATGCATTCCGACCTTTCTATGCCACCAATGCCATCAGCGTTGTTGCTGACAAGGCATTGCTTCAATTGCTGGCAACCATGCCCGAAATTGAACAAATCATTGACGACCAACCTGTTAAATTACTGCATTACAAGGATGACCGGATGCAGCCAAATCATCGTTTTGCAGAACCGGAGTGGGGCCTCAAAATGATCAAAGCAGATTCTGTCTGGCAAATGGGCATTCGTGGCCAGGGAGTGGTCGTGGCAGGCCAGGATACAGGTTACGACTGGAAAGTGTCGCCCATATATAAAAAATACAAAGGCTATCGGGATAGCCTGACGGCAGACCATACTTACCACTGGCATGACGCCATTCATAAGAACAATCCCCGGTTTCCGGAATCCAATCCCAATCCGTGCGGTTATTCTTTACGCGAACCATGCGATGATGATAACCACGGGACACATACCATGGGGACGATGCTTGGGGAAGATGATGCAAACAGCATTGGAGTCGCTCCTGCAGCCACTTGGATCGCCTGCCGGAACATGGATCGCGGCTGGGGTCAGCCATCAACGTACATGGAATGTTTTGAGTGGTTTCTCGCTCCCTTTGACCACAACGGAAAAAATGCTGATCCTTCCAAAGCACCACACGTAATCAACAATTCCTGGTATTGTTCTGAAGAAGAGGGGTGCAATCCCTCCAATTTCAAAGTGATGGAAGAAATCGTGTACAATCTGAAAGCATCAGGGGTCATGGTTGTCGTCTCAGCAGGTAACAGTGGCAGCCAGGGTTGCGGCAGCGTGTCTGGTCCCCCCGCTTTCTTCGAACCCTCCTTCTCCGTGGGTGCAACCACCCGCGAGGACAACATTGCCGGTTTTAGCAGCCGCGGCCCCGTGGTCATCGATTCAAGTTTTCGACTGAAGCCTAATGTGGCAGCTCCGGGTGCAGGTGTTCGATCTGTCATCAAAGGGGGCAATTTTGCGGCCTTCAGCGGTACCAGCATGGCAGGGCCGCATGTCGCCGGGCTGGTGGCACTCATCATTTCTTCCAATCCCTCCCTGGCAGGTAAACCCGAAATCATCGAACAAATCATCGAGAGCACAGCCGTTCCAAAGACGTCAGACATGACCTGCCTTTCCTTTCAGGGAAACTCCATACCCAATGCCGTCTTCGGCTACGGCCGTGTCGATGCGCTGGCAGCCGTTCGTAAAGCCATGTCCATACCTACAGCTACGACCAATACGATTCAAACATCGTCGTTGTACGTTGTACCAAACCCGGTACACGATCAGGCATTCATAGCCTGCACCAGCGACCATGAACAGCTCAGCCAGCTGCGCCTGTTTGATGCACGAGGTTCCCTCGTTTTCGAGTACACTCCCTCTAAAGCCCAAAACGCAGCCGTGATATCCATTGGTCATTTGCCCGAGGGCATGTATTTCTACGTTGCAAAAACGAACACAGGAGAATTCACCGGAAAATTGGTCAGAGCACAATAAACTGCTTATCGATAGCCCATAAGCATGGCATTGGTACGCAATTCCATTATGGCTGGTGCTGTCACCATCGGACTGAATACCTTCGCATAATAGTCTTTGGCCTCTGTTTTGTCGGCTTCCGTCAGATATAAATGGTTAAACATGAGCAATCCTCCCTTTCGGAGCAGAGACATGGCCTCCGCCAAAAAAGACTCATCAAGAAAAGGGCCAGGAATGGTGGTATCTAAAAACAGGTCAATACAGATCAAATCATAACTAGAGGAGTCTACCTGCACAAAGACGGCGGCATCCGCTTCCACCAGGTGGACTGGCGAGGATAAATCTGGCAGAACATACCGGCTTGCCAGACTGATGACTGCCGGATCAATTTCAACGCCAGTGTATACAAAGTGTTTGTCAAATACACGTTCCAGCATGTAGGGGATACTACCCAATCCAAAACCCAGTAGCAGAACGTCATGTACCTTCGACAAATCCAGCCGGGCAAAGCTGTCCGTAAAATTGTCATATTTGTCTGCGTAGGAATAGATGGCATTGGGCGAACAAAGTTGCATTCTTCCTTTGCTCAGATACAAGTCCAATCTGCCACTAAAGGCAGATGGCACGCTGTCTATCAACACATCAGTAATATAACTTTTTATTATGTTTAGTTTTTTGATAATCAAAAATATATGATTTAATAAAATTAAATATTTATAATATATTGATTTATAATTGTATATATTTTATCTATTTTTATAAACTGTTTCAAGCGCATGCAATAGTTTGTCTGTCCCTTCGATGATGTGTTCTTCCCCAAGAATGAGGGGGGGGGCGATCCTGAAAGAGCGGTCATCAAAAAGAAAATAATCAATGAGCACACCCTGGGCTATTGCTTCATTCACCACGTTATTTACCAGTCCCGCATCGGTTAGTTCAACGCCAATCATCAGCCCTGCCGACCGAACAGACTGAATCAGCGGGTGTTGCAGCCGATCTACGATCATCTGGCTTTTTGTTTCCACCTCCTGGATATACGTCTCATTGAGTAAAATATGCAGTGTGGCCAGTGCGGCAGCAATGCATACCGGATGTCCGCCAAATGTGGTGATGTGCCCCAGGGCAGGGTTGTGGGCAAACTGCTGCATCAGGGCATGGGAAGCCACAAGGGCACCAACGGGCATACCTCCTCCCATGGCTTTGGCAATCAGCAGAATATCAGGACAAATGCCATAACGCTGAAACGCAAAAAGGCTTCCTGTTCGGCCAAAGCCGGTTTGGATTTCGTCAAGAATCAGCAGTGTACCTGTTTCCTTGCAACGTGCTGCCACTGCCTGAAGATAGGTTTGTGTCGCAGGTATGATGCCCGCTTCTGCCTGCACTGGTTCCAGAATCAGGCATGCAGTCTTCTCTGTAATCCGCTCAAGCTGGCTGATGTCATTAAAGACAATGTGCCTCACACCGGGAACAGTGGGAAAATAATGCCGGGAAAAATCATAGTCGCTCCGAAGGCTTTCTGCCCCGATCGTACTTCCATGATAGGCGCGGGCACAAGAGAAGATTTCAGTTCGCCCCGTCACTTTCCTGGCAAGCTTCAGAGCCGCTTCGACAGCCTCAGAACCACTGTTTACAAAATAGACGGAATCCAGCCCATGTGGCAGGGTACTCGCCAATAATGCGGCGTAATCCACCTGAGGCGATTGAATATGCTCACCATAGACCATGGTATGCATATACGTTTCCGCTTGCCTTTGCACGGCTTTCACCACGATTGGATGGCAATGCCCAAGGGAGCTGACTGAGATACCCGAATCAAAATCCAGGTATTTTTTGCCACGAGTATCGTAAATGTACATACCCGAGGCATGGCTTACCTCAATGCCCAGCGGCATGCCACTGGTTTGGGCAACATGCTGCAAAAACAAGGCGCGCTTACCAGACATCTCTTTTTGTTGCAAAGGTAGCCAAACCCATGTCATTTCGGATATAGTCGGTCGGGGCAATTTCATCAAGTCATTTTTCATTTGATTCTGGTCTTTATTTTCCCCTCGCATCAGTTTTTTCTGTACGTTTGTATATGAGTAAATGGGCGGACAACAAACCGCTCTTGTAAATATGCACCGCACAAGTACGTTTGTTCTTTTTTTCTCCTGTTCTGCTATGTTTTTGCTTGTTTTGAATGGCGAGGTGTCCGTACCTGGAGTCAACCTTCCACCGTTAGGCAGGCTTCTGAATCCATTTGATGGGCTTTGGCTTGCAAATACCAGCAACGAAACAGAACCGATCGAACTCACCGACGAGAGGCTCAGCGCCAAAGTAGTCATTTACTATGATGAGCGGCGGGTTCCCCATATTTTCGCAGCCAATCTGGAAGATGCACTGTTTGCACAGGGCTTTGTTGAGGCGCAAAACCGGCTTTTTCAGATGGAATTTCTGGCAAAGGCCTCTGCCGGTGAGCTTTCCTCGATGTTTGGAGACCGTACGTTAGCCATTGATCTTGAAAAAAGACGTCGAGGGATGAAATACGCCGCTGAAAATGCGGTCAAAGGGTGGGAAAAAACAGAAACTTACGGCAGGGCAAACCGCTATGTTGATGGTGTAAATGCATATATCCAAAGCCTAACCCCTGAAACAACCCCTCTCGAATTTACTCTCTTGCAGCTGGAACCGGAACCCTGGAATATGGTGAAATCAGCGCTCATTTTCAAACAAATGTCCCAGACACTGGCCGGCAGGAATGATGATGTGGAGTTTACAAACCTAAGGGCCCAGTTGGGTGACCAGGATTTTGCCTTTTTATATCCTGAAAGACAAACAGAGGAAAATGCGGTGATTCCAGATGGCACAAAGTGGCAGTTCGATAGTACATATACGTATGCACAGGATGATGGGGCTCGCTTGCAGGAAGTCATTCAAAAGGCATATTTCCCTAATCGGGAGCCTGGGGTAGGGAGCAATTCCTGGGGGCTTTCAGGAACAAAAACTGCGACCGGCCGTCCTATTTTTTGCAACGATCCGCACCTGAGCCTTGGCCTCCCGTCCATTTGGTTTGAAGTGCATATCCATACCCCTGAATTCAATGCCTATGGCGTATCATTTCCTGGCTTCCCGGGCATCATGATTGGATTTAATGAGCACATCGCCTGGGGCGAAACCAATGTAGGGCAGGATGTGGAGGACCTGTTTGTCATCCAATGGGCTAACCCGGAGCGGACATCCTACATGATGGATGGCAAAGAGGAAAAAGCAGTGCTTCGCATTGAGGAAATCAGGGTGAAAGGGGGAGCAACGGTAATGGATACCGTCAGATATACACACTGGGGCCCCGTGTACAAAACTTCCGTTGACGGAAAACACGACCTTGCCATGCGTTGGCTTTGCCATGACGAACCCGATACTGATGAATTCAATGTCTTTATCAATGCCATGGCCTGCAAAAATTATGATGATTATCTCCATGCGACCGAACCATATATTTCCCCTGCACAGAATTTTGGATTTGCAGCCAAAGACGGAGAAATCGCCATGCGGGTGAATGGTCGGTTTCCGGCAAGACCTTCAGACGATGGACGGTTTGTCGAATTTGGCAACACACAGGCAAATGGCTGGCTTTCGTATATTCCCAAAAAGCAGAATCCCCAGGTCCGCAATCCCGAACGAGGCTTTATTGCCTCTGCCAATCAGGTAAGCACAGACAGAGGCTACCCGTATTATTTTACAGGAAAGTTTGAAAAATACCGAAACAAGACAATCAACAATGCCCTGGATTCAATCAAAGGTGTCACACCGGCAGACATGCAGAAAATGCAGGCCAATGCATATTCAGGAAAGGCAGCCTCGATGATCAGGGCCCTGAATAAGGTGTTGTTATTAAAACCGGCCACTGACAAGGCCACAGCATACTGGAAAATGCTGGCATCCTGGGATTTTCAGTACTTGCGTGATTCAAGGCAAGCCGTTTTGTTTGAATTGTTTATGAAACAGTTTCGGGAACAAACCTGGGATGAAATTACCAGCTTGCGCAAGGACATGGATGTACGACTTCCGGAAGACTGGCGTTTCATCGAGATGGTTGAAACACTGCCCCTACATCCGTATTTTGATAGGAAAAGTACGTCGGAAAAAGAGACTGCTGCAGATATTGCCTTGCAAGCGCTGATGCTTGCAGGCAAACAACTCGATTCATTGGCGGCAGAAGGCAAAGATACATGGGGCAAATACCGCCCGATGCACATTTATCATCTCACCCGTCTGCCTGCATTTTCTGTCATGGATCTGGAAGTGGACGGTTGCCCTGATGCCATCAATGCCACCGGACTCTCTTTTGGTCCAAGCTGGCGCATGGTCGTCAGCCTGGAAGATACGGTTCGCGCCTGGGGAGTGTATCCCGGAGGCCAATCGGGCAATCCGTTAAGTCCATATTACAGCAACATGATTCCAGCCTGGCAAAAAGGGGAGTATTATGCCATCAACTTGTATGAAGCTCCGTCTGCCCTACAGCAGCGGGCAACACAGACGATCTCACTTTTACCTTCGACAAAATAAATGTATATGAAATCGACATGAGTAAAAAAATCATTTACTCACAAACCACAATGATTATTTTACTCATCAAAGATTCCATGTGGCCTTAAAAATAATTCACGCAGCGCGTGATAACCAAAAAAATAAACACATGAAACACAGCGTTTCCTTCCTGCTCTTTTTTACCTCCTTGCTGGTAGCCCAGGTTGTTTTACCCTGGTGGAGTGGTTTTATGGTTGCATTTTTTTGGTTTTATTTTTGGACCGACCAGCGTATCCTGCCGTTTTTGTACGGATTTGCTGTAGGCTTTCTCATCTGGCTTTGTGTTGCGTTGTTTCGCGAAAAAACCGGTACCCTGCCTGTGAGCGTCACCCTATCCTCTCTTTTAGGACAAATACCCGTGGTTTTTGTGTTTGTTCTTAGCGGAATGATTGGTGGTTTGATATCAGGCACTGGGGCCTGGTTGGGCAGGAAGGCCCGTTTTCTCAGAATACAGGAAGCCGCCGAATGAAACGTGTTGGCATCACCGGAGGCATTGGGGCGGGGAAAACCACTGTGTGCAGGATCTTCGAAAGCCTTGATATTCCCGTGTATTATGCTGATTATCACGCAAAAGAGATTATGGTCCGCGAACCCGAAGTTGTTTCTGCTATCCGACATTTATTGGGCAATGAAGCGTATGCTGAAGATGGATCTCTGAGACGGCAATGGATTGCCCAACGTGTGTTTGGCAATGAGATCCTATTGCAAAAATTGAATGAAATTGTTCACCCTGCGGTGGCAAAAGACGTACATCTGTGGTTTTCGTCATTGGAGAATAATGGAGTCTGGCCTTACGCGCTGGAGGAAGCCGCTTTACTGATTGAGAGTGGATCGTATAAAGCGCTAGACAGTGTGATTGTAGTGACTTGTCCGGAAGAAATACGTATCACCAGGGTCATGCAGCGCGAGGGAATTGGGAGAGAAGAAGTACAGTCCAGGATGGCAAGACAAATGTCGGAAAGCGAAATGGTAAAAAAGGCACATTTTCTAATTCAAAATGATGGTTCAGTATCCCTACTTGAGCAGGTTTTTTCAATCCACCAAAAACTCATAGTGTCATGAATATAAAATACATTGTCTGGCTCGGAGGGATTAGTTTTCTCTTCATAATTCTGTTGGTCACAGGACCCAGAGTGCGATTCTCGCAACCTGTTTTGCTGGACCATCCATTGCAATTACATCTTAGTCAGCTTGATTCGGCCATCATGGTGGAGGAAGCCAGCGTCAAGGGAATCAAGGCTGATAACGAGGCCCGCATCATCTGGGCAAATGATTCCACGCGCCATCAAACAGAATATGTACTTGTCTACCTGCATGGATTCTCAGCAAGCCAGGAAGAGGGGGATCCGATGCATGAGGATATCGCCGGGCGATATGGGATGAATCTCTATTTGTCACGCCTCGAGGACCACGGCAGACTAGACAGCAATTCATTTGTTGGTTTGACCCCGGACAATTATATGGAGTCTGCCGAAAAAGCCCTTGAAATCGGCCGAAAATTGGGCAAAAAAGTGATTTTAATGTCCTGCTCCACCGGAGGAACCTTGTCGCTGGCATTGACTGCCGCCGGAGCGGATGTGCATAGCCTCATCATGTATTCACCCAATATTGATATTGCTGACCCTGCCTCTGATATCTTACTTTGGCCTTGGGGTAAGCAAATTGGCCAATGGATCATGGGTGGAAATTACAACCGCATCAACTATAACACATTAGCCCAAAAATATTGGAATCCCGTCTATCATATCAATGGCATCTTTGCTGTAAAAGGCCTGATCAGGCAATATATGCACAAGGAAACGTTTCAAAAGATCAAAATTCCCGTTTTTATCGGTTATTATTACAAAGATGAAGAGCACCAGGACAATGTCGTCTCAGTATCGCGAATGCTGGAATGCTATGACCAGCTTGCCACTCCTGCGCTGCAAAAGAGGCTGGTAAATTTTCCTCATGCAGCAAACCATGTGATTTCCTCTCATGTGATGTCTAAAGATATTCCCGGAGTAAGGCAGGCCACGTACCAGTATGTAGAGGAGATTTTAAAAATCCAGCCTGTACTATAAGCGGACGGCCGATTATATATGACCGATTAGATATGACATATCTTTAAGATATGTCATATCTAATCGACTCACCCCCCTGAAACTCCAGTGCAAAGATCACTACATTCTACGCCTTTTGTCAAGCACTTTATGAGAAATTTAACGCATTTTCGCTTCATTCGTACCTCGCGCAAAGGCAATGTCAGGGATACAGCAGGTACCTTTTTCGCACTTCAGAAAAAGCCTCCAGTCCGGATTTCCAGCTGTCACGAATGGCATCCTCAGCGCTGCCGGCAAGAAGCTGGGTACGCAACTGATCTGTGCCCGCAAGCTTGTCGATAAAATTTGTTTCCAGAAAAAATGGGGCATTTGCCTCCTTCATTTGACGGTAAAAGTCAAGAAGATAGGCTAAGTTTATCTTTTTCCACGACCTGATTTCCGAGATGTCCAGCGCACTCAAATCCTGTCCATAACATACTTTACCATTCTGCGGTGGTTCTTTCGATCCTTCGTTTGGCTGTGGGGTAAAGGAAAAGGAACTTGCCAGTGCGGGATGTCCAATCAATTGAAATTGCTTTTCAGTACCTCTGCCCAGACTCAATGTGGTTCCTTCAAAAAAACAGGTAGAAGGATATAGCAGCATTGCCCGAATGTCAGGCAGGTTGGGACTGGGCTTTACCGGGGGGGAGTAATAGGTGTCATGTGTGTAATGATCACAGGTGACCACTGTCAACGGGCAGGTCTTTCCACCTGAAAGCCAGCCCTCTCCGTTGATCATCTGTGCATATTCCCCGATGGTCATGCCGTAGACAACCGGAACCGGATGGAGGCCTACAAAAGAACGATATGCCTCTGCCAGAACTGGTCCGTCAATATAGTGGCCATTTGGATTAGGCCTGTCAAGCACCATCACCGGGACATTCAGCTCAGCCCCTGCCTCCATGATGTAATGTAGCGTTGACAGGTATGTATAGAAGCGGACTCCCACATCCTGGATATCAAACACGATCACTTCAGCACCGTGCAAGTCTTCCAGCGCAGGTTTTTTCTTCTTTCCATATAGCGAAAGAACCGGCAATCCACTCGAAGGGTCAGTATCGTCGTGAATGTGCTCGCCCGCATCTGCCTTCCCCCGAAATCCATGCTCAGGAGCAAAAACCACCGATACATCAATGCCTTTATCTAGAAGCACATCCACCAGGTGTCTTTGTCCTACGATACTTGTTTGGTTGACGACTAGAGCTGTTTTTTTTCCTTTGAGCATCGGAATGTACACTTCAGTTCGATTAGCTGCGGG
>JAUMBK010000147.1:0-4104 GCA_032115795.1 Saprospiraceae bacterium | reverse complement strand
TTTCTAAAAAAAGCACCAACATAAGCAAGGTTTTCCAATATATTGAGGACAACTATGCCGATCAAAATCTTGGGGCCGTCATTTTGGCGACAGATGGAATATACAACGAAGGAAGTAATCCCCTTTACCAAGCCAGGAAATTTAGCGCACCAGTCTACACAATTGCACTTGGTGATACAACACAACGCAAAGATGTCTACATCCAAAATGCACTATACAATAAAATAGCCTATCTCGGTGATCAGTTTCCTGTACAGGTGGATGTATCCAGCTTCAATTGTGCAGGAAGTACAATTCAGCTTACCCTCGAACAAATAACATCGGACAGAAGCACTATCCTTTCTACGGAGACCATCAACCTGGCAGAAAAAACATTTTTCACAAGCAAGACTTTTTTGGTGCGGGCTGCCAATCCGGGAATAGCCAGATACAGGGTGCGCACCACTGTCCTGAACGGAGAGCTAAACAAGGTAAACAATAGCCGGGATCTTTTTATCGAAGTCCTTGACGGAAGACAAAAAATACTTTTACTGGCAAATGCGCCCCACCCTGACCTTGGCGCATTAAAGGCCATTCTCTCTACCAATAAAAATTATGAGCCAGAAATTGCGTTCTTAAAAGACTTTAAAGACAATTTCTCCAAATATAGCCTGGTTGTTTTACACAATTTACCTTCAGAAACAGCTGATGTGACGTCAGTTCTAAATCAGTTGGATAAGGTAAGCATGCCCCGCATATTCATCGTAGGAATGCAAACCTCGCTACCCAGATTCAATGCAGCCCAACGCGTACTTACCATCACCGGTAACAGCAAAAACAATGAAGAAATCCAGGCAGATTTTAATGCAGCTTTCTCGCTCTTCACGACAAGTGAAGCCTTGAAAAACCAATTAAAGACCTTTCCTCCCCTTCAGGTCCCGTTTGGAGAATATGCACTTCAGGGTGCGGGAAGTGTCTACTTATACCAAAACATTAAAAAAATTAAAACAACCTATCCTCTGATTGCCTTTGATGAGCGAAACGGGATAAAAACAGCGATCATTTGTGGAGAAGGGATCTGGAAATGGCGGTTTTTTGACCATCTTCAACATCAAAACAATGATCTCATCGCCGAGCTGGTGGGAAAAACCGTACTTCTCACCTCCGTCAAAGCCGACAAAAGGAAGTTCCGTGTCAATACTTCAAAAAACCTGTTCAAGGACAATGAGCCCATTTTATTCGATGCACAACTGTACAATGAGGGATATGAAATGGTCAATGATCCGGATATACAGCTCGTAATCAGAGATGAAAAAGGAAAAGAATACACGTTTGCGTTTTCAAGAACACAAAGGTATTATACACTTGATGCCGGTATCTTTCCGCAAGGGAGCTATACCTATAATGCCACCACAAATTATGGCGGAAAAGTCCTGAATGCAACAGGAAGTTTCTCAGTTGAAGCCATACAGCTGGAACAATTTGATCTTACGGCACGCCATGGCATGCTGAAAGCACTCAGTGAGCAAATGGGAGGGTTTATGACTTATCCAGCACAATTGACTTCATTGACTGATTCTCTCCTCCAAAACAATCAAATCAGGCCCGTCTTGTACGAAAGTAAATCTACGCGTCACATCATTGAATTGAAATGGCTGTTCTTTCTTATCCTCGGATTACTCACCACAGAATGGTTTTTGCGACGTTATTTTGGCAGCTATTGATCTGTTGCCTCTATTGTATGATTTATCCTATTTTGACCTAGCGATACTTTGTACAGTGATTTGTGTATATTTGCTCATACGCTAACCTGAAATGTATGAGAAATCTCTTTGCAGCCGGGCTAATTACCGCTGGTCTTTCATTTGTCGGACAGGCACAGCAATCCTGGCCAACACCCAACGTTAACGGAAAAGAAGTAATTGAAAATCCCGGAATTGGCCCATTTTACAGCCTCTTATCCGGAAGCGCCGAGGCGCAGCTGCTGGAAGAAAACTGGGATGTGCGCCTGAGAAAACTAAACAGTGTTCTACACGCATCATCGGTTCCCCAGCGCGTGCTTGATTCGCTTCGCTTGCAATCCATATCCAAGCGAGCCCAAAAACAAAAAAAATCCCAGGAAGCCGTTGTGTTTGATTCCACGATAGTGCCAAACCTAAGCAGAAATTTTCGCGGCAACCAAAGAGACAACAGTGTCCCCCTGGATAATTCAATGGCTGTCTCACGGAATGGTTTCATCGTGTCTGGTATCAATTCGAATGTAGTATTTACAGGTCCGGATGGAAAAATAACCTATTCCCGGGGGCTCGCAGATTTCTTTGTCCTTCTTGGGTTGGGCACCCGCATGTACGACCCCAGAGTGCTGTATGATACTGAAAAAAACAGGTTTGTATTTATGTGTCTTCATGGATCAGAGCCATCAAACACATTTTTGTGCATTGCTTTTTCCAAAACAGAAGATCCAACGGGCGAATGGCATTATTACAAGGTAGATGGCAACCCGTCCGGAGATAACAACTGGTTTGATTATCCCAACATTGCCTTGTCCGGTGAAGAACTTTTTGTTGCAGGACTCATGCGCAACACAGATGGTTTATGGCAATATTCTGTGCTTTACCAAATCGATAAACATGCTGGATTTTCAGGCCAGTCACTCACGTGGAAATACTACAATGATATCAGGGATGCAGACGGTCAACCATCTTTTAATCTTGTGCCAACACCCAGCGGATGGACAGACCTTGCCAAAAAAAACATGTTTTTCGTAAGCAATGAAGAATTGGGTGGAAACAAATACAATTTGCATTTCACGACCGGTTCCTTGAAGGAAAACCCATCGCTGCGCAGTATTCAGACACTGGGACTTAAAACAGAACTTGCACCATATGGCCGCCAGAATGCCACTTCTGCCGTTTTAAATACATTTGATTCACGGTTGTGGTCTACATTGTTTCTCAACGGAACGATTCACATGGGAAGCCATGTCAATACACCCAATGGAGATGTTGGTCTTTTTTACGGAAGAATGGATGTAATTACAGGAGAGGTTGCCGCTGACGTACTGGTTGTCCCTGGAAAGGACCTCGCCTACCCTTCCTTTACCGCTTTTGGCAATTCCCCGGATGACAATGAGATTTTGATCAATTATCTCATCTCAGGACCTGATCAGTTCCCGTCACAACAACAACGCGTGTGTAAAGGCAAAGGAAACCAGTTTCAATGGAGCGAGCCCATCACGCTGCAAGAAGGTAATAGTCAGGTTGATTTTTTGACAGGAAACCTGGAGCGGTGGGGTGATTACACGACTGCATCCAGGCGTTTCTTTGATGGACGTACCGAAAGTTGGGTTACAGGCTGCTTTGGCGAAAGCCGTAGTTATGGTACCTGGCTGGGACAGTTTTTTCCAAAACCGGAAGCTGAAACAGCCGTCCTTGCAGAATTTAGTGCCGAAAAGACAACGGAAAGAGCCAACCAGGCAATCCAGTTTACAGACCTGACTCCATTCAAACCGACTAAATGGTGGTGGTCATTTGAAAACGGCAATCCATCTACATCCACAGAAGCGAATCCCTTGGTAAGCTGGACAACAAACGGAGCATATGATGTTACTCTGTTCGTCACTTCAGAACGAGGTACAGATACCATCACAAAGCTCGATTACATCCACATAAGTGATCCTGTTATAAAACCCGTGGCGGACTTTGCACAAACAAAAGATACGATTTACAGAGACGACGATGTACATTTTTTGGATCAAAGCACGGATAATACCGTTACCTACAAATGGACGTTTCAAAATGGCACGCCATCGACGAGCACAGAACAAAATCCAGTCGTAAAATATGCAAAAACCGGAAGTCACCTCGTTTCACTGACAGCTGCAAACATTGCAGGCACCAATACCAAAATTAAACAAAAAGCGATTACTGTGCTTGAACGTTTAAAGCCAATAACCAATTTTACTGCCAATAAAAACCTGGTAATGCCCGGGGATACAGTTACGTTTACAGATAATACAGGTTGCAAAGCCAATACAGCAAAATTCGTGACAGTGTTTCCAAATCCTACGGAACAAGCGGGGCCTGACTTCCTTACTTGCTACCCAGAAATTTCTTTTTTGATTGC